>NZ_JBVJCO010000008.1:0-239780 GCF_055588525.1 Kitasatospora sp. NPDC041988
GGCTCCCAGTAGACGACTGGGTTGATAGGCCGGATATGGAAGCCCTGTGAGGGGTGGAGTTGACCGGTACTAATAGGCCGAGGGCTTGTCCTCAGTTGCTCGCGTCCACTGTGTTGTTCTGAAACAACGACCCCATGCATACACGTGCATGGTGCGGTTGACAGTTTCATAGTGTTTCGGTGGTCATAGCGTGAGGGAAACGCCCGGTTACATTCCGAACCCGGAAGCTAAGCCTCACAGCGCCGATGGTACTGCAGGGGGGACCCTGTGGGAGAGTAGGACGCCGCCGAACAATCATTCACAGAGAACCCCCGATCCATCACGGATCGGGGGTTCTTTGCGTTTTCCGGAGACTTCCCGCAGGTACGATCAGCGGGTGAACAGTTATTGGCACGTCGTTCTGCCACCGCTCTGCGCCTGACCGGGCGCCGACGCTGATGGTTTGACCCGGGATCCCGGCCGGCCCGCAGGGCGGTCAGGGGTTTCGTCGTGCGCCCGTTTCGAATCCGGCCCTTTGACGCATTCGACGACGGAAGACCACGACTGTGCCGAACCGCACCTCTCCCCGAGCCCTTTCCCGCCCGACCAGCGACGCCTCGCAGACGAAAAGCGCGGGCCTCCTGGGCGGGCCAGTACCCATCCTCACCGCCGCCGTCCTCTGGGGGACGACCGGGACCGCCGGGTCGCTGGCCCCAGCCGGTGCGCCGGTGGCGGCCATCGGCTGTGCCGGCCTCGCCCTCGGCGGCCTGCTGCTGTTCCTGACGTCCCGGGGTGCCCGCGCGCTGCCTGCAGCCTGCACGCGTGCCGAGCGTCGGCTGCTCGCCGTGGGCGCGTTGGCGGTGGCGGGGTACCCGGTGACCTTCTACCCGGCCGTGGGCCGCACCGGCGTGGCCGTGGCCACCGTGATCGCGCTGGGCAGCGCGCCGGTCTTCGCCGGCCTGCTGTCCTGGATCGCCGGAGACGGCCGGCCGGCCGCGCGTTGGGCCGGTGCCACCGCCGCCGCTGTTCTGGGCTGCACGCTGCTGGTGCTGGGCCCGGGGCTGAGCGGCCATGCCACGCCCATGGACCTGACGGGCATCGCCCTCGCGGCAGGCGCCGGGCTGTCCTACGCCGTGTACTCCCTGATCGGGGGCCGCCTCATCACGCGTGGGTACCCGTCCGACGCGGTGATGGGGGTGCTGTTCGGCGCCGCCGCGCTGCTCGTCCTGCCGATCGTGCTGTCCACCGGCCCGCAGTGGCTCGCCAGTATCCGTGGCGCGGCGGTGGCCCTGCACCTCGCCGTGTTCACCGTCTACCTGGCCTACCAGCTCTTCGGGCAGGGTCTGCGCCACACCGGCGTCTCGGTGGCCACGACGCTGACCCTGGCAGAGCCGGCCGTCGCCGCGGTCCTGGGCGTGGCCGTTCTCGGTGAGCGCCTGCCGCCGGCCTCGTGGTGCGGGCTGGCCGTCCTCGCCCTGGGGCTGGCCCTCCTCACGGCTCCCACCGGCAGTAGGCGCATCAGCCGCAGGGAGCGGCAGCAGCGGTAAGCAGCGGTAGGCAGCACGGGTAGCCGGAGCGGGCAGGGCCGCCCGGGCGTCAGAGGCGGCCGGCGGCCTTGAGAGCGAGGTAGGTGTCGGCGAGGGCGGGGGCCACCGCGGCGGGCGGGGCGTCGAGGACGGTGATGCCGGCGCGGGTGAGCCGGTCCGCGGTGAGGCGGCGGTCGGCGCGGGTCTGTTCGGCGGCGGCCGCGCCGTACACGGCCTCGACGGTGCCGCGGCCGGCGGCCAGTTCGTCCAGGTGCGGGTCGGAGACCGAGGCGAGGACGACCTCGTGGCGCTTGGTGAGGAGTGGCAGCAGCGGCAGCAGGCCGTCCTCGACGGGGGCCGCGTCGAGCCCGGTCAGCAGGACGATCAGTGAGCGGTGCGGCGCCATCTTCAACGCGGTGGCGACCAGCGAGCGCATGTCGGTCTCGTAGAGCGCGGGTTCGAGGGTGGCCATCGCGGTGGTGAAGGCGGGCAGGATCTCGTTGGGGGCGCGGCCGGCCACGGAGACGCGCTTGCGCAGGTCGTGGGCGAGGAGGTCGACGCGGTCGCCGGCCTTGGTGGCGAGCGCGGTGAGCAGCAGCGCGGCGTCGAGCGAGGCGTCCAGGCGGGGGGCGTCGCCGACCCGGCCGGCGGAGGTGCGGCCGGTGTCGAGGACGACCAGGATGTGCCGGTCGCGCTCGGGGCGCCAGGTGCGGACGGCGACGGTGTGGCGGCGGGCGCTGGCGCGCCAGTCGATGGAGCGGATGTCGTCGCCGGGCAGGTACTCGCGCAGGGAGTCGAACTCGGTGCCCTGGCCGCGGGTCAGGACGGAGGTGCGGCCGTCGAGTTCGCGCAGCCGGGCGAGCCGGGAGGGCAGGTGCTTGCGGCTGTTGAAGGGTGGCAGGGCACGGACCGTCCACGGGACGAGGTGCGAGCCCTGACGGCCCGCCAAGCCGAGCGGGCCGAGGGAACGGATCGTCACCTTGTGGGCGTGGTGGTCGCCGCGCCGGGTCGGGGTGAGCACGGTGGTGACGCGGCGTCGTTCGCGGCCGGGGATGCGAAGGGTGTGCCGGGAGGCGGCGATCTCGGTGCCTGGCCGCCAGGCGGAGGGGGCCCAGGCGTCGCGGACGTGGGCTCTGAGCGGGCGGCCGGCGGGGTTGGTGACGGTCAGTTCGACGGAGACGGGCTCGCCGAGCCGGACGGTGGTGTCGCCGCCCCGGGTGATCCGCAGCCTGCGGACCGGGGCGGCGATGACGAGGTCGGCCACGACGGCGAGCAGGATCGCGCCGGTGACGGCGGCGATCCCGGCCCAGGAGGGCAGGAGCAGGCCCACGACGAGCGCGCCGAGTGCGGCGAGCAGGGCGGTTCGCCCGGTGAGGGCCATGCGGTGCGCTCCTTCGTGAGCGAGGCGGTGGAGGCGGTCAGCGGGGGGCGGGCGTCTGGGCCAGGACGGCCTGGATGACGGAGTCGGCGGTGACGCCCTCCATCTCGGCTTCGGCACGGAGCGCGACGCGGTGGCGCAGGGTGGGCAGGGCCAGGGCCTTGACGTCGTCGGGGGTGACGTAGTCGCGGCCGGCCAGCCAGGCCCAGGCACGGGAGGCCGCGAGCAGGGCGGTGGCGCCGCGCGGGGAGACGCCGATGGAGAGCGAGGGGGACTGCCGGGTGGCCCGGCAGAGGTCGACGATGTAGGCGAGGACCTCGGGCGAGACGGTGAGCTTGGCGATCTGCTCGCGGGCGGCGGCGATGTGCTCGGGGCCGGCGACCGGGCGGACGCCGGCGGCGGCGAGGTCGCGCGGGTCGAAGCCGGAGGCGTGCTTGGCGAGGACCTGGTACTCCTGGTCGCGGTCGGGCAGCGGCAGTATGAGCTTCAGCAGGAAGCGGTCGAGCTGGGCCTCGGGCAGCGGGTAGGTGCCCTCGTACTCGACCGGGTTCTGCGTCGCGGCGACCAGGAACGGGACGGGCAGCTTGCGGGGCTCGCCGTCGACGGTGACCTGGTGTTCCTCCATGGCCTCCAGCAGGGCGGCCTGGGTCTTCGGCGGGGTGCGGTTGATCTCGTCGGCGAGCAGCAGGTTGGTGAAGACCGGGCCGGGCTGGAAGGAGAACTCGGCGGTGCGGGCGTCGTAGACCAGCGAGCCGGTGACGTCGCCGGGCATCAGGTCGGGGGTGAACTGGATGCGCTTGGTCTCCAGGCTGAGCGCCGTCGAGAGGGTGCGGATCAGCAGGGTCTTCGCCACTCCGGGGACGCCCTCCAGCAGGACGTGGCCGCCGCAGAGCAGGGCGACGACGAGGCCGGTGACGGCGGCGTCCTGGCCGACCACGGCCTTGGCGATCTCGGAGCGCAGGGCGGTCAGCGCCTGGCGCGGGTCGCCCGCGGTGCCGGGGACGGCGGTGGTGCCGGGGGTGGCGGGTGCCGTGCCGGGGGTGATGCGGAGCTGGGCGGTGGCCTGTTCGGTCACGGCTTCCGTACCTGCCTTTCGAGGGCGTCGAGGTCGTCGGCGAGTCGCAGCAGTGCGGCGTCGTCGGTCGGGGGCGGGCCGTACAGGAGGGTCCGTACGTCTCCGGCGGGTCGGTCGGGGAGGCGGTCGACGACGGCCGCGCAGAGTGCGGTCGGGTCGGGGGCGCAGGCACTGAGCGGAAGGCCGAGAACCGGGGCGAGGCGGTGGACCGTGGCGCGGCGCAGGGCGTCGGCGGCACGGCCGCGGGCCTTGGCCCGGCGGTAGAGGCGGGCCCGGCCCTCGGTGGTCTCGGCGGCGCGGACGACCACGGGCAGGTTCTCGCTGATCACGGGGCCGAGCCGGCGGGCGCGCCAGACGGCGGCCAGCAGGACGGCGACGGCGAGCTGGTACGCGCCCCAGCGCCAGCCGTCGGGGATGTAGTCGGTGAACCGCTTGTCGCCGCCTGCGGCCACCGGGGCGGAGTAGTCGGGCAGGTGCCAGGTCAGGTTGGGCTGGGAGCCGAGCAGGCCGAGGGCGAGCGAGGCGTTGCCGTCCTTCTTGATCAGCTCGTTGCTGAGGAAGTCGCCGCTGCCCAGGACGACGACCTCGGTGCCCTTGCCGGTCGGCACGACCACCAGGGGGTAGCCGTGGCCGCGGGGGTAGCAGCCCTCGCCGCGGCTGCCGGTGGTGTAGAGCAGGCCGCCGAGGTGGGCGGTGCCGGCCCGGACGGCCTCGGTGAGCGAGCACTGGGCGGCGGTGCTGCGGACCCCGGCGTACGGCACGCCGCCGCCCTCGTCGGAGGTGCGGACGCCGGGGGCCAGCGCGCTGAGCGCGGCCGGGCCGGGGGAGAGGAGGATCAGCCGGGAGTGCTTGGCGGCGGCGACGGCGCGCAGCTGGTCGGCGCTGAGCAGGTCGGGTTCGGGGACGACGAGGGTGTCGTTGCCGGCGGGGCGGGCGGTGGGGTCGGTGGTGATGTCGACCTTGAGGCCTTCGTGCTGGAGCAGGGCGACCACGGCGTGGGCGCCGGAGGGGTCGTAGGAGCGCGGGTCCAGCGGCGGGTACCGGCGGTCCTGGCCGAGGGCGGCCAGCAGGGCGCCGGCGAGCAGGACCAGCACGGCGGTGAGCAGGAACCAGCGCGAGCGGTACCAGAGGCTGCGGCCGGTGGGCGCGAGGCTGCTGGGGCTGACACGGGGCTCGGGCGGTGTGGGCGGCCCGGCGGGTGCGGGCACTGCGGCGGCGGTGGGCACGCCGCCGGGCGGTACGGACGGTGCTCCGGTCGGCGCCGGCGCTGCTGCGGGGCCGGGGGCGGCGCCGGGGGTGGTGGTGGTCATGCCGCTCCTCCCGGGGCCGCGGCGAGGGCCGGGCGGGCGCGTTCGAGGGCCTGGTCGAGGTCGCGGAGCAACTGGTACGCGGACTGGTCGGCGGTGCGCTCGCCGTACGCGATGTCGTCGAAGGTGCGGGCGGCCGTGGTGAGGGCAGCGGCGTGTGCGGGCAGCATGCGGCCCGCCTCGGTGGCGGCCTCGTCGGCGGTGCGGCCGGGGCGGGTGTCGAGCAGGGTGCGCTCCTCCAGGGCCCGGACGATGGCGCGCATCTGCTCGCGGACGGCTTCGGCCCACTGGCCGGCGGCGGCGTGCCGTTCGGCGTCGGCCCGGTACTGGGCGGCGCTTCGCGGGCCGGCGGTGCCGAAGACGTCGAGGGTGGTGCGGGCGGCCCGCTTGGGCGCGCCGAGGCGCCACCAGAGGGCGGCCGCGATCACGACGGCGACCACCAGGAACAGGATCAGGCCCGTGGTGCCGGTGGTGCCGTCACCGGTGATGGCGTTGAGCGCGTCGTCGATCCGGTCCATGATCCAGTCGAAGACCCGCTGCTGGAGGCTCGGATCGTGCCGGTGGTAGTCGGCCTTGAGCAGTTCGTCGCGGACGGCGTCGCGGGCCGGGTCACGCGGAGTGGTGACCGGGGCCCCGCCCGCGGCCAGCACCTTCTCCCCCCAGTTCGGCATCCGGCTCAGAGCCTCGCCGGGTTCTGGCCGACCGGGCCGCTCCAGCCGGTGCCGCCGTACTCGGGCAGGCCGGCGGCGCGGGCGAGCTCGATGTCCAGGGCCTCGCGGCGGATGCGCTGGTCGACGTAGAGCAGGACGCCGATGGTTGCGGTGAACGGGATGGTGAGGGTGGAGGAGAGCACCCCGGCGATCGCGTTGCTGATCAGCATGGCGACGGGCAGGGTGGCCGGCTCGCCGGAGTCGACCTGGTTGGAGAGGTCCTCGAAGCCGAGGACCAGGCCGATGACGGTGAACGGGATGCTGAGCATTCCGGCGACGATGCCGGCCAGCAGCCGGCTGAGGATGTTGATGCCGAACAGCCGCCACCAGGAGCCGCGGACCAGGCGGCGGGAGCGGGAGAGGGCCGTCAGGACGCCCTGCTTCTCCAGCATCAGGGCGGGGGCGGCCAGGCTGAGCTGGATCCAGATCCAGAAGGCGACCGGGATGCTGAGGAGGCCGACCACGGCCAGCAGGCCCACGATGATGGGTTCGTCCGCGCCGGCCACCAGGTAGCCGATCAGCGGGGCGAAGCCGAGCAGGACGATGCCGGCGCCGATCAGGCCGGTCAGCAGGGTCAGGCCGATCAGCTGGAGCAGCCGGGGGCGGGCGTCGCGCCAGGCGTCGCGGATGGTGGCGGCCTGGCCGAGGATGGCGCGGCTGACGACCATGGTCAGTAGGGCGGCGGCGACCACGCCGAGCAGCATCGCCACCGGCAGGCTGACCAGGGCGGAGACCACCGGGGTGAGGTCGCCGGTGTTGCCGTCGACGGCCAGCTGGGTGCCGACGACCGCGGCCTCCTGGACCACGGCGACACCGAGGGAGAGGCCGAGCGTGGTGCGCCAGTGCTTGCGGATGGTGGAGACGGCTCCGTCGAGGATCTCGCCGAGGCCGAGCGGGCGCAGCGGGATCACGCCGGGCTTGGGGCTGGCCGGGGCGCCCCAGCCGTACTGGCCGGGCTGTCCGTAGGGGCCCTGGCCGCCGTACTGGGGACCGCCGTACTGGGGGCCGCTGCCCGACTGCGGGCCGCCGTGGCCGGCGCCCCAGGCGGGGGGCGCGGCGGGCGCGCCGTGGGGTGGTACCGACTGCCCGGGCACGGCGGCGGGTGCGTCGGCCGGGGGCCGGGCCTCGTCGCGGGGCGGCTCGGACGAGCTGGGCGAGGCCCAGCCCGGGGTGTCGGTCATCACTGCTCCTCGGAGGGGCGTCAGGGTTCGCGGGGCCGGGTGGATCTTCACCCGCGCGCAGCGCCCATCGTGCCATGGTGGTCGGACGGGCCCCAGGGGTATCCGGTTGCTGAACCGCAACGGGGGGCCGGCGGGCAGTCGGCGGGAGGTCTGCGGGGCTCGGGTGACGGTTCGGGTCAGGACATTCGTCCGGTATGGCCGGAATTCGCCAGGCCGGGACTTGGCCGTTCTGGCGCATTGGGACTGCTGTGCGGCAGGTCACAATCCGGTAATGAGAGGATGGAGGCATGAAGGGACGCGTCCTCGTCGTTGATGACGACTCCGCACTGGCCGAGATGCTCGGCATTGTGCTGCGTGGTGAGGGTTTTGAGCCGTTTTTCGTCGCGGATGGGGACAAGGCGCTAGCCGCGTTCCGGGAGACCAAGCCCGACCTGGTCCTGCTGGACCTGATGCTGCCCGGACGGGACGGCATCGATGTCTGCCGGCAGATCCGGGCCGAGTCGGGCATTCCGATCGTCATGCTGACCGCCAAGACGGACACCGTGGACGTCGTGGTCGGCCTGGAGTCGGGGGCCGACGACTACGTCACCAAGCCGTTCAAGCCGAAGGAGCTGGTGGCCCGGGTACGAGCCCGGCTGCGCCGTGCCGAGGAGCCGACGCCAGAGCAGCTGACCATCGGCGATCTGGTGATCGACGTGGCCGGCCACTCGGTGAAGCGGGACGGCCGGGGCATCCCGCTGACTCCGCTGGAGTTCGACCTGCTGGTCGCGCTGGCCCGCAAGCCCTGGCAGGTGTTCACCCGTGAGGTGCTGCTGGAGCAGGTCTGGGGGTACCGCCACGCGGCGGACACCCGGCTGGTCAACGTGCACGTCCAGCGGCTCCGCTCCAAGATCGAGAAGGACCCGGAGCGCCCCGAGATCGTGGTGACCGTCCGTGGCGTCGGCTACAAGGCCGGACCCAGCTGACGTGACGTACCAGGCTGACGAGACCCCGTCGGGTACCGCGACCGACGGGGGCGCCGCCGTGCGCGGGGACGTGCTGAGCTCGACCACGCGCAGCCGCCGCCGACGCGGCCCCGCGGGCCTGCTCGCACCGGTGATCCGTCAGCTGCGCCGGCCCGTGAACCGGGTCATGGCGCTGTACCGGCGTTCGATCCAGCTGCGGGTGGTCGCGGCCACCCTGATGCTGTCGGTCGTCGTGGTGCTGGTGCTGGGTGTCGTGGTGGTGGCCCAGGTCCGCAACGGGCTGCTGGACACCAAGCGGGACTCGGCGCGCAGCCAGGCCCGGGCCGGCTTCCAGACCGAACAGAAGAAGATCGACGAGGCCAAGGAGCTGCGCCTCAAGGTCGCTCCGACCGCCGATCCGACCACCGAGGAGATCGGCACCTGGCTGCTGAAGCAGGTCGGCGACCTCGCGGCCAGCGGGCAGAACGTCTATTCGGTGATCGCCATCATGCCCGGCAGCGAGCAGCCGGTCTCGCTGGAGAACACCGGCCTCGGGCCGCGTTACTCCGGCGACATCCAGCCGAGCAGCATCCCCGACTCCCTGCGCGCCAAGGTGACGTCCGAGGCCGGGATCTTCGACCAGCCGACCGTCATCCAGCGCGCCCCGGAGGGCGGTGGCCGGACCGAGCCCGGTCTGGCCATCGGCATGCAGTTCTCCGGGCCCACCGGCGCCCCCTACCAGCTGTACTACGTCTTCTCCTTCGGCCAGGAGACCAACACCCTCGGCCTGGTCACCGGCACGCTGGCCACCGCCGGCGTCTTCGTGGTGATCATGATGGGCGGCATCGCCTGGCTGGTGGTGCGCCAGGTGGTGACCCCGGTCCGGATGGCCGCCGGGATCTCCGAGCGGCTGGCCGCCGGGCACCTGGAGGAGCGGATGAAGGTCACCGGGACGGACGACATCGCCCGTCTCGGCGAATCGTTCAACCGGATGGCCAACGCACTGCAGGCGCAGATCCGCCAGCTGGAGGAGCTCTCCCGGGTGCAGCGGCGCTTCGTCTCGGACGTCTCGCACGAGCTGCGCACCCCGCTCACCACCGTGCGGATGGCCGCCGACCTCATCTACGACAGCCGCGAGGACCTGGACCCGATGGCGGCCCGCTCCGCCGAGCTGCTCCAGGGCCAGCTGGACCGCTTCGAGTCGCTGCTCGCGGACCTGCTGGAGATCAGCCGCTTCGACGCCGGCGCCGCGATCCTCGACGCCGAGCCGGTCGACCTGCGCGAGATCGTCGGCCGGGTGATCGAGGCCGCCGACCCGCTGGCCCAGGCCAAGGGCAGCGCCGTGGTGGTCCGCGGCGACGGCGAGCCGGTCCTGGCCGAGGTCGACTCCCGCCGCATCGAGCGCATCCTGCGCAACCTGGTCGTCAACGCGCTGGAGCACGGCGAGGGCCGCGACGTCGTGGTGCGGCTGGGCTCGGCCGACGGCGCGGTCGCGGTCGGCGTACGCGACTACGGCATCGGACTCAAGCCCGGCGAGGCGTCCCGGGTGTTCCACCGCTTCTGGCGGGCCGACCCGTCCCGGGTGCGGACCACCGGCGGCACCGGGCTCGGCCTCTCCATCGCGGTCGAGGACGCGCACCTGCACGGC
The DNA here is from genome assembly GCF_055588525.1 of Kitasatospora sp. NPDC041988. Classification (NCBI taxonomy): domain Bacteria; kingdom Bacillati; phylum Actinomycetota; class Actinomycetes; order Kitasatosporales; family Streptomycetaceae; genus Kitasatospora; species Kitasatospora sp. NPDC041988. The sequence continues at coordinate 9,749 of NZ_JBVJCO010000008.1, forward strand.
GGCTGGCTGCAGGCGTGGGGCGAACCCGGCGGCGGCTCGCACTTCCGGCTCACCCTGCCTCGCACCCGCGGCGGCGAGATCAGCCGGGCGCCGTTCCGGCTGGAGCCGGAGGACTCCCGCAACAACCGGGGCCTCGGCTCGTACGGGACCCCGTACCGGCGGGCGATCCGTCCGTCCGGCGCGACCGCGCTGACCGCCACCGAGGACCCGGCCGTGCCGGAGACCCCGGAGGGCGCCGGCAGCGCGTTCGGCAGCGGGCTCGGCGGTGTGCTGAGCATCGGCCCGCTACTGGGCACCCCCCGGTTGCCCGAGGGGCCGCGCTCCGACCCCTCGGACGTGCGGACCGTGGGGGCCGGGTACGGTGCCACCGGAGCCCAGGTCATGGTGGACCCGACGCCCGGACGGCCGTCGGTGGCGCAGCGGACGGCGGATCCGGACCTCGCGGGTGTGGCGGAGGCCGCGATCGGCACGGGCGGGACGGACACGGAGGGGTCGCAGCGTGCGAAGGACCAGCAGCAGTACTGAACCGCGGACGGCCGCGGTGACCGGCACGGTACTGGTTGCCCTGCTGGCGGGTGGCTGCGCGGCGATGCCGGACTCCGGCGGCATCGGCAAGGTCGAGCTATCGCAGGGCTCCGCGGACAAGAACCTCCAGGTCAGGGTCTTCCCGGTGGGGCCGGTCAAGGGCGCCAAGCCGGACGGCCTGCTGACCGGCTTCCTGGACGCGCTGACCGCGGACGAGAGCTACGACACCGCGCGCAAGTACCTCACCGACGAAGCGGCCGCCCGCTGGAACCCGGACGCCGGCATCCAGGTGCTGGAGGCCAACCCCATTCCGCGGTCCAACCAGACCGTGACGGACGCCGACACGTCGTACTCCACCCAGGTCCCCGGCAAGGTCGTCGCCAAGGTGGACGACAAGCACTCCTACGCCTTCTCGGGCGGGCAGCTGGACGTGGACCTCCCGTTCACCTTCGTCCGCGAGAAGGGCGGCGAATGGCGCATCGCCAAGCTGCCCGACGGTCTGATCATCAACCAGACCAACTTCCGCAACAGCTTCCGCCAGGTGGACCGTTTCTTCTACGCGGCCCAGGACTCGTCGGCGGCTGGCACCACGGCGGTCAGTACCCAGGAGGTGCTGATCGCCGACCCGATCTACCTGCGGCGCCGAATAGACACGCTGACCTCGGCCGCCAAGGCCGTGGTCGCCGGTCCGTCCGACTGGCTGTCGCCGGTGGCCCGGACCGCCTTCTCGCCCGGCGCCACCGTCGACCGGGTCAGCGTCGACGAGGGCCGCACCGCCCATGTGGTGCTCAACGGCGTCGACCTCGGCAACCAGATGGCCTGCCGGCAGATGGCCACCCAGCTCTTCTACACCCTCGCCGACCAGGGCAAGGGGCAGGTGGAACGGGTGGAGCTGAAGAGTCCGCGCGGCAACGGCTGCCAGGCCGCCCACCTCGACATACCCGCCACCGGCCCCGGCACGCTGGCCGGCTCGGCCGCGGCCAAGCAGTACTTCCAGCGCGCCGAGGACGGCGTGCTGATGGAGGCCCGCGACACCGACGGCACCGCCGTCCGCGGCCCGCTCGGCAAGCCCCAGCCCAACAAGCAGCCGGCGCTCGGCACGATCGCGGTGGCACGGGACGGCGAACGCGCCGCGGCGATCAGCGGCAACGGCCACCAGCTCTACTCGGTGGCCCTCTCGGACAGCGTGCCGACGATGCCCGAACCGCTGCTCGCCACCCCGACCCGGCCCGGCGACCGGACGGAGGACGCGCTCGCCTCCCCCAGCTGGGACGGCCGCGGCGACCTCTGGCTGGTGGACCGCGACCCGCAGAACCGGCGGGTGCTGATGGTGCGCGGCAGCAAGGTGTACACCGTGCCCGTCGACGGCCTCGACGGCAAGGTCGTGCAGGACCTCAAGGTCTCCTCGGACGGCGTCCGGATCGCCCTGGTCCTCAAGAACCCGGCCGGTGTGCGGTCGCTCTGGCTCGGCCTGGTGGTGCACGGCGGCACCAAGGAGGCGCCCACCGCACGGATCACCGGGCTGCGCGGGGCCGCCCCGCTGCTCACCGAGGTCGCCTCGGTGTCCTGGGCGGAGACCGACCAGCTGCTCGTGCTGGGCAAGGAGAACGGCCGCATCCAGCAGCTGCACTACATCAGCACCGACGGCTCGCAGAGCAGCGAGGCCTCGCTGCAGGGCGGGGAGGGCATGTCCTCGGCGGAGGCGTCGGAGTTCCGCGCGGAATCCCCGAACCAGGTGCCGCCGGTGATCGCACGGCAGGCCTCCACCGGCACGATCTACCGGCTGACCAACAGCCAGTGGCGGGAGGTCAACCCGAACCTGCGGGCGACCTCCTTCATCTACCCGGGCTAGGACCGGCCCGGCCGGCCGGGTTCGTACGGGCCGTGCGGCGCTCCGGCCCGGCGGGGCGGTGCGGGACGGCGGCCGCGACGGTGGCGGCCGCCTTCGGTGGGAGGCCGGCGGCGGCCAGGGCGCGGGCGGCCTCGGCGAGGCTGGTACCGGTGGTCACCAGGTCGTCCACCAGGACCGGCTGACGGCCGGTCAGCCGGTGGTCCGCGCGCGGCAGGACGGTCAGTGCGCCGTGCAGGTTGCGCCGGCGCTCGGCGGCGGTGAGGCCGGCCTGGTCGGCGACCGGCCGGGTGTGCCGCAGCAGCGCCGCGGCGCGCGCGTCCAGCCCGGCCCGGCGCAGCGACCGGGCGGCGGCGCCGGCCAGCCGCAGCGTCGGGTCGTGGCCGCGGGCGCGGACGGCGGCTCGGGCGGACGGCATCGGGACCAGCAGCAGCGGCGCGAGCCCGGCGCGCGGACCGAGCGAGGAGCGCACGGCCCGGGCGAGCGCATCTCCGAGCGGGCCGGCCAGCCGCAGCGCGCCGCGCTCCTTGTGGGCCAGCAGCAGCTGGCGGACCGGGTCGGCGTACGGGGCCGCGGCGTGCACCCAGGGCAGGGCGGTGGGGCCGGGGCGGGCGGTGGCCAGGGCGTTCCGGCAGGCCGGGCAGAGCTGCGCGCGGTCGGCGCCGCAGCCGGCGCAGCGGGCCGGCAGCAGCACGTCCAGCAGCCCGGCCAGTGCGTTGGCGAACGGCCCTTGGGCGGTCTGCGGGCGGGCGGTGCTGGGGGTGGGCGGCACGGCTGCTCCTGGCGGCGGCAGGCACGGAGAGTGAGCAAAGAATGCGCCGTACGGGGGGTGTTGTCCAGGCATTTACCCATGTTTCACTCGCGGGAGGGTAGACAGGGTGCAACAGCTTGACCGCCAGCCCACAGCATCGGGTCCTACCCGCTTTCCCGCCTGGGGAGGCGAAAACCCCCTGTGAGGTGTTCGATGAGGCTCCAGGGGGTTTCAACCGGCCCTGGTGGGGAGGTAGTGAGGTGAGGGCCAGTCGTTTCCGTCGCTCGCGGCGGGGCGGAGGGCCGGCAGTGGATTGGCTGGTCCGGCTGGGTCTCAGCCCGATCCGGTAGCACCCGGATCGGCGTCAGCACGAGGGATCGGAGTTCTGCGTGGACATCGTCGTCAAGGGCCGCAAGACCGAGGTGCCCAAGAGGTTCCGCGAGCACGTGGCCGAGAAGCTGGAGAAGGTCCAGAAGTTCGACGGCAAGGTGATCAGCCTCGACGTCGAGGTGTCCAAGGAGCACAACCCGCGGCAGGCCGACCGGTCCGAGCGGGTGGAGATCACTCTCCGTACCCGTGGGCCCGTGATCCGGGCCGAGGCCGCCGCCGGAGACCCGTACGCGGCGCTCGACCTGGCATCGGCGAAGCTCGACGCGCAGCTGCGCAAGTCCGCAGACCGGCGCCGGGTGCACAAGGGCGGCAACGGCCGCACCCCCATCAGCGTCGCCGAGGCGACCGCGGCTCTGGCCGCGCTGCCCGACACGACGCGGCAGGAGAGCGAGACCAACGGGGCCGTCCGCAAGACCATGATGGGATCCCTGGAAGTGGAGGGCGAAGGCCCGCTGGTGGTCCGGGAGAAGACCCACCCGGCCGCCCCCATGGCGCTGGACCAGGCGCTCTACGAGATGGAACTGGTCGGCCACGACTTCTACCTGTTCGTGGAGAAGGACAGCGGCCTGCCGAGCGTCGTCTACCGCCGGCACGGTTACAACTACGGTGTCATCCACCTGAAGGCCGACGGCTCGTCCACGGCCGGTGGTGGCGCAGGCGGCGCGATCGGCGGGTCCGACGACGAGGACTGACCGTCCGAGCAGTGTTGGGAGAGGGTGACCCCGGCGGCCGTTGCCGCCGGGGTCACCGGCGTTCCGGGGTGGCGTGGCGGCCCCGGGACCGGCCCCTGGCTGCCCCAAGGCCGCCCCTCCGATGCCCTCGGGGTCACCCGCTGCAGAGGAATCGGCGTCGGAGGGTGACCGGAGGGCGTCCGGGCCGTGGAATGATTGGCGGACGACGACAGGCGACGGGGGAGGAGCGGATGGGGGATCACTTCGGGCTGGGGCCCGCTACGGGGCCGGTCACGGGGGTGGCGCCCGGGCGGGGGGACGAGCCCGAGTACGCCCCGCACCGGGGGGAGCCGATCCGCGTCCTGGTGGTGGACGACCATGCGCTGTTCCGCCGCGGGCTGGAGATCGTGCTCGCGGAGGAGGAGGACATCAAGGTCATCGGTGAGGCCGGAGATGGTGCCGAGGCCGTGCTGAAGGCGGCCGACCTGCTGCCCGACATCATCCTGATGGACGTCCGGATGCCCCGCCGCAGCGGGATCGAGGCCTGCACCGCGATCAAGGACGTGGTGCCCAGCACCAAGATCATCATGCTGACGATAAGCGACGAGGAAGCCGACCTCTACGAGGCGATCAAGGCCGGCGCGACCGGTTACCTGCTCAAGGAGATCTCCACCGACGAGGTCGCCACCGCGATCCGCGCGGTCGCCGACGGGCAGTCCCAGATCAGCCCGTCGATGGCCTCCAAGCTGCTCACCGAGTTCAAGTCGATGATCCAGCGCCGCTCCGACGACCGGGACCTGGTGCCCGCACCCCGGCTGACCGACCGGGAGTTGGAGGTGCTCAAGCTGGTGGCCACCGGGATGAACAACCGGGAGATCGCCAAGGAGCTGTTCATCAGCGAGAACACCGTGAAGAACCACGTGCGCAACATCCTGGAGAAGCTCCAGCTGCACTCCCGGATGGAGGCCGTGGTCTACGCGATGCGGGAGAAGATCCTCGAAATAGGGTGACGAAACAGGGTGGCGCGGGCTGCAGTTGAGGGCCCGGGCGAGCCGACCTAGCTCGTGAGCAGCTTCTCCAGGGTCGGGCGCAGCGACTCGTCGTGCAGCGCCTCGACCCGGACGGCGTCGCAGCCCACCCACTCGGCGGCCTCGCGCAGGGCGGCCGCCAGCGCCCCGACGTGCCGCGCGGAGTCCAGCGAGATCTGACGGGCCACCAGCGTCCTTCCCTCGCGGGCCGGATCGACCCGGCCGACCAGCTGCCCGCCGGCCAGCAGCGGCATCGCGAAGTAGCCGTGCACCCGCTTGTGCTTGGGTGTGTAGGCCTCCAGCCGGTGCGCCATGCCGAAGATCCGCTCGGTGCGGGGACGGTCCCAGATCAGCGAGTCGAACGGGGAGAGCAGCGTGGTGCGGTGGCGGCCGCGCGGCAAGGTGGCGAGAGCGGCCGGATCGGCCCAGGCCGCCGCGGGGGCGCCGGCCGGACCCCAGCCCGCCACCTCCACCGGGACGAGGCCGGAGTCGGCCAGCACCGCGTCCAACTGGTCGGCGCGCAGCCGGTGGTAGTCGAGCAGGTCGGCCCGGGTGGCCACACCGAGTGCGGCGCCGGACTGCGCGACGAGGGTGCGCAGGCACTCCTCGTCGGTCGGCTCGGGCTCGAACAGCTCGGCGGGGACGGCCTGTTCGGCCAGGGCGTAGAGCCGCTTCCAGCTCCGGCGCTCGGTGCAGACCACGTCGCCGAAGGCCAGGGCCCGCTCCACCGCGATCTTGGTGTCGGACCAGTCCCACCAGTCGGCCGTCTTCTTGGCGCCGCCCAGCTCGGTGGAGGTGAGTGGCCCCTCGGCGCGCAGCTGGTCCAGCACCGAGCGGTAGGTGGCCTCGTCCACCTGCTTGCCCCAGACGTGCGCGCGCTCGCGGTAGCGGCGGCGGCGGAACGCGAACAGCGGCCACTCCTCGATCGGCAGGATGCAGGCCGCGTGCGACCAGTACTCGAAGCTCGCCCCCGAGCCCCAGTACGCCGCCTCGACGGCCGGGCGGCCGACCGCGCCGAGCCGCGCGTACGGGATCAGCTCGTGCGAGCGGGCCAGCACCGAGATGGTGTCGAGCTGGACGGCGCCCAGGTGCCGCAGCACCCCGCGGACCCCGCCACGGCGGTCCGGCGCGCCGAGCAGGCCCTGGGCGCGCAGGGCGATGCGGCGGGCGTCGTCGGCGCCGAGGGTGGCGACGGGGGCCGGGGCGGGAGTCGGGGCGGTCATGCCGGCGAGCGTAGACCGGGGCACTGACAACGCGCGCCCGCCGGCGTCCGCCCGCCGGCGTCCGCCCGCCGGCGTCCGCCCGCCCGCGTCCGCGCGCGACGGGCGGGTACGGGTGAGGGTGCGGGCGGCGCGCGGGACGTCCAGCGGCGGACCGAGCCGGCGAGCTGGGGCGGGTGAACTCAGCCGGTCAGGTCGGTGGCGAGCAGCCCGGCGACCCAGGAGTCGCGGAACTCGCCGCGCTGCTCCGCGAACGAACGCAGGGTGCCCTCGAAGCGGAAACCGACCTTCTCGGCGACCGCGCGCGAACCCTCGTTGCCCACGTACGCCACCCACTCCAGCCGGCGCAGGCCCAGCTCGGTGAGCCCGTAGCGGGCCACCTCGCGGGCGGCCTCGACGGTGTACCCGCGACCGCGGAACTCCTTGGTCGCCCACCAGCCGACCTCGGCGGTACCCGGGCGCCCGGGGCAGCGGACGAGCCCCTGGGTGCCGACCAGGGCACCGGTCTCGCGCTCGAGCACGCACCAGATGAGGTTGTCGCCGGTACGCCAGCCGTTGAGGGCCAGGTCGTTGACGAAATACTCCGCGTCCTCGCGCCGGTAGGGGCTCGGGACCACTGTCCAGCGCTGGATCTCCGCCTCCTGGCAGGCCTCGAAGATCGCGTCGAGGTCGGACTCCTGCGGCGGCCGCAGGACCAGGCGCTCGGTGCCGAGGGTGACGGGGCTGGAGGTGTCGGGTCGCTCTGTCATGCGCGGATTATTCCGTGCAGGGAGGAATGGGAGCATCCGATTAACCGGCTAAACCGCCCAACTGCCCGCAGCGCCGACCGTTTTGCCCCGGTGGGCGGTGCTATCAGGCCATGTGCTCGCACGAGTGACACGGGAATAGCGTGCTGACGCACCTCCCGGGGGGTTGGACTCCTCGCATACGATGGCCCGTGCGGTGGGGTGGACCCCCCGTGCAGTCGTCCAGTGCCAATACAGGCAAGGAGCCCGCTCAAGTGTCCGTCTTCGACAAGATCCTGCGCGCCGGCGAAGGCAAGATCCTTCGCAAGCTGCAGCGGATTGCTGCCCAGGTCAACTCCATCGAAGAGGACTTCGTCAACCTCACCGACGCCGAGCTGCGCGCCCTGACCGACGAGTACAAGCAGCGACTCGCCGACGGCGAGAGCCTGGACGACATCCTCCCCGAGGCGTTCGCCACCGTCCGCGAGGCCGCCAAGCGCGTGCTCGGCCAGCGGCACTACGACGTCCAGCTCATGGGTGGCGCCGCGCTGCACTACGGCTACGTCGCCGAGATGCGCACCGGTGAGGGCAAGACCCTGGTCGGCACCCTGCCCACCTACCTCAACGCGCTGACCGGCAAGGGCGTGCACCTGATCACCGTCAACGACTACCTCGCCGAGCGCGACTCGGAGTGGATGGGCCGGGTGCACCGCTTCCTGGGCCTGGAAGTCGGCGTGATCCTGGGCAACATGACGCCCGCCGAGCGCAAGCGCCAGTACGGGATGGACATCACGTACGGCACCAACAACGAGTTCGGCTTCGACTACCTGCGCGACAACATGGCCTGGTCGAAGGACGAACTCGTCCAGCGCGGCCACAACTTCGCCGTGGTCGACGAGGTCGACTCGATCCTCATCGACGAGGCCCGTACCCCGCTGATCATCTCCGGCCCGGCCGACCAGGCGACCAAGTGGTACGCCGACTTCGCCAAGCTGGTGCAGCGCCTGAAGATCGACCGCGACTACGAGGTCGACGAGAAGAAGCGCACCGTCGGCGTGCTGGAGGAGGGTGTCTCCCGGGTCGAGGACTACCTCGGCATCGACAACCTCTACGAGTCGGTGAACACCCCGCTGGTCGGCTTCCTGAACAACGCCATCAAGGCGAAGGAGCTGTACAAGGCGGACAAGGACTACGTCGTGATGAACGGCGAGGTCATGATCGTCGACGAGCACACGGGCCGTATCCTCGCCGGCCGCCGCTACAACGAGGGCATGCACCAGGCCATCGAGGCCAAGGAGGGGGTGGAGGTCCAGAACGAGAACCAGACGCTGGCCACCATCACCCTGCAGAACTTCTTCCGCCTCTACGACAAGCTGGCCGGTATGACCGGTACCGGTACCACCGAGGCGGCCGAGTTCCACCAGATCTACAAGCTCGGCGTGGTGCCGATCCCGACCAACAAGAACCCGCTGCGCATCGACCAGCCCGACCTGATCTACAAGTCGGAGCCGGCCAAGTTCGCCGCCGTGGTCGAGGACATCGCCGAGAAGCACGAGAAGGGCCAGCCGGTGCTGGTCGGCACCGTGTCGGTGGAGAAGTCCGAGTACCTGTCGCAGGAGCTGCGCAAGCGCGGCATCCCGCACGAGGTACTGAACGCCAAGCACCACGAGCGCGAGGCGCAGATCGTCGCGCAGGCGGGCCGCAAGGGCGCCGTCACCGTCGCCACCAACATGGCCGGCCGTGGTACCGACATCATGCTCGGTGGCAACTCCGACCACCTCGCGGCGGCCGAGCTGGCGCAGCGCGGGCTCACCCCGACCGAGACCCCGGAGGAGTACGAGGCCGCGTTCCCCGCCGCGCTGGAGAAGGCCAAGGCCTCCGTCAAGGCGGAGCAGGACGAGGTCAAGGAGGCCGGCGGCCTCTACGTCCTCGGCACCGAGCGGCACGAGTCCCGCCGGATCGACAACCAGCTGCGCGGCCGCTCCGGCCGTCAGGGAGACCCGGGCGAGTCCCGCTTCTACCTCTCGCTCGGCGACGACCTGATGCGCCTGTTCAAGGCCGGCATGGTCGAGCGCGTGCTCTCGATGGCCAACGTGCCCGAGGACGTGCCGATCGAGTCCAAGATGGTCACCCGCGCCATCGCCTCGGCGCAGACCCAGGTCGAGCAGCAGAACTTCGAGATCCGCAAGAACGTCCTCAAGTACGACGAGGTGCTGAACCGCCAGCGCGAGGTCATCTACGGCGAGCGCCGCCGTGTGCTGGAGGGCGAGGACCTGCAGGAGCAGGTCGGCCACTTCATGGACGACACCGTCGAGGCCTACGTCAAGGCGGCCACCGGCGAGGGCTTCGAGGACGACTGGGACCTCGAGAAGCTCTGGACGGCCCTGAAGCAGCTCTACCCCGTCACCCTGGAGCTGGAGGAGCTGGAGGAGGAGGCCGGCGGCACCGCCGGGCTCACCCCGGAGTTCCTCACCAAGGTCATCCAGGAGGACATCCAGGGCCAGTACGGCGCCCGTGAGGACCAGCTCGGTGCGGAGATCATGCGCGAGCTGGAGCGCCGGGTCGTCCTCTCGGTGCTGGACCGCCGCTGGCGCGAGCACCTCTACGAGATGGACTACCTCCAGGAGGGCATCGGCCTGCGGGCCATGGCGCAGCGCGACCCGCTGGTCGAGTACCAGCGCGAGGGCTTCGACATGTTCACCGCGATGATGGAGGGCATCAAGGAGGAGTCCGTCGGCTACCTGTTCAACCTGGAGGTCCAGGTCGAGCAGCAGGTCGAGGAGGTGCCGGTCGAGGACGCCGAGGTGCTGCTCGACAAGCTGGAGAAGGACGCCGCCCGCCCGGAGATCAAGGCCAAGGGCCTGGAGGCCCCCAAGCCGCAGCGGCTGCACTACACGGCCCCCTCGGACGAGGTCGGCGGCGGTGTCGTCGAGGGCGACTTCGACGACCTCGCGCCGGAGGACGAGGGCGACGGGCTGACCCGCGCCGAGCGCCGCAAGGCCGCCAAGTCCGCCAAGGGCCGCCGTCGCAAGAGCTGAGGCGCGGCCGGTCCGCCCGGCCCGCCGCCACGCAGGGCGCCACTCCCGTACGGGGGTGGCGCCCTGCGCCGTTGCGGCGGTCGGGGCGGGGACGGCGGCTGCGGCAGGGACGGCGGCAGGGGCGGAGCGCGCCGGCGTGGCGGAGGCCGGGGGCAAGGTCGTCAGGCCGGTGCTCATCGGGCCTCCACGGCTGTGCACTGCCACTGCCCGGCAGGTCCGCGCAGCTCCAGCCGGAACGCCACCATGTGGTGCCGACTGCCGAGGTCGACCCGGACGCAGGCCTCGACCGCGTCGGGGGAGGGCGATCTGTCGTGCACGGGCCCCAGCCGCGGCCGGTCGGCGGCGCCGCCGCGCCGCAGCGTGCCCGCGCGGACGAGGGCGGCCAGCTGGCCGTAGCCGTCCAGCGAGGTGTGGCGCATCAGCTGGCCGGACGGCCGGGCGCCGGTGAGCACCTCGACCAGCTGGTGGGCGAAGCGGGTGCTCAGCCCGCTGCGGAGGTCCGGGGTGGCGGCGGAGGTGCCGGCGGGGGTGCAGGCGGCCCGGGGGTGGCGTGGACGCCGGCCGGCGGGCGGGTGGTGGCAGGCCCGGGTGGTGGGGTGCGGCTGGTGCGGCCGGGCCGACGGCGGGCCGGTCCGGCCCGGGCGGGCGACGTGGTGCGGGCCGGTGGGAACAGGGCCGGTGGGGGTCGGGCGGGCGGTCATGCGGCACTCCTCGGAGCGGGTGGTGCGAGTACGGACGGGTCCTTGGTAGTTGCGCCTCACACGGGGCGGCAACCGGGTTCCCAGGCCGCCCCCGGTCGGTCCGGAGGTTCACCTATCCGGGTGAACGGGCCAGCGTGGCAGCGGGCGCCGGCACCGCCCGAGGGGCACGAGGTTGACGTGCGGGGCCGGGTGGGAAAGCCCGAAAGAGGACGGTCGGGTTCGCCGGGACGGGTGGTCGCGCCGCGGGTGCGGCGTTGCGCTGCCGGCCGGTCGGCGCGCACGATCGGAGCCGGACCGGAAGCCACGGCGGCCGACGGCAGCACCCCGGGACGGAGGACAGCGCCCCCGACCGGTCGGCGACCCCGACACGGACGACAACCGCCCCGACGACGACAGGCGGCCGGCATGACGACACGCGTATCGGAGACACGGGAGGCGGCGGCGCCGCGCCCCGCCGACAGCGCTCCCCGGCGCGGCCTGGTGCTGGGCGGCGGCGGGATGCTCGGCGCGGCCTGGACGGTCGGCGCGCTCTGCGCCGTCGAGGAGGCGGCCGGCTGGCAGCCGGGCAGTGCCGAGGTGGTGCTCGGCACGTCGGCGGGCGCGATCCTCGGCGCGATGCTGGCCGGCGGGGTCCGCGCCGACCAGCTCCGCGACCACCAGCGCGGCCTGCCCGTCACCACCGGCCCGCTGGCCGGGGTGGACTTCGACTACGACACGGCGGTCGGCGGCGCCCTGCCCCCTCGGCCGCGCGCCGGCATCGGCTCGCCGGGCCTGCTCCGGGACGCCGTCCGGCACCCGCGCGAGTACCCGCTGCTGACCATGGTCTCGGCGATGGCGCCGCACGGCCGCGGCTCGCTGGCACCGGTCGGCGACCTGGTGCGCGGCCTGCTCGGCCCGGGCGGCTTTCCGGACGGCTCGCCGCTGCGGGTGGCCGCGGTGGACTACCGCAGCGGCCACCGGGTGGTCTTCGGCGACCCGGACGCGCCGCCCGCGGTGGTCGCCGAGGCCGTGATGGCCTCCTGCGCGATCCCCGGCTGGTTCACCCCGGTCCGGGTGGACGGCTCGGCGTATGTGGATGGCGGCTGCTGGTCGGCCACCAACGCGGACCTCATGCTCGGCCGCGGTCTGGACGAGGTCTACGTGCTCGCCCCGATGGGCCTGCGGCTGAACCCCGGTGGTCGCACCGAATCGTCCGAGGGCCCCGGCCGGGGCACCCTGGCGGCGCTGCGCGAGTGGCGCGCCCGGGACCGCCCGCGCGGGGTGCTCGCCCAGCTGGTCGGCCGCTACCGCCGGGCGGTGACCCGGCAGCTGCTGCGCGAGGCCAGGGTGTTGCGGGAGAGCGGTGTCCGGGTGCACCTGCTCGCGCCGACCCTGGCCGACTTGGCGGTGATGGGCCCGAACATGATGGACCCGGCCCGCCGCGGCGCGGTGCTCGAGAGCGCGTTGCAGACCAGTCGGGCGGCCCTGGACGGGGTCCGGTGACCGGACGCAGGGCAGCCCCCGGGTGCGGGGTGGCCGCCGGTGCGGGGTGGCCGGGCCTGCGGTGACCAGGCACGCGGCGGCCGTCGGGCTGCGCCGCCCCCTCCGTACCCGGCGCAGGGGGCGCGGGCGGGGGTGAGCGCGTGATCACGGGCGCCGTCCCGGCGCTTATTCTTGGGGGCGCTGGAAGCTGTGCCGCTGGACGAACCGGAGAGTGCCACCCATGCGCGTGTACGTGCCCACCACCCTGACCGGCCTGGCGGCGGCGCACCCGGGCGGCGCCCTGGAGCAGTCCGCGGCGTACGCCGTGACCCCCGCGCTGCGCGAGTGGTACGTCAGCGACGACCTCGAGGAGCTGGAGTACGCGGCGCTCAACCGGGCCGCCCAGTCCTCCTTGCGCCTGCTGGCCGCGGATCCGGACGCGCCGCGCCGCCGGGTGGTGGTGGCGCTCGACGTCGCCGACTCCGCGGTCGCGCCGTTCCCCGGCGACGAGTACCAGGACCAGGCCTCGCTGGGCCGCGTGGTGCTGGCCGGCCCGGTGCGGCTGGCGAAGGCGGCCGCGGTGCACGCGGACGTGGCCGACCAGGAGGTGGTCACGGACGTCGAGGCGGCGGCGGCCGCGGTGGCGGCGGCCGACGCGGGCGACCAGGACGCCCAGTTCACCGTGGACGGCGCGGAGGACCACGACCTGCTCTGGTTCGCCACCCAGGAGATCCCCTCCCTGCTGGCCTGAGCCGCCGGCCCCGGCGGGCGGTCCGCGTGAGCCCCGTCCTACCGGCCTGTCGGTGGCCGGGGTTACCGTTCCCTCCGTGCGCACTCATATCGTCTGGGACTGGAACGGCACGCTCTTTCATGACATGGAGGCGGTGCTCGGCGCGAGCAACGCCGCTTTCGCGACCGTCGGCATCGCGCCGATGACCATGCAGGAGTACCGGGAGCAGTACGAGATCCCGATTCCCCGCTTCTACCAGCGGCTGCTCGGCCGGATGCCCTCCGAGGCCGAGTGGCTGCTGCTGGACGACGCGTTCCACGACCGCTACCGGGAGCTGAGCGCGGCCTGCGGTCTGACCGACGGGGTCGTGGAGCTGCTGAAGGGCTGGCAGGCGGCCGGGCACAGCCAGTCGCTGCTGTCGATGTACGACCACGAGAGGCTGCTGCCGGTGGTCGATGCCTTCGGTCTGACCAGCCACTTCCTGCGGGTGGACGGCCGCAGCGGCCCGTCCGGCGGCCAGAAGGCGGAGCACCTGACCCGGCACCTGGCGGCGCTCGGCGCGCACGTGGACCCGGCCCGTACGGTGCTGATCGGCGATGCCGCGGACGACGCGCTGGCGGCGCTGAACGCTGGCGCCCACGCGGTGCTGTACACCGGCGGCTCGCACAGCCGGGAGAAGCTGGAGCCGGTGGGCGTCCCGGTGGTGGACAGCCTGGCCGAGGCGGTCGAGCTGGCCGGGCGGGTGGCGGGCTGACCCCCGTGACGCCCGGGCGTGGCGTGAACCACGTCCGCCGGTGGCGTGTCTGAGCAGGCGAACCGGCCCGCCGCTGGTCAGTCTGGATTGACGCCGGGCCGCTGTGGGCCCGGCCACCAGGACGAGCGGAGCCGCCATGCCCATCGACGCAGTCACCCAGGTCCCCGTCCCGGGCAACGAGCCGGTGCACGGCTACGCGCCCGGCAGCCCGGAGCGGGCCCGGCTGGTGCGCCGGCTGGACGAGCTGGCCGCCGAGCAGATCCCGCTGCCGATGACGATCGGCGGTGAGCAGCGGTTCGGCGGCGGTGAGCGGATCGACGTCGTCCAGCCGCACCACCACGCGGCCAAGCTGGGCGTGCTCGGCAACGCCACCCGGGAGGACGCCCGGGCGGCGGTGGACGCGGCGCTGGTGGCCGGGCGGGAGTGGCGCTCGCTCTCCTTCGACGATCGCGCGGCGGTCTTCCTGCGCGCCGCCGATCTGCTGGCCGGGCCCTGGCGGGAGACGCTCAACGCGGCGACCATGCTGGGCCAGTCCAAGACGGCCCAGCAGGCCGAGATCGACTCCGCCTGCGAGCTGATCGACTTCTGGCGGTTCAACGTGCACTTCGCCCGCCAGATCCTGGCCGAGCAGCCGCTCTCCTCGCCGGGGGTGTGGAACCGCACCGACCACCGCCCGCTGGAAGGTTTCGTCTACGCGATCACCCCGTTCAACTTCACCGCGATCGCCGGCAACCTGCCGACCGCGCCCGCGCTGATGGGCAACACCGTGGTCTGGAAGCCGGCGCCGACCCAGACGCTGGCCGCCCACCACCTGATGCGGCTGCTGGAGGCGGCCGGCCTGCCGCCCGGGGTGATCAACCTGGTGACCGGCGACGGGCAGCAGCTCTCCGCGGTGGCGCTGACCGACCCGGGCCTGGCGGGGCTGCACTTCACCGGCTCCACCGCCACCTTCCAGTCGCTCTGGCAGACCATCGGCGCGAACATCGGCGGCTACCGGACGTACCCGCGGATCGTCGGCGAGACCGGCGGCAAGGACTTCCTGCTCGCCCACCGCTCGGCCGACCCGGAGATCCTGAAGACCGCGCTGATCCGGGGCTCCTTCGAGTACCAGGGCCAGAAGTGCTCGGCGCTCTCCCGTGCCTACCTGCCGCGCAGCCTCTGGCAGAAGATCAAGGACGACTTCCTGGCCGAGGTGGACGCGCTGGCCGTCGGCGACGTCACCGACCTCTCCAACTTCATGGGCGCGCTGATCGACCGGCGGGCCTTCGAGAAGAACCGCGACGCGATCGAGCGGGCCAAGAGCGACCCGACGGTGGAACTGGCGGCCGGCGGTCAGTACGACGACGCGATCGGCTGGTTCGTCCGCCCGACCGTGCTGGTCTCCTCCGACCACCGCAACGAGATGTTCCGGACCGAGTACTTCGGCCCGATCCTGGCCGTGCACGTCTACGAGGACGCCCGCTGGGACGACGTGCTCGGGCGGGTCGACTCCGGCGCACCGTACGGCCTGACCGGGGCGGTGATCGCCCAGGACCGCTACGCCATCGCCCGCGCGGTGGAGGAGCTGCGGTTCACGGCGGGGAACTTCTACATCAACGACAAGCCGACCGGCGCCGTGGTCGGACAGCAGCCGTTCGGCGGCGGCCGGGCGTCCGGCACCAACGACAAGGCGGGCGCCGCGCAGAACCTGCTGCGCTGGACCTCGGCCCGGTCGATCAAGGAGACCTTCGTCCCGCCGACCGCGTACGGCTACCCGCACATGGGCTGAGCGTGAACGCCGTACGGCCGTGGGTGAACGCATTCCAGCTGATGGCGAACATGACGGGCCGGATTGGACATGGTGTCCAGGACGGAGGGATCTTCCTGCAGGATTGTGCCTCCCTGTCCCCTGACACCTTCAAATCCTCCCGTTAGGCTGGCTGGCGTCGTCGGGTGCTGCAGGCCGAACGTCTCGTCCTACCCGCTGCAGAGGTGTTTCATGCGTGCCATGAAGGCCTTTCAGTCGGTCGGTGCGGCAGGATTGCGGTGGACCCGGCGGTGCACATCCACACACCACCGAGTCACGCAACGGCGCGCGACAGGAGCCAAGAAGTCATGCAGACCAAGCTGGACGCAGCCAAGGCCGAACTGCTCACGAAGGCAGCAGCAGCCGCTGAGAACAGCCAGGTGGGGGGAGCGGCGCCGGGGGAGGGCCTGAGCAACGGCGCTCTGACCGCGTACCTGCACCACTACTACCTGCACACCGCGGCCGAGGACCTGGTGAACCGCGACCCGGTCGACGTGTACGGCGCGGCCGCCTCGCACTACCGGCTCGGGCTCAAGCGCCCGCAGGGCACCGCCGAGGTGCGGGTGCACACCCCCTCGGTGGAGGAGAACGGCTGGTCCTGCGGCCACACCGTGGTCGAGGTCGTCACCGACGACATGCCGTTCCTGGTCGACTCGGTCACCAACGAGCTGTCCCGCCAGGACCGCGCGATCCACATCGTGATCCACCCCCAGCTGGTCGTCCGCCGTGACATCACCGGCAAGCTGCTGGAGATCCTGGACATCGACGCCTGCGCCCGCAGCCAGGCCGCCGGTGCCGAGTGGCCCGCCGACGCCGTGGTCGAGTCGTGGATGCACGTCGAGATCGACCGCGAGACCGACCGCGAGGACCTCCGCGAGATCGAGACCAACCTGCGCCGCGTGCTCGGCGACGTCCGCGAGGTCGTCGAGGACTGGTCGAAGATGCGCGACTCCGCGCTCCGGCTCGCCGACGAGCTCGCCGAGGAGCCCCCGGCCCACCTGCCCGAGCAGGAGGTCGGCGAGGCCTGGGAGCTGATGCGCTGGCTCGCCGACGACCACTTCACCTTCCTCGGCTACCGCGAGTACGACCTGGTCGAGCACGAGGGCGAGGAGGTCCTGAAGGCCGTCGCCGGCACCGGCCTCGGCATCCTGCGCTCCGACCCGATCAGCCATGACGACGACCACCACCCGGTGAGCGAGGCCTTCGGCCGGCTCTCCGCGCCGGTCCGCGCCAAGGCGCACGAGAAGAAGCTGCTCGTCCTCACCAAGGCCAACAGCCGCGCCACCGTGCACCGCCCGGCCTACCTCGACTACGTCGGCGTGAAGAAGTTCGACGCCAACGGCGAGGTCATCGGCGAGCGCCGCTTCCTCGGCCTCTTCTCCGCCGCCGCCTACACCGAGTCGGTCAGCCGCATCCCCGTCGTCCGGCGCAAGGTCCAGGACGTCATCGCCAGCTCCGGCTTCTCCACCGAGAGCCACGACGGCCGCGACCTGCTGCAGATCCTGGAGACCTTCCCCCGGGACGAGATCTTCCAGACCCCGGCCGCCGAGCTGCTCCAGATCGCCACCAGCGTGCTCTACCTGCAGGAGCGCCGCCGACTGCGGCTGTTCCTGCGCCAGGACGAGTACGGGCGGTACTTCTCCGCGCTGGTCTACCTGCCGCGCGACCGCTACACCACCCGCATCCGGCTGCGCCTGATGGACATCCTGATGCAGGAGCTCAACGGCGCCTCGATCGACTACACGGTCTGGTCGACGGAGTCCGTGCTGACCCGTCTGCACTTCGTCGTCCGGGTCACCCCCGGCAGCGAGCTGCCGCACCTGACCGACGCCGAGGTCGAGCGGATCGAGGGCAAGCTCGCCGAGGCCGCCCGGTTCTGGATGGACGGCTTCAACGACCAGCTGCACCTGGAGCTGGGCGAGGAGCGGGCCGCCGAGCTGTCCCGCAAGTACGCCAACGCCTTCCCGGACGGCTACCGCGCCGACTTCACCGCGCGCACCGCCGTCGCCGACCTGAAGCAGATCGAGTCGCTGCACGGCGAGGGCGACTTCCGCCTGAACCTGTACCAGCCGGTCGGCGCGGGCGACGACGAGCGCCGCTTCAAGATCTACCGGGTCGGCGGCCCGATCTCGCTCACCGAGGTCCTGCCGGTCCTGCAGCGCCTGGGCGTCGAGGTGCTCGACGAGCACCCGTACGCGCTGACCCGCTCGGACCACACCACCGCCTGGGTGTACGACTTCGGCCTGCGGCTGCGCGAGGCCGTCGACCTGACCGACGAGGCGCGCGAGCGCTTCCAGGAGACCTTCGCCGCCACCTGGACCGGTCGGGCCGAGAACGACGGCTTCAACGAGCTGGTGCTGACCGCCGGGCTGACCTGGCGCCAGGCGATGATGCTCCGCGCGTACGCCAAGTACCTGCGCCAGGCGGGCTCCACGTTCTCCCAGGACTACATGGAGGACGCGCTCCGCAACAACACCCACACCACCCGCCTGCTGGTCAACCTCTTCGAGGCCCGGCTGAGCCCCAGTCACCAGCAGGGCTCCGCCGAGCTGACCGAGGGCATCGTGGAGGAGCTGTCCGGCGCGCTGGACGAGGTCGTCTCGCTGGACGAGGACCGCATCCTGCGTTCCTTCCTGCACCTCATCAAGGCCACCCTGCGAACCAACTTCTTCCAGCACGACGGCACCGGCGAGTGGCACTCCTACGTGTCGATGAAGTTCGACCCGAAGGCCATCCCGGACCTGCCGGCCCCGCGCCCGGCGTTCGAGATCTGGGTGTACTCGCCGCAGGTCGAGGGCGTGCACCTGCGCTTCGGCAAGGTCGCCCGCGGCGGCCTGCGCTGGTCCGACCGGCGTGAGGACTTCCGGACCGAGATCCTCGGCCTGGTCAAGGCGCAGATGGTGAAGAACACCGTCATCGTGCCGGTCGGCGCCAAGGGCGGCTTCGTCGCCAAGCAGCTGCCGGACCCGTCGGTGGACCGCGACGCCTGGCTGGCCGAGGGCATCTCGTCCTACAAGACGTTCATCTCGGCGCTGCTCGACATCACCGACAACCTGGTCGGCGGCGCGGTCGTGCACCCGGCCGACGTGGTCCGCCACGACGAGGACGACACCTACCTGGTCGTCGCCGCCGACAAGGGCACCGCGACCTTCTCCGACATCGCCAACGGTGTCGCCGAGTCGTACGGCTTCTGGCTGGGCGACGCGTTCGCCTCCGGCGGCTCGGCCGGCTACGACCACAAGGGCATGGGCATCACCGCCCGCGGCGCCTGGGAGTCGGTCAAGCGCAACTTCCGCGAGCTGGGCCACGACACCCAGACCCAGGACTTCACCGTCGTCGGCATCGGCGACATGTCCGGTGACGTCTTCGGAAACGGCATGCTGCTCAGCGAGCACATCCGCCTGGTCGCCGCCTTCGACCACCGGCACATCTTCCTCGACCCCAACCCGGACGCGGCCACCTCCTACGCCGAGCGCCGCCGCCTCTTCGAGCTGCCGCGCAGCTCCTGGGACGACTACGACAAGTCGCTGATCTCGGCGGGCGGCGGCGTCTTCCCGCGCGGCGCCAAGTCGATCCAGCTCAGCCCGCAGGTCCGGGCCGCGCTCGGCATCGAGGAGTCCCGGCTCACCCCGGCCGAGCTGATGAAGGCCGTCCTGCAGGCGCCCGTCGACCTGTTCTGGAACGGCGGCATCGGCACCTACATCAAGGCCTCGGCCGAGACCAACGCCGAGGTCGGCGACAAGGCCAACGACGCCATCCGGGTCAACGGCGAGCAGGTCCGGGCCCGGGTCATCGGCGAGGGCGGCAACCTCGGCTGCACCCAGCTCGGCCGCATCGAGTACGCGGCCACCGGCGGCCCCGAGGCCCCTTCGGTCGGTCAAGGGGGCGGCGGCTGGATCAACACCGACGCCATCGACAACTCGGCCGGCGTGGACACCTCGGACCACGAGGTCAACATCAAGATCCTGCTCAACCAGGTCGTCGCCGACGGCGACATGACGGTCAAGCAGCGCAACGCCCTGCTGGCCGAGATGACCGACGAGGTCGGCCACCTGGTGCTGCGCAACAACTACGCGCAGAACGTGGTGCTGGCCAACGCGGTCGCCCAGGCCGTCAGCATGGTCAACGTCCACTCCCGGATGATCAACCGCCTGGAGCGCGACGGCCGGCTCGACCGGGCGCTGGAGTTCCTGCCCACCGAGCGGCAGATCCGCGAGCGCCAGCAGAACGGCCGGGGCCTCTCCCAGCCCGAGCTGTCGGTGCTGCTCGCCTACACCAAGATCACGCTGGCCGACGAGCTGCTCGCCACCGAGCTGCCCGACGACCCGTTCTTCCGCACCGCGCTGCACGAGTACTTCCCGAGCGCGCTGCGGGCCAAGTTCGCCGACGCGATCGACAACCACGCGCTGCGCCGCGAGATCATCACCACGCTGATCGTCAACGACACGATCAACCGCGGTGGCTGCACCTTCGCCTTCCGGCTGAAGGAGGAGACCGGCGCCACGTACGAGGAGATCGCCCGGACGCACACCGCCGCGCGGGCCGTCTTCGGCCTGGAGGAGATCTGGTCCGAGATCGAGGGCCTGGACAACCAGGTCCCCGCCCGCGCCCAGACCAAGATGCGGCTGCACTCGCGCCGGCTCGTCGAGCGTGCCACCCGGTGGATGCTCAACAACCGCCGCCAGCCGCTCGACATCGCCGCCACCATCGAGTTCTTCCACGACCGGGTCAACCAGGTCTGGGGCTCGCTGCCCAAGCCGCTGCGCGGTGAGGACCTGGCCTGGTTCGAGTCGGTCTACAACGAGCTGGCCGCCGCCGGCGTCCCGGAGGCCCTGGCCAACCGGATCGCCGGTCTCTCCTCGACCTTCCCGACCCTGGACATCACCGAGGTCGCGGACCGGTCCGGCAAGGACGTCGCCGAGGTCGCCGAGCTGTACTACGACCTCGCCGACCGCCTCCAGATCACCCACCTGCTCGACCGCATCATCGAGCTGCCGCGCACCGACCGCTGGTCGTCGATGGCCCGCGCCGCCATCCGCGAGGACCTCTTCGCGGCCCACGCGGCCCTGACCGCCGACATCCTGGCCTGCGGCCCCGAGGGCGCCACCCCCGAGGAGCGGTACACCGCCTGGGCGGACCTCAACTCCACCCTGCTGAACCGCGCCAAGAGCACGCTCGACGACATAAGGGGTTCGGACAACTACGAGCTGTCCAGCCTGTCGGTGGCCATGCGCGTCATCCGCACCCTGCTCCGCACGGGGTCGATGCGCTGACGATCCGGAGTCGGTAACGGCGGGCCCGCGTCCTCGGACGCGGGCCCGTCCTCGTTGCTGCCGTGAACACGCCGCAGCCGATCGGGAACCGGCTGGCCCCTGCGGACAGCCGGAGGTCGTGGAACTGTCGATACGAGCCCGGGTGCGGGCGGGGGACCAGGAGGCGTTCGGCAGAGACGCTGGTGGCCGACTACCGGATTATTCTGTTGCTCCACCCGGAGGGGGAGCCCGTGGACGACCTGGACATCGAGTACGACCTGGAGTGGGAGCAGCTGCCGGAGCCGGCGGCCTCCGCCCGCGCACGCTTCGAGACCTGCGTGGAACGGCTCCCCGAATGCCCGCACGCACCGCACTGCAGGGCGGAGTACGAAGCACTCGTGCCCGACTACCGGATGACCCTCGACGACTACCAGATGGACGTCTGCCGCGAGGGCATGCGCCGCACCCGGATGAGCTACGAGGCCGACGAACCGGACTTCCCCGACTGGCCGTTCGGCGGCCTGGCGGACTGGTACGCCGCACCCCAGAGCGTCCGGGACGCCCACAACGAGGCGGACCGCGCCGCCCGGGCCCACCGCGTCTTCGGCATGGTGGGGATCCCCGAGTTCAAGGTGACGGAGGGCGGCCCCTGGCTGGTCGGGCCCGAGGAGATCGCCGAAGCCCTGGCCCGCTACGCCACCGCGCCCGCCGCCGTCCGCCGCGAGCTGGAGGCCGGCCCGATCTGGCCCCTCTGGCTCGACTGGCTCCAGGAGACGGCCCAGCACGGCGGCTTCCGGGTGGACTGACCGCCCTCCCTCGCCGGGCCGGGAGCCGGATGCGGGTCGCAGATCCGGCTTCGGTACGGTGGCCTGCGGAAACAGGGGGGATGATCATCATGGGAATGACGCGCACCGGGCGTCTGACGGTGACCGTGCTGACCGCCGCGCTGGTCGTGACCGGCGTGGCGGCCTGCGACAACAGGACCAAGACCGCCGTCGCTGCCACAGAAACGGCACCGGCCGTGAGCCCGCCCCCGGAGCCGTTCGGCACCGGCGGCTACAAGGGCCTGAAGCCCGGGATGACCAAGGAAGCGGCGCTGGCCACCGGCGCCCTGGAGACGGCCCCGGTGTCGCTGCTCAACGGCTGCACCGACTTCGTCTACAAGGGCGGCCCGGCGCCGGATCCGGCCCGGATGGCGGCCGAGGCGGACGCCCGCGCCAAGTCCGACGCGCTGATGGCCAAGCTGGATGAGATCAAGGCCAAGAGGAAGCCGACGGAGACGCTGCCGCCGGGTGCGTCGCTGAAGGAGATGCAGGAGTACTACAAGCGCCAGGCGGCCCGGCTCGACCAGGACGCCGCCGACATGAAGGAGGTGTCCGAGCTCTCCAAGTCGGCGAAGGCCCTCCAGACGGCCATCGAGACCCGGGACAGCACCTTCCTGACGACTGGCCGGGCCGGGTTCGGCACGGAGGGCCTGCGCGAACTCGTCGCCCCGGCCGGGACCAGGACCGCCGAGGGCATCGGCGCCGGCTCGACGGTGGAGGAGCTCAAGCAGGCCTACGACGGCAAGGGCCTCCAGCCGGGCAAGGACGGCAAGTTCGAGATGCCCGCCGAGGGCCGGCAGAGCAGCGAGGGCTGGGTGTACGAGTTCACCATGGACGGCGCGAAGGTCGCCGGCCTGGCCCTGGTCAAGCGCGGCACGTTCTGCTCCTGACCATCCGGAAGCCGTGCGGCGCCGTCCGGCCGGGCGGCCCCTGTGATCTCGCTGATCTCGCTGCTGGACGGCTGCATCGACTTCGCCTACAAGGGCGGTCCGGCGCCGGTTCGACGGTGGACGCGCTCAAGGACGTCCAAAATCGATGGCCCCGGACCGGTGCGAGCCGGTCCGGGGCCATCGGTCTGCCGGGGGGCTACCGCCCGGCGGCCCGCTGCAGGGCGCTGGCCAGCAGGGCGAGGTCGGTCGGCCCGTTGCCCAGTTCGCGGACCGGGCGGCGGGCGGGCGGGGCGCCGAGCTGGAGCGGGTCTATGGCGACGACGGTGGGCCGCAGGGTCGCGGTGCGCGGGATGCGGCCGCTGATCCGGGCGGTCTGGAACGCGGTGACGCCGCCGTCGGGCAGCCGCAGGTAGCCGCGGCCGGGGGTGTCCTCGGCGAGCGCGGCCGCGTCGCCGAGGTGGATGAGCAGGTCGGAGTCGGCCGGGTCGTCGGTGCGCAGGGCGATCCGGAGCAGGGCGGCCTCGTCGACCTCGGTGCCGGCGCTCTCCTCCGGGCGGCTGGTGGTGACGGCGAGGTGCACGCCGAGCGGGCCGCCGCGGCGGGCGACCGCGGCCAGTGCCCGGGCGAGCGGACGGCCGGCGGGGGAGGTGGGGGCGAGCAGGGCGTCGTAGTCGTCCACCACGACGACCAGCCGGGCCGGCACCGGTGCGGCGGCGGGGGCCGGCCGGGGGGAGTCGCCGCTGCGGGGCTGTACGACCCTGGGGACGGGTCCGGCGCCGGCCGCCCCGACCACGGCGGGCACCGGGACGGCCGGGCGGTCGTCCCCCTCCAGGCCCCGCTCTCCGCCAAGGCCCCGCTCTCCGCCAAGGCCCCGCTCTCCGTCAAGGCCCCGCTCTCCGTCAAGGATCCTGGCCGCGTGCCAGGAGGCGAAGTCCAGCCCGTCGAAGAGCCGCTCGCGCAGGGCGAGTTCGTCCTCCAGGGCCTCCGCGGCGAGCAGCGCGGCCCGCGGGTCGGTGGCGGCGTTCAGATGGCCGGTGACGTGCGGCAGTTCGGTGCAGCCGTCCAGGCCGTCCTCCGCCGCCCGGCCCTCGATGATCGTGACGGCCAGCCGCTCGGGCCGCTCGGAGACGGCGAGCGAGGCGACCAGGGTGCGCAGCAGCTCGGTCTTGCCGGAGCCGCGCGCGCCGCCGATGAGCAGGTGCGGGCCGCCCGGGTCGGGGGAGGGGAGGGTGAGCTCGGGGTCGGCCAGATCGAGGGTGCAGAGCTCGTCCCGGGTGGTGCCGAGCAGGCCCGTGGCGGCGCCGATGCCGCCGGCGTGCGCCGCCCAGCGGGCGGAGAGCTTGGCGGGGGTGACGGTGTCGAGCTGGAGCAGGTCGAGCAGGCGCAGCGCGTCGGGCAGCGGGCCGCGGGCGGCCGGGACGGCCTCGCGCAGCGGGGCGAGGACGCGAGCCAGCCGCTCGGCCCAGGCGTCGGAGACGGCGTCCAGCGAGACCTCGTGCAGGGTCTCGCGGCCGCGAGCGACGGGCCGGTCGAGGGAGAGCTGGGTGCCGACCTCGCCGGTGATCAGGGCGGTGGCGCCGAGGCCGCGCGGCAGCAGCTCGGGCTGCTCGGCGAGGCAGACCGGGAAGATGCCGACGGCCGGGCCCTGGCGCAGCAGCAGGTCGAGCGCCTGCCGGGCGGCCTCGGTGGCCGGGCGGCCGTCGACCACGACGACGGTGGCGGGGTGGCCGCCGAGGCCGGTCGGGCCGCTGAGCCGGGCGGTGAGCTCGGTGAGGCGGGCGGTGGCCTGGTCGTCGTCGAGCCCGATCAGCAGCCGGCAGTCCTGGCCGTCGGCGGGGCGCAGGTGCGGCAGCCAGAGCGCCCAGGCCCAGGTGTCGGCGCGGTCCTGCGCGGGCCGGGCCGGGTCGGCGTCCACCACGACGAGGCTGAGGCCGGTGGGCGGGTGCAGGGCGGCGAGCTGGGCGACGACGGCGCGGGCGAGCGCGTCGAGGCGCTCGCGCGGGCCGCTGAGGCCGAGGCTGCCGGCGGTCTGGAGGTCGAGGGTGACGGGGACGGCGGGCAGCACGGCGCCGGGGGTGGTGCCGGGGCCGCCGGGCCGGTCGGCGGTGCCGAGGCGCAGGGTGAGCGCGTCGGGGTGGCCGGGGCCGCGCTCCCAGAGCCGGGGGCCCGGGCCGAGGGCGTTGAGCAGCAGGGTGGCGAGGTCGGGCCAGCGCTCGCGCTGGGCGGCGGCCTGCCGGGTGCGGACGGCGGCGTGGTGGCGCTCGGCGCTCTCCTGGCCGGGCGGCTCCGCGGCGGCGCGGCCGAGCCGGAGCGAGAGCAGGCCGCGGGTGCGGCCGGCGGCGGGCTCGGGTGCGGCGGGCGGTTCGACCACGGGGGGCGAGGGGCGCAGCGGGGCGGGCGGGGCGAGCTGGAGGTGGCCGTGGCCGTCGGGGAGCGCCGAGCGGGCGGGCGCCCCGGATCCGTCCCGGAGATCCGGGGCGGCGACCTGGAGGGTGGACTCGCCGATCCGCAGCAGGCCGGTGCCGTCGAGCGGGACGGCCTCCTCGGCCGGGCCGGGCGGGACGATCCGGCCGTCCAGGGTGGTGCCGTTGGTGGAGCCGAGGTCGCGGACGGCGACCCGGCCGTCCTCGCCGAGGTGGAGGGCGAGGTGGAGCCGGGAGACGTCCGGGTCGTCGAGTGGGACGTGGGCCTCGCCGGAGCGGCCGACCCGGATCTCCCGGCCGTGCAGGCGGTGCACGCCGCCGGCGTCGGGGCCGCCGATCACCCGCAGTTCGGCGGCGGCCGGGCTGTCGTCGGGGTCGTCGGCGGTCGGGTCGGGCTCGTTGAGGCTGAGCACGGCGCCGTCGAGCAGCGGGGGGTGGCCGAGCAGGGTGTGCTCGTCCACCCGGTGTGCCCCGGCGTACAGGTGCACATGGGTGGCGGCCCGTGGGCCGCGCACGCCCACGGCGCCCGCCAGCGCGCCCGCGAGGGAGCCGAGCGCGGTGCCGACGGGCGCGGTGACCAGCACGTCCACGTAGGGGATGGCGGATCCGGCGGCGGCCGGTCCGCTGCGCGGTCGGAGGACGGTCAGCCGGATCTGCATCTCGCCCGCGGTCCCTTCTGCTGGTGCTGACGCCTGATGCCGACGCTTGCTGCCCGGGCTGTGCTGCCTGCCCGTGGGCGCCTGGCGCCCTGCGGGCCGCCGCGACGGCTTTGGGCCACAAGAGTGGCGAGTGTCATCCTGCCATCCGTCACCGACAGTCCGCGCACGGTACAGGATTTGACGATCTTGCGATCATCGCCATGGTGGGGGCGACGGGGAGTCAGGTCAACCGCCGCCCGCCGGGTCCCGGCCGCCGGCCTCCGGGACCCCCTTAGGGGATGTCCCGCAGACCCGCGCCGAACCCCTCGCCGGTCGCCTCAAAAACGTGAACGGACACCGTTAGAGTGGCCGGAACACGGGCCCGGCAGGCTCACCGCACCGGCGGAGGAGCGCCCCGCGCGGGCGGCACGGCGAGGAGTGCGACAGGTGCGGCCAGTCGGCAGCAAGTATCTGCTTGAGGAGACCCTCGGACGAGGGGCCACCGGCACCGTCTGGCGCGGACGGGTGCGCGCGGATGTCGCGGTGCCCGGCAGCGAGCCCGGGCAGCCGGTCGCGATCAAGGTGCTGCGCGAGGAGCTGGCGGCCGACCCGGACGTGGTGATGCGCTTCCTGCGCGAGCGCTCGCTGCTGCTGCGGCTGACCCACCCCAACATCGTCAAGGTCCGCGACCTGGTCGTCGAGGGCGAGCTGCTGGCCCTGGTGATGGACCTGGTCGAGGGCCCCGACCTGGCCCGCTACCTGCGCGGCAACGGCCCGTTCAGCCCGATCGCCGGCGCCCTGCTGATGGCCCAGGTCGCCGACGCGCTGGCGGCCAGCCACGCCGACGGCGTCGTCCACCGCGACCTCAAGCCCGCCAACGTGCTGCTCGCCTCCACCATGGTGGACGGCACCGAGCAGATGCACCCGATGCTGACCGACTTCGGCATCGCCCGGCTCGCCGACTCCCCGGGCATCACCCGGACCCACGAGTTCGTCGGCACCCCGGCCTACGTCGCGCCGGAGTCCGCCGAGGGCCGCCCGCAGACCTCCGCGGTGGACGTCTACGGCGCCGGGATCATGCTGTACGAGCTGGTCACCGGCCGGCAGCCGTTCCAGGGCGACGGCCCGCTGGCGATCCTCCAGGCGCACCTGGCCCAGGAGCCGCAGCGCCCGTCCACCATGCCGGACCCGCTCTGGACGGTGATCGAGCGCTGCCTGCGCAAGGACCCCGCGCAGCGGCCGAGCGCCGTCTCGCTGGCCCGCGCGCTGCGCGTGGTCGCGGCCGGGGTCGGGGTGCACGCCTCGCCGGTGGCGGTGGACGCGGCGCTCGCGGTCGGCGCGCTGCTGCTGCCGGACCCGCAGCCGGCCGCGGTGCCCTCCGCCGCTCCCGGCACCCTCGGCGGCGCGCCCGCCGAGGACCGTACCCAGGTGCTCCCGGCCGGCCCGGCCGCCCAGTCGGGCCAGCAGTACGACCCGGCCGCCGCGACCGCGGTGATGAGCACCCAGCCGCCGCCGGCCGCCCCGTACGGCGCCGCGGACCGTACCCAGGTGATGCCGCCCACGGCGCCGCCGGTCCCGCCCGGGCCGCCGCAGCCGGAGGCGCCGCACCCGTGGCAGACCCAGCTGCGCGCCGCCCGGGACCGCAACCAGCAGACCGAGATCGGTTACTACGACCCGGAGGACTTCGACGCCCCGCCGGTCGCCCCACCGCCCTTCCAGGCCGGGCAGGGCGGCCCGGCGGGCGGCCGCCCGCCTGGTCCGCAGGGTTACCAGCCGCAGCAGGCGCCGGGCGGCTACCGGCAGGCCCCGCCGCCCGGGTACGCCCAGCGCCCGCCGGTGGCCCCGCCGCCCTTCCAAGCCGGGCAGGGCGGCCAGCCGGCCCCCGGCGGCCGCCCGCAGCCGCCCGGCGGCTACAACCAGCCCCCGCAGCACGGCCGCCCGCCGCAGGGCTACCAGCCTCCGCAGCCGTACCGGCAGCCGCAGGGCCGCCCGCAGCAGCCGCCGGCCGGACCGCCGCAGGGCTACCAGCCCGCTCCGCCCGCCACGCCGCGCCGGGCCGAGCCGCCCGCGCCGCAGCACCGCGAGCCCCCGCAGCGCCGGGAGGCGCCGCCGCAGCCCGCCCGCCGGGAGCCGGCGCCCCGCGAGCCGCGCCGGCGTAGCCGCAACCGGATGTACATCCCGGGCCTCGGCTGCCTGAAGGGCTGTCTGATGGTCCTGCTGGTGCTGGCCGTGGCCGCGGTGGCGCTGTGGAACTTCACGCCGCTGCCGGAGTACTGGGCCAACGTCCAGGACTGGTTCAACAGCGCGAGCGACTGGGTGAGCAGCGTCCTCGGCTCGAACAAGTGACGGCCGGGGCCCGGTGCGGACGCCAGGCGCCGGGCCCGGCAGCGACATTGACGCTTTGTCGATAATTCACAACATTTCTCGCCCGTCAGTGCCCGCCGGACCCCCTCAGGCGGCCCGCGGAGGGGGTCCGGGCGCGTAGGTTGGTCGCTGTTGTCCCGCCCCATCGAGCGCACCGGACCCTCCCCGCGCGCTCCCGCCGCCCACGGAGCAGCATTGGCACGCAAGATCGGCAGCCGCTACACCGTCCACCAGGTGATCGGCCGGGGCTCGGCCGGGACGGTCTGGCTCGGCGAGGGGCCGGACGGCCCGGTGGCGGTCAAGCTGCTGCGCGAGGACCTGGCCGCCGACCAGGTGCTGGTCGGCCGCTTCGTCCAGGAGCGCGCCGCGCTGACCAGCCTCGACCACCCCCGGGTGGTCGGCGTGCGCGACATGGTCGTCGACGGCAGCGACCTCGCCCTGGTCATGGAGCTGGTCCAGGGCACCGACCTGCGCTCCCGGCTGGAACGCGACGGCGCGCTCGCCCCGCAGACCGCCGTCTCGGTCATCGCGGACGTCGCCGACGGCCTGGCCGCCGCGCACGCCGCCGGGATCGTCCACCGCGACGTCAAGCCCGAGAACGTCCTGCTCGACCTCGCCGCCGCCCCCGGCCCCGGCGGCGCCCCGCGCGCCAAGCTGACCGACTTCGGCGTGGCCCGTCTGGTCGACGCCCCCCGCCGCACCCGCGCCACCCGGATCATCGGCACCCCCGACTACCTCGCCCCCGAGATCATCGAGGGCCTGGAGCCGCGCGCCGCCGTCGACATCTACGCCCTCGCCACCGTGCTCTACGAGCTGCTGGCCGGCTCCACCCCGTTCGGCGGCGGCCACACCGGCGCGGTGCTGCGCCGCCACGTCACCGAACAGGTGCCGCCGATCCCCGGCCTGCCGGACGGCCTCTGGCGGATCATCTCCGAGTGCCTGGCCAAGGCCCCGGCCTCCCGGCTGCGCGCCGCCGAGCTGGCCGCGCGGCTGCGCGAGCAGCTGCCCGCCCTGACCGGGCTCCCGGTGCTGGCCCTCCCGCAGCAGGGTCGGCCCCCCGCCGAGGAGCTGCTGACCCCCGGCGAGGCCGTCTACGCCGAGGTGGACGCCGGCCCCGGCACCCACAAGCGCCGCCGCGGCCCGGCCGTCCCGCTGGTGCCGGGCGTCGCCCCGGACTCCACCCGGGACACCCACACCAGCCTGCGCCGCCCCTCCGCCCAGGAGCTGGCCTCCTACGCGGCCGAGTCCCGGGCCCAGCGCACCGCCCCCACGGCCCACCGCCGGGACCGCCAGGCGCTGCTGCGCCGCCGCCGGCTGCTGGCCGTCCTGCTGGCCACGGTCCTGCTGCTGGCCGGCGCCGCCGCCGCCTGGACCGCCTTCGCCGCCACCGCCCCGGACACCGGGAAGGCGCCCCGTCCGGTGGTCCACTCCGCACCGCAGCGGGCCCCGTAAGGGACCGCGGGCACCCGGTCGAAGGGCCGGAGGCACCCGGTGTCGCCAGGAGCCCCCCCGGGGGCATTACCCTGGGTGCGTGGCAGCCGTCGATCCTTCCGAAGAGCTCAAGAACCTCGAGACGACCATGGGGTCGATCGAGGCCGTCCTCGACCTGGACAAGATCCGGGCCGACATCGCGCGTCTGGAGGAGGAGGCAGCCGCCCCCGACCTGTGGGACGACCTGGCGAACGCGCAGAAGGTGACCAGCCGGCTCTCCTTCCTCCAGGGCGAACTGCGCCGGGTCGAGAGCCTGCGCAGCCGCATCGACGACCTCGGGGTCCTCTTCGAGCTCGCCGAGGCCGAGGACGACGCGGACACCCGCGTGGAGGCCGAGAACGAGCTGGGCGCCCTCAAGAAGGCGGTCGAGGAGCTGGAGGTCCGTACGCTCCTCTCCGGCGAGTACGACGCCCGCGAGGCCCTGATCAACATCCGCGCCGAGGCCGGTGGCGTGGACGCCGCCGACTTCGCCGAGCAGCTGATGCGCATGTACCTGCGCTGGGCCGAGCGGCACGGGTACCCGACCGAGGTGTACGACACCTCGTACGCGGAGGAGGCCGGCATCAAGTCCGCGACCTTCACCGTCAAGGCCCCGTACGCCTACGGCACCCTCTCGGTCGAGCAGGGCACCCACCGTCTGGTCCGCATCTCGCCCTTCGACAACCAGGGCCGCCGGCAGACCTCCTTCGCCGGTGTCGAGGTGCTCCCGGTCGTCGAGCAGTCCGACCACGTCGACATCGACGAGTCCGAGCTGCGCATCGACGTGTACCGCGCCTCCGGCCCCGGCGGCCAGGGCGTCAACACCACCGACTCGGCGGTGCGCATCACGCACATCCCGACCGGTGTCGTGGTCTCCTGCCAGAACGAGCGCTCGCAGATCCAGAACAAGGCGTCCGCGATGAACGTCCTCCAGGCCAAGCTGCTGGAGCGGCGCCGCCAGGAGGAGCGGGCCGCGATGGACGCGCTCAAGGACAGCGGCAGCTCCTGGGGCAACCAGATGCGCTCGTACGTGCTGCACCCGTACCAGATGGTCAAGGACGTCCGGACCGAGTACGAGGTCGGCAACCCGCAGGGCGTGCTGGACGGCGACATCGACGGCTTCATCGAGGCGGGCATCCGCTGGAGGAAGCAGCGGGAAGCCGCGAACCAGGCGTGAGGACGCCGGCCTCGATGACCACGTGGGGCATCGAGGCCGCCGCCCGGTAGTGCAGTGACACGAAGAAGGCCCCGACGGTGATCCGTCGGGGCCTTCTCGTACGTCTGTCCCGTACGTCCGCCGGGCTCAGGCCAGAGCCTGCCGGGCGATCAGTGCCACCGCGAGCAGCCCGGCCAGAAGGGCAAGCAGCATTGCGGGGGAGAGCGTGGCGAACGGCCCCTGCTGCTCCTGCAGCCGGGCACGGTTGGCGCGGCACACCGGGCAGCGGCCATCGCTCACGCGGCCGTTGCAGTTGGCGCACACCAGATGGTCGCAGGTCATGCGATCTCCTCCTCGCTGCTACAGCCAACGCACCGGACGGGGCTTTGGTTCCTTTTCTTGCCCTGTGCGGGGGAGCGGCCAACCTCGGCCGCCACCTCCACTCTGCCAGGTTCTGGCCGTTCCGGCCCCCGGGCTGTGAGATGCCTCCCAATTTTCGGGGCATAACCGGTCATTCTCCCCCAAGATTCGGTTTATGTCACGGGCTGCCCCTGCAGGCCGGTCGCCGCTTCGCGTATGGTCCCAAGCCGGGAGCGGCCCTTTCCGCTCCCTCCGCCCGCCCCAGGGCCGGGCGTCCGGGGTGGACCGACCGAGGACTGGCGCCGCCTAGGATGGCCTCCGTGATGCAGCCGTGATCAGATTCGACAACGTCTCCAAGACCTATCCCAAGCAGAACCGTCCCGCCCTGGACAACGTCTCGCTGGAGATCGAGAAGGGTGAGTTCGTCTTCCTGGTCGGCTCGTCCGGCTCGGGCAAGTCCACCTTCCTGCGCCTGTGCCTGCGCGAGGAGCGCCCCAGCACCGGTGAGGTGCACGTGCTGGGCAAGGACCTGGGCAAGCTGTCCAACTGGAAGGTGCCGCACATGCGCCGCCAGCTGGGCACCGTCTTCCAGGACTTCCGCCTGCTGCCCAACAAGACGGTCGCGCAGAACGTGGCCTTCGCCCTTGAGGTGATCGGCAAGCCCAAGAGCGCCATCAACAAGGTGGTGCCCGAGGTGCTGGACCTGGTCGGCCTCGGCGGCAAGGAGGACCGCATGCCGGGCGAGCTGTCCGGTGGTGAGCAGCAGCGCGTCGCGATCGCCCGGGCGTTCGTGAACCGCCCGATGCTGCTGATCGCGGACGAGCCCACCGGCAACCTCGACCCGCAGAACTCGGTCGGCATCATGAAGCTGCTCGACCGGATCAACCGCACCGGAACCACGGTGCTGATGGCCACCCACGACCAGGCCATCGTCGACCAGATGCGCAAGCGCGTCATCGAGCTCGACAAGGGGCTGCTGGTCCGCGACCAGGCCCGCGGCGTCTACGGATACCAGCACTGACTCTCCAGCGCTGATCCCGTGGGCCCCCGGCCCGTCCTGCCCGACCAGCAGTACCGACCCTGGAGTTGTTACACGCATGCGCGCCCAGTTCGTCCTGTCGGAGATCGGTGTGGGTCTCCGCCGCAACCTGACGATGACCATCGCCGTCGTCGTCAGTGTCGCGCTCTCCCTCGCCCTCGCCGGTGCCTCCCTCCTGGTCCGTGACCAGGTCAACTCCATGAAGGGGTACTGGTACGACAAGGTCGAGGTGAGCATCTACTTCTGTACGAAGTCGGACGCCCGCAACTCGCCGCAGTGCCAGAACGGCGCGGCCACCGACCCGCAGATCGCCGACATCAAGTCCCAGCTGGACAAGATGGATTCGGTGGTCCAGTCCTCGACCTTCGAGAACTCCGCCGAGGCGTACAAGCACTGGAAGGAGATGAACCCGGACAACCCGCTCATCTCCGTCCTCGGCCCGGAGGCCATCCCGCAGTCCTGGCGGGTGAAGCTCAAGGACCCGACCAAGTACGACGTCATCCAGAGCGCCTTCGCGGGCAAACCGGGCGTCAAGTCGGTCGAGGACCAGCGGAAGATCCTGGAGAACCTCTTCGGCCTGCTGAACGGCCTCCAGACCGCGGCGTTCGTGATCATGGTGCTGATGCTGTTCGTCGCCCTGCTGCTGATCGTCAACACCGTTCGGGTGTCGGCGTACAGCAGGCGGCGCGAGACCGGCATCATGCGCCTGGTCGGTGCCTCGAACTTCTACGTCCAGATGCCGTTCATCGCCGAGGCCGCGTTCGCCGCGCTGCTCGGCGCGGTGATGGCCTCCGGACTGCTGCTCGGCGGGCACTTCTTCGTCCACAGCTGGCTGGCCGACCGGGTGCAGTTCATCCACTTCATCGGGCTCGGCTCGGTGCTGGCGGTGATACCGCTGCTCGTGGTGGTCGGGATGGGCATGGCCGGCATCGCCGCGTTCTTCACCCTCCGGAAGTACCTGAAGGTCTAGTTAACCGCCCCGAAGGTCTGATCCCGGCCCCGCCTCGGCGTTCCGACGGCCCCGGACGGCACTGCGCCGTCCGGGGCCGTCGGCGTTCCGCCGTCAGCCGTTCCGGCCCGCCGCGTCCCGCGCTGCGCCTACACTCCGATGCCATGCCAGAAACTCCGCGCAGGGCACGCCAGGCGGCCACCCTCAGCCTGGTGTTCGGCGCCGTGCTGCTGGCCGGCGCCGCCACCGGCGCCTGGGGCGACCCGAACAAGCCGGTGCACCCGTCCGCCGACGCGGTCCCGGCGTCCGTGGCCACCGTCGCGGCCGGTCAGGACCCGGCCGGGGCCGCGCTCTCCGAGCAGCAGGCCGAGCACCTGATCGGCGCCAACGGCGACCGCTGGGGCGCCTACTACAGCGCGCAGGAGTACGCCGAGTTCAGCCAGGGCCTGGGCGGCCGCTACCTCGGCGTGGGCCTCTCGGTCGGCCGCGGGCAGGACGGCGTCACCGCCGTCTCGCAGGTGCAGCCGGCCGGGCCGGCCGCCGAGGCCGGGATCGCCGCCGGCGACCGGCTGCTGCGGATCGGGCCGGACCAGGCCGACCGCCTGCCGGTCACCGACGTGGTCGCCCGGCTGCGCGGGCGCGAGGGGGAGCGGCAGGTCGGCTCCGAGGTCACCCTCGCCGTCCAGCGCGGCGACGGCGACATCCGCGAGGTCCGGCTGCACCGGGCCCTGCTCGACAGCCAGCACGTCACCGTCGAGCACCTGGAGAAGGGCGTCGTGCGGATCACCGTGCGGGCCTTCACCAGCGGCGTGGCCGAGCAGGTGCGCGCCGCCCTGCGCGCCCCGCACGCCGGGGTGGTGCTGGACCTGCGCGGGAACTCCGGCGGGCTGGTCGACGAGGCCGCCGGCACCGCCGCGGTCTTCCTGGACGGCGGCCCGGTCGGCTCGTACCAGGAGCGCGGCGGCACCCGCGAGCTGACCGCGCCGTCCGGCGGCGACCAGCGCACCCCGCTGGTGGTGCTGGTGGACGGCGGCACCATGAGCGCCGCCGAACTGCTCACCGGCGCGCTCCAGGACCGCAGCCGGGCCGTCGTGGTGGGCGGCCGGACCTTCGGCAAGGGCACCGTCCAGCAGCCCAGCCGGCTCGCCGACGGCGCGGTGCTGGAGCTGACCGTCGGCCGCTACTACACCCCCGCCGGCCGCTCCCCGGAGGGCACCGGCCTGACCCCCGACGTGCCCGCGTCCGGCTCGGAGGACGCCGGCGCACTGGCCCTGCGGGTCCTGGCGGGCCTGGGGACGAGGGCTTAGGGGCTGCTTTTAAGGAGCTGCCCCACCCGGCGTCGAAGTGCGAGAATGACTGCGCTGTGACTCCTCCCCCACGGCTGAAGCCGGGGGGCTTCCCTCTCGGCCCGACGGCCGAGGCGCGGACAAGCCCTGCCCGCTGCCCGAAGGCAGGTGGTCTCGGTATCAGTGCTGCGTCGCTCCCCGACGCTGGATCAAGAAAAGGTCTGATGGCAAAGGAAACCGGACAGAAGCTGATCGCGCAGAACAAGAAGGCGCGACACGAGTACACCATCCTCGACACCTACGAGTGCGGTCTCGTGCTCACCGGCACCGAGGTCAAGTCACTGCGCGAGGGGCGGGCCAACCTGGTCGACGGGTACGCCTACATCCAGAACCACGAGGCGTGGATCGACAACGTCTTCATCCCCGAGTACACCCAGGGGACGTGGACCAACCACGCCGCGCGGCGCAAGCGCAAGCTGCTGCTGCACAGGATGGAGATCCACAAGATCGAGGCCAAGGTCCGGGACGCCGGCCACACCCTGATCCCGCTCTCGCTGTACTTCAAGGACGGCCGGGTGAAGCTCGAACTCGCGCTCGCCATCGGCAAGAAGCTGTACGACAAGCGGCAGACGCTGCGCGAGAAGCAGGACACCCGCGAGACGGCCCGTGCGGTGGCGGCGGCGCGACGCCGCCAGGGCTGACACCCGGCGGCGCCGGCGTTAATCCGCTGGACCCTCGCTGGTCGCCTCGCGTAGTATGGCGCCAGCAACACGGACGGCCACCGTCCGAGCTGTTTCTCAACAAAACATGGGGATGATCGGTTTCGACAGGGGAAGTCGAAACAGGAGAAGCGAGCCGAGGAACGCGGCAATGATCTCGTTAACCATCTGTCGCAAAAAAATAATCGCCAACTCTAAGCGCGATTCCCAGCAGTTCGCTCTCGCTGCCTAATAACAGCTAAGAGTGCTTGGGTGTCAGACCGGGGAGTTCCCGACCCGGACCCTGGCATAATCTAGGGAACTCAACCGTCCACCCGGGCTGCGAGGGTGGATGGGAAATCAAACAGCAGCTGGGCCTGTTGGCGGCTTGTCCGCGTGACTGCCAGGGCCGAGAAACTCACAGCGGACTGCGCTCGGAGAAGTCCTGAATCCACTCCACTGGACCCGGGTTCGATTCCCGGCATCTCCACCACCCCATGTTGCACAGCGAAGGCCGCCCACCGCTCAGCGGAGGGCGGCCTTCGCGTTTCCCCGCCACGCTTCGCCCCACTTCGCGTTTTCTTCCGTCCCGGTGCGGCGCAGCGGAGCGGCGGGGGCGTAGGATCTTCCGTCCGCTCGTTTCCCAGAGCCGGACTCCCGCCGCTACCACCGAGGCCATGCAGAGCAATACGGACACCACCGCCGCCACCGACTCCGAGACCGTCCGCGAGCGCGAGATCGCCGGGGAGCAGCGTCACCTCGACACGGTCTACCACCGCCTTGAGGAGAAGCTCGCCGAGGCCGAGTACATCCTGGAGGACGCCGCCAAGCGCGTACAGGTCGGTACCCCCGGCGCGCTCGCCGAGCGGGACGCCCAGGTCTACCGGGCCGGCGCCCACCTCCAGCGGCTCAACAACGAGTTCGAGGACTTCCTCTTCGGCCGCATCGACCTCCAGCAGGCCGACGCGCCGGAGGAGCACGGCATCCCCTCCGACACCCCGCTCGACCCGGCCGACCCGGCCGTCGCCGAGACCCTGCACATCGGCCGGCTCGGGGTGCTGGACGCCGAGTACGGCCCGCTGGTGATCGACTGGCGGGCGCCGGCCGCCGCGCCGTTCTACCGGTCCACCCCGCTGGAGCCCGGCCGGGTCATCCGCCGCCGGGTGATCCGGTCCAAGGGCCGCAAGGTGATCGGCGTCGAGGACGACCTGCTCCGCCCCGACCTCACCCCCACCCTGGGCGGCCGCGAGCTGGCGGTGGTCGGCGACGGTGCGCTGATGGCCTCGCTCGGCCGGGCCCGCAGCCACTCGATGCGCGACATCGTCTCGTCCATCCAGAGGGAGCAGGACGAGGTGATCCGCGCCGCCGCGGCCGGGGCCACCCTGGTCACCGGCGGCCCGGGCACGGGCAAGACCGCCGTCGCCCTGCACCGTGCCGCCTTCCTGCTCTACCAGGACCGCCGCCGCTACGCCGGGGGCATCCTCGTGGTCTCCCCGACCCCGTTGCTGGTCTCCTACACCGAGGGCGTGCTGCCCTCGCTCGGCGAGGAGGGGCAGGTCGCCATCCGCGCGGTCGGCTCTCTGGTGGACGGCATCGAGGCGGGCACCTACGACACCCCGGAGGCGGCCCGGGTCAAGGGCTCGGCCCGGATGGTGCAGCTGCTGCGCCGGGCTGCCCGGGCGGCCCTGGAGCTGGGCGCGCCGCAGGAGCTGAAGGTGGTCGCCCGCGGCGAGGTGCTGCGGCTGGACGCGGGCCGGCTGAAGGCCGTGCGCGGCAACGTGATCGGTTCCGGCGGCACCCCGCTGAACCTGCTCCGCCCGCGCGCCCGCCGACTGTTGCTGGACGCCCTCTGGCAGGAGGTGACCCGGCACCTGCCGAAGCCGACCGACCACTACGCCCGCGAGCAGCGCCAGGAGGAGAAGGAGGCCTTCGACGAGTACGTCTCGGACGAGGCGTCGTTCCTGGACTTCCTGAACGCCTGGTGGCCCGCGGTGACCCCGCGGCGGGTGCTCGGCACGCTGAAGCAGAGCCGGCACACCAACCGGATCGCCCGGCGCGCCGTCACCCCGGAGGAGGCCCGGCTGCTGGCCGGCTCCTGGCGGCATCTGACCGAGCGCGGTGAGGGCGGGCTGTCGGCGCACGACGTGGCGCTGGTGGACGAGCTCCAGGTGCTGCTCGGCGAGCCGGTCCGCCCGAGGGTCCGCGAGGTGGACGCGGTGGACCTGCTGAGCGGCCTGGACGAGGTGACCACCTTCGCCGACCGCAACTCCAGGCAGCGCGAGAGGGTGCCGGTGGAGCGCACCGAGTACGCGCACATCATCGTGGACGAGGCGCAGGACCTCACCCCGATGCAGTGGCGGATGATCGGCCGCCGGGCCCGGATGGCCACTTGGACGATCGTCGGCGACCCGGCGCAGTCGTCCTGGCCGTTCCCGCAGGAGGCGCAGGCCGCGCTGGACGAGGTGCTGTCCGGCAAGCCGCGCCGCCGCTACACGCTGACCGTCAACTACCGGAACCCGGCGGAGATCGCCGAGGTGGCGGCCAAGGTGCTGGCGCTGGCCGCGCCGGGTACGCCGTCGCCGAGCGCGGTGCGCCGGGTCGGTGTGGAGCCGCGGTTCGCGGCCGTCACGGACCCGTCGCCGGAGGCCTTCGGCGCGGCGGCCCGGGCGGAGCTGGAGCGGCTGCTGGCGGAGGTGGACGGCACCGTGGCGGTCGTCGTGCCGATGGATCGCCGGGCCGAGGCGGCCGGGTGGATCGCCGGCCTGGGCGAGCGGGCGGTGGCGCTGGGCAGCCTGGAGGCCAAGGGCCTGGAGTACGACGCGACCGTGGTGGCCGACCCGACCGGGATCGCCGGCGAGTCGGAGGCGGGCCTGCGGGTGCTGTACGTGGCGCTGACCCGGGCGACCCAGCGGCTGACCGTGCTCTCCGGCCCGGACGACCTGCCGGACGCGGACGGCGTCCCGGCGTTGCTGGACGGCTGACCGGCTGACCGCCCGTCATGCCGGGCGGCACACGAAGAAGGCCCCTCACCGATGGTGAGGGGCCTTCAGACGTTGATGACACCGACCCGCCATGCTCGCCTCGCGGCAAGTGGTCCCTCGAAGGGACGAAGGTTGGGCCCGGGGGCTTGGATCGAGCCGGTGTCCCGTCCAATGTAACGCATCGGCCCGCTGAGGCAAGAAGTTGTCGACTTCGCACACTCAATGAACATTATTTCTGGCTTCAGCCTGGTAGGTGCGACGATCGAGGTCTAGCATGCGCAGGCGTAGGCCTTCAACAATATGTTGAAGCGACTGACCGGACGGAAGAAGGAACGTCGATGGCGACGGTGCCCAGTGTCTCCAACTCGATCACGGTGCGGCTGGAGGTCCCGGCCAGGGGCAACGCCGTCAGTGCGATCACCACGGCCGTCGAGTCCTCCGGCGGTTCGGTCACCGGCCTCGACGTCACCGCTTCGGGCCTGGAGGCGCTGCGGATCGACGTGACCGTGGCCGCGTCCTCCGTCGCCCACGGCGAGGAGATCGTCGAGAAGCTCCGCACGATCGACGGCGTGTCGATCGGCAAGGTCTCCGACCGCACCTTCCTGATGCACCTCGGCGGCAAGATCGAGATGTCCTCGAAGCTGCCGATCCGCAACCGTGACGACCTCAGCATGATCTACACCCCCGGTGTCGCCCGGGTCTGCATGGCGATCGCTGAGAACCCCGAGGACGCCCGCCGCCTCACCATCAAGCGCAACAGCGTCGCCGTGGTCACCGACGGCTCGGCCGTGCTGGGCCTGGGCAACATCGGCCCGGCGGCCGCGCTGCCGGTGATGGAGGGCAAGGCGGCCCTGTTCAAGCGCTTCGCGGGCATCGACGCGTGGCCGATCTGCCTGGACACCCAGGACACCGACGAGATCGTGGCCATCGTCAAGGCGATCGCCCCGGGCTTCGCCGGCATCAACCTGGAGGACATCTCCGCGCCGCGCTGCTTCGAGATCGAGGCCCGGCTGCGCGAGGCCCTCGACATCCCGGTCTTCCACGACGACCAGCACGGCACCGCGATCGTGGTGCTGGCGGCGCTGACCAACGCGCTCAAGGTGGTCGGCAAGGACATCTCCGGGATCCGCGTGGTGATGTCGGGTGCCGGCGCCGCCGGCACCGCGATCCTCAAGCTGCTGCTGGCGGCCGGCGTCGAGCACGCCACCGTCGCGGACGTGCGGGGCGTGGTCCACCAGGGCCGTGAGGACCTCAACGACTCGCTGCGCTGGATCGCCGAGCACACCAACCGCTCGGGCCGCACCGGCACCCTCAAGGAGGCCGTGGCGGGTGCCGACGTCTTCATCGGCGTCTCCGCCCCGAACGTGCTGGACGGCGACGACCTGGCCACCATGGCCGACGACGCGATCGTCTTCGCGCTGGCCAACCCGGACCCCGAGGTCGACCCGGCGATCGCCCGGCAGACCGCCGCCGTGGTCGCCACCGGCCGCAGCGACTTCCCGAACCAGATCAACAACGTGCTGGTCTTCCCGGGTGTCTTCCGCGGCCTGCTGGACGCCCAGAGCCGGACGGTCAACACCGAGATGATGATCGCCGCCGCCCGGGCGCTGGCCACCACCGTCGCGGACGACGAGCTGAACGCGAACTACATCATCCCGAGCGTCTTCCACAAGGACGTCGCCAAGACGGTGGCCTCCGCCGTCCGTGACGCCGCGCTGGCCGGCCCGCAGGAGGACCGCGAGCCGTCCCGCCCGACCCCGGGCATCGTCGGCACCCTCGACACCGCGTCCTTCCCCTCCGTCAAGCTCTGACGGCAGCGCCGCGGCACGTGTCGCGGATCGGTCAAATGACCGATTACCGCGCTTACCCGCCCAAGTCCGCCCCGAACCCTTGCGACACAAGGGCGAGGGGCGTGTTTGGGCTTGTCGTGCCTAGGGCGTACGGTAGCCCTGCACGGGGCAGGCGTGTCCGACAAGTACGGAACGTCCCCCTGGTCTTCCGGCGTGTCGTCCCGACCGCCGCCCGCGCCCGGTCCGCCGGAGCCGACGGAGCATCACACCTCCGGCGGGCGGGCGTTGTTCGGGTGGCGCTGCCGGGGCCCGATTGGCTTTCTCGGGGCCGGTCGGGGCAGGATTCGTATCCGGGCAGGCAGGCGGGCCTTCGACGGTACCGGCGCCGCGGCACGGGGTACGAACCCGGCCTGCGACCACGCATTGCCTGAATGAGCACTGTGTGCGGACCTGCGGCCTATCCGGGTGCCCCCCGGAGGGAGCACCGATGGGCCCCCGCACACCGCAAGCGAACAGACCACAGGAGTACACATGAACCGCAGTGAGCTGGTGGCCGCGCTGTCCGAGCGCGCCGAGGTGACCCGCAAGGACGCCGACGCCGTTCTGGCCGCCTTCGCCGAGATCGTCGGCGAGGTCGTCGCCAAGGGCGACGAGAAGGTCACCATCCCCGGTTTCCTGACCTTCGAGCGCACCCACCGCGCTGCCCGCACCGCCCGCAACCCGCAGACCGGTGAGCCGATCCAGATCGCGGCCGGCTACAGCGCCAAGGTGAGCGCGGGCTCCAAGCTCAAGGAAGCCGCCAAGGGCGCCTGAGCAACCCCTTGAACGCCGAGAGGCCGGGTTCCCTTCGGGGAGCCCGGCCTCTCGCCGTGTGTGCGGGGCCGCCGGTCAGGCGGTGACCAGCCGCTCGCTGGGCAGCTCGACGTGGGCGCCGAGGTCGCGCAGCTTCTCCATGAAGTTCTCGTAGCCGCGGTTGATCAGGTCGATGCCGTGCACGGTCGAGGTGCCCTCGGCCGCCAGCGCCGCGATCAGGTACGAGAAGCCGCCGCGCAGGTCCGGGATGACCAGCTCGGCGCCCATCAGCTTGGACGGGCCGGAGACGACCGCGGAGTGCAGGAAGTTGCGGGCGCCGAAGCGGCACGGCGTGGCGCCCAGGCACTCGCGGTAGAGCTGGATGTGGGCGCCCATCTGGTTGAGCGCGCCGGTGAAGCCGAGCCGCGACTCGTACACCGTCTCGTGGACGATGGACAGGCCGGTCGCCTGGGTCAGCGCGACCACCAGCGGCTGCTGCCAGTCGGTCTGGAAGCCGGGGTGCACGTCGGTCTCCAGGGCGATCGCCTTGAGCTCACCGCCCGGGTGCCAGAAGCGGATGCCCTCGTCGTCCACCTCGAAGGCGCCGCCGACCTTCCGGAAGGTGTTGAGGAAGGTCATCATCTCCAGCTGGCGGGCGCCGCGGACGTAGATGTCGCCCTTGGTGGCCAGCGCCGCGCAGGCCCAGGAGGCGGACTCCAGGCGGTCCGGCAGCGCGCGGTGGTTGTAGCCGGAGAGCTCGTCCACACCCGTGATCAGGATGGTGCGGTCGGTGCCCATGGTGATGATCGCGCCCATCTTCTGCAGGATGCAGATGAGGTCGACGATCTCCGGCTCGACGGCCGCGTTGCGCAGCTCGGTGACGCCCTCGCAGAGGACGGCGGTGAGCAGGACCTGCTCGGTGGCGCCGACCGACGGGTAGGGCAGCTCGATCCGGGTGCCGCGCAGGCGCTGCGGGGCGACGAGGTAGGTGCCCTGCGGGTGCTTCTCGATGGTGGCGCCGAACTGGCGGAGCACCTCGAAGTGGAAGTCGACCGGCCGGCCGCCGATGTCGCAGCCGCCGAGGCCCGGGATGAAGGCGTGGCCGAGGCGGTGCAGCAGCGGGCCGCAGAACAGGATCGGGATGCGCGAGGAGCCGGCGTGCGCGTCGATGTCGGCGACGTTGGCGCTCTCCACGTGGGAGGGGTCGAGGATCAGCTCGCCGTCCTCGTCACCGGTGCGCACCGTCACGCCGTGCAGCTGGAGCAGGCCGCGGACCACCTTGACGTC
Source organism: Kitasatospora sp. NPDC041988 (assembly GCF_055588525.1). Taxonomy (NCBI): domain Bacteria; kingdom Bacillati; phylum Actinomycetota; class Actinomycetes; order Kitasatosporales; family Streptomycetaceae; genus Kitasatospora; species Kitasatospora sp. NPDC041988. The sequence continues at coordinate 51,577 of NZ_JBVJCO010000008.1, forward strand.
GCGGATGTCCGGGACGTTGCGCAGTCTGCTGGGTCCCTGCCCGAGCAGGGCGGCGACCATGGCCTTGGGGACCAGGTTCTTCGCACCACGGACGCGGATCTCGCCTTCGAGCGGGTTTCCGCCGTGTACCAGCAGGACGTCGTCGGTCATCGTTCTCGCAATCCGGGGTGCCAGAGGAGTGGGTGTGGCTCCAGGAGGGGAGCCGGCGGTGGACCGGTCGTACGGGCGCGTTCGGGCCCCCGGCGTGACCGAGTCGGCACCGTATAAGGGCGTCCACCATCAGTAGATGGTAGTGGGCGTCCAGGTGGTTCCCGTGAGCCTCTCCCGTGATGGTGCTCTCTTGGGGTGGTGATCCGCCCGCCGGTGCGTCCGTACGGGTGTTCGTACGGCGCGGTGGCGGGCGTCCCGGGGCCTTCGTGTTGCGGTGTCCGCCCCCGGGGGTTCTGCGGGATCATGTGAGGCATGACGGCGGCCCATTCGCACGGAGGCCGGTCCCACACCGGCCGTTTGCTCGTCGCGACCCCCGTGCTCACCGACCCGAACTTCGCGCGGGCGGTGGTGCTCCTCCTCGACCACGACGCCGAGGGGGCGCTCGGCGTCGTGCTGAACAGGCCGACGCCGGTCGAGGTGGGCAGTGTGCTGGACGGCTGGGGCGGCCTGGTCGGGCCGCCGGCCGTGGTGTTCCAGGGCGGGCCGGTGGCCCTGGACTCGGCACTGGGGCTGGCGGTGGCACCGGGGGAGCCCGGCACCGTCGAACCGCTCGGCTGGCGGCGGGTGCACGGCGCGATCGGCCTGGTGGACCTGGAGGCGCCGCCCGAGGTGCTGGCCGGGGAGCTGGGCGGGCTGCGGATCTTCGCCGGGTACGCGGGCTGGTCGCCGGGCCAGCTGGAGGCGGAGATCTCCTCCGGTGCCTGGTACCTGGTGGACTGCGAGCCCGGCGACATCTCCAGCCCGGAGCCGGAGCGGCTCTGGCGTGCGGTGCTGCGCCGCCAGCGCGGCCCGCTGGCGCTGCTCGCGACGTACCCGGACGACCCCACGCTGAACTGACGTGCGACCGCCCCGGGCACGACACTGGCCCGCTTTCCCGGAGCCCCCATAGACTTGGCACTCATGAGCACTCTTGAGCCCGAGCGCGGCCTCGGCACCGGCACCCTGGTCGAGCCCGTCCCGCAGGTGTCCAACGGCGACGGCGACCACGAGCGCTTCGCGCACTACGTCCAGAAGGACAAGATCATGGAGAGCGCGCTCTCCGGTTCCCCCGTGGTGGCGCTCTGCGGCAAGGTCTGGGTGCCCGGGCGCGACCCGAAGAAGTACCCGGTCTGCCCGATGTGCAAGGAGATCTACGACGGCATCGGCAAGCCGCAGGACGGCAAGGGCGGCGACGACAAGTAGCCCGCCGGCCCGGACCGTTTTGCACAGCGGACCATTTCGCCAAGTGGTCTATGCCAATTGAGCCGGACGGGGGCAGGATGGCGGAATGGACCTCATTCCCGCCCCCTTGAGCTCCGTCCGCCTCCAGGACCAGGACTTTCCCCTCGACCGCGGTACCGCCCTTACCGCCCCGCCCGCGCTGGCCGGCGCCGAGCGGTGGCTGCGGACCTCGCTGACCGCCGCGACCGGACTGCCGCTCGCCCCCGGCCGGCCCGGGGAGGGCATCGAGCTGGTCCACGACGGGACGCTGGCCGGCGAGGCGTACCGGCTCTCGGTGCGCCCCGGCCGCGCCGTGATCACCGCGGGCGGCCCGGCCGGCGCGCTCTGGGGCGCGCAGACGCTGCGTCGGCTGCTCGGCCCGGACGCCTACCGCCGGGCCCCGCTGCGCGACGGCGGCTGGGTGCTCCCCGGTACCGACATCGAGGATGCCCCCCGCTTCGCCTGGCGCGGCGCGCTGCTGGACGTCGCCCGGCACTTCCTGCCCAAGGCCGACGTGCTGCGCTTCATCGACCAGCTCTCCGCGCACAAGCTCAACGTGCTGCACCTGCACCTGACCGACGACCAGGGCTGGCGGGTGGAGATCAAGCGCTACCCGAACCTGGCCGAGCAGGCCTCCTGGCGCGAGCGCTCGATGGTCGGCTACCGGGCCGGCGGGCGCCGCGACGACCGCCCGCACGGCGGCTTCTACACCCAGGACGACGTGCGCGAGATCGTCGCCTACGCCGCCGAGCGGGCGATCACCGTCGTCCCGGAGATCGACCTGCCGGGTCACTCGCAGGCCGCCATCGCCGCCTACCCGGAGCTGGGCAACACCGATGTGGTGGACACCGCGGCGCTGGGCGTCTGGACGGACTGGGGCGTCAGTCACAACGTGCTCAACCCCTCCGAGGCCACCCTGCGTTTCTTCGAGGGCGTGCTGGAGGAGGTGCTGGAGCTCTTCCCGTCCGAGTTCATCCACCTCGGCGGTGACGAGTGCCCCAAGGAGCAGTGGAAGGACAGCGCGGCCGCCCAGGCGCGGATCCGGGAGCTGGGCCTGGCCAACGAGGACGAGCTGCAGAGCCATGTGATCCGGCACTTCGACCGCTGGCTGGCCGGGCGCGGGCGCCGGCTGATCGGCTGGGACGAGATCCTGGAGGGCGGCCTGGCCCCCGGTGCGGCGGTCTCCTCCTGGCGCGGCTACGGCGGCGGGATCGCCGCCGCGCAGGCCGGGCACGACGTGGTGATGTGCCCCGAGCAGCACGTCTACCTGGACCACCGGCAGGCACCGGGCCCCGACGAGCCGATCCCGGTCGGCTTCGTCCGCACCCTGGAGGACGTGTACCGCTTCGAGCCGGTGCCGGCACAGCTGGACGAGGCCGCGGCCCGCCGGGTGATCGGCACCCAGGCCAACCTGTGGAGCGAGTTCACGGACAGCGCCCGGGACGTCGACTACCGGGCCTTCCCCCGGCTCGTGGCCTTCGCCGAGGTCGCCTGGTCCGCGCTGCCCGCCGACCCGGCCGCGCGCGACTACGCCGGCTTCGAGCGCCGGATGGAGACGCACCAGGCCGTGCTGGACGCGCTCGGCGTCGAGTACCGCCCGGCCGACGGGCCGCACCCGTGGCAGCGCCGGCCCGGCGTGGCCGGCCGCCCGCTCGACGGGCCGCCGCCGGCGGTCTGACGGCAGAGTGCCCGTGGCACTCGGGAACTTCTGAGTGGTCATCTGACGTCAAGAACAGATGAACATCTGCTCCGGTCCGGTCCGGACCGGAGCAGATACCGCCCGGTATCCGTCCCAATCGGGCAGTTCCGTACGCCCGCCCCGAAATGATCATCGAGCATTGTGTGCCAGAGTTGCCCAACCCGGCCCGATCGCCCGTACCCTACGGGCCAGGCCGGGCTGCCGACGCGGACACCCCGGCCGAGGGCCGCGGGCGGCAGGCGATCGATGAGCAAGTGGAGCACGGTGGGACCCAGGTGAACCGGACGATCATGCTGCCGGCCTCCCTCGACGAGGCCGTCGACGCGCTGGCCGCCACCCCGGCCGCAGTGCCGGTGGCCGGCGCCACCGACCTGATGGAGGCCGTCAATGCCGGACGGCTGCGCCCCGCCGCCCTGATCGGCCTGGGCCGGATCACCGAGCTGCGCGGCTGGCGCTACGAGGACGGCGGAACCGCCGTCCTCGGCGCGGGGCTCACCCACGCCCGGATGGACCGCCCCGACTTCGCCGCGCTCATCCCCGCCCTCGCCGACGCCGCCCGCACTGCCGGACCGCCGCAGGTGCGCAACGTCGGCACCCTCGGCGGCAACATCGCCACCGCAGCCCCGGCCGGCGACACCCTCCCGGTGCTCACCGCGCTGGAGGCCACCGTCACCCTCGCCCGGGCCGGCGCCACCCGCGAGGTCCCGGTCAGCCACCTGCTCACCGGCCTCGACCCGCTGCGCCCCGGCGAACTGCTCACCTGGGTCCGCGTCCCGCTGCTGCACGCCCCGCAGGTCTTCCTCAAGGCCACCGGCCGCAGCGGCCCGGCCCGCGCCACCGCCTCCGTCGCCCTCGTCCTCGACCCCGCCCGGCGCGCCGTGCGCTGCGCCGTCGGCGCCGTCGCCCCCGTCCCGCTGCGGCCGCTGGAGGCCGAGGCCTGGGTGGCCGGCTGCATCGACTGGGACGGCAGCCGGGAGATCGACCCCGCCGCGACCGCCGCCTTCGGCGAGTACGTGGCCGCGGCCTGCGTACCCGACAGCTACGGCGCCGAGGGCGCCTGGGAGGCCGTGACCGAGGGGCCGAGCGCGGCCGCCGTTCGGCTACGGCGTACCGTATCGGTGCTGGCCCGACGGGCACTGGGAAGGGCGCTGAAGTGACCACTGACCCCATCGAAACCCTCGACGCGGGCCTGTTCGACCACGCGCCGCAGGTCAGCCGCGAGCTGCGCCCCTGTGCCTCGTACACGCTGCGGGTCAACGGTTTCGAACGACCTGTCACCGACGCCTGGATCGGCGAGAGCCTGCTCTACGTGCTGCGCGAGCGGCTCGGCCTGGCCGGCGCCAAGGACGGCTGCGAGCAGGGCGAGTGCGGCGCCTGCTCGGTGCAGGTCGACGGGCAGCTGGTGGCCGGCTGCCTGGTGCCCGCCGCGCTGGCCGCGGACAGCGAGATCAACACCGTCGAGGGCCTGTCGGCCGGCGGCGGCGCCAGCGACGTCCAGCAGGCGCTGGCCGAGTCCGGCGCGGTGCAGTGCGGCTACTGCACGCCCGGCATGGCGATGGCCGTGCACGACCTGCTCCAGCGCAACCACCGGCCCACCGACGTCGAGGCCCGGCAGGCGCTCTGCGGCAACCTCTGCCGCTGCACCGGCTACCGGGGCGTGCTGGCCGCGGTCCAGACCATCGCCGACGCGCGCGCGGTGGAGGCCGAGGGCGCGGACGAGTCACCCGCCGAGGAGCCGGCCGGGGAGGCCGGCCCCCGGGCCGCCGGGGCCCCGGCCGCGGTCGAGGAGCCCGGGCCGGCCGCCGACCTGCCGGTGTACACCGACGAGGACGCCTGGATCGAGCACGTCCCGCAGCCGGCCGCCGAGGCGGTACCGGCCGGCGGGGCAACCGTCGGGACGACCGCCGGGACGGGCGTCGGCGTCGGCATGCAGTACGGCACGCCGGACGGCCACGGCGGCTACGACACCGGCGTCTACGACACCGCGGTGCTCCCGCCGATCCCGGGCATCCCCGCCCAGGCCGACGGCGGTCAGGGCTACTACCCGCAGCAGGGCTACCCCGAGCAGGCCGGCTACCCGGAGATGAGCGGGCAGGAGCCGGGCGCGCAGGACATGGGTGGCCTGCACGCCCCGGCCCACGGCAGCTACCCGCCCGGCGCCTTCCCCGACGGCGGCTACCCGCAGCAGCCCGGCTACGACGCGGCCTCGCCCTACGACCCCGCCTCGGCCTACGACGGCCCGGTCTACGAACCGACCCCCGCACACGGCACCGCCGTGCCCGGCCCTGCCTTCGACGGCACCGGTTACGGCGGTCCGGGTTACGGCGGTCCCGGTTTCGACGGCCCTGGTTTCGACGGTCCCGGTTTCGACGGCCCTGGTTTCGACGGTCCCGGTTTCGACGGCACGCCCGCGCACGGCACGCCGTACGTCCCCACGCCCCCGCACGGCGTCCCGGCCGAGGGCACCGCCCCCGCCGGCATCCCGTACGGTGCCACCCCCGCCCACGGCATCCGGCTCCCCGAGGACGACCACGCATCATGACGTCGCCTACCGACATCGGCGCAGCACCCCGGCAGGACGGCGACGAGGGCGGCGCACCGGAGCCGTTCGGGCTCGGCAGCTCCCCGCTGCGCAGCGACGCCCTGCCCAAGGCGCTCGGTATCTACCCGTACGCCGCCGACCTCTGGGCCGAGGGCCTGCTCTGGGGCGCGGTGCTGCGCTCGCCCCATCCGCACGCCCGGATCAACGGCATCGACACCTCGGCCGCGCTCGCCCTGCCCGGCGTGCACGCCGTGGTCACCGCCGCCGACCTTCCGGCCGGCCCGGACGGCGGCCCCGACGGCGCCCCGGCCGGCCCGATCGTCGCCGACCGGCCGGTACTCGCCGCCGGCGTGGTCCGCCACCACGGCGAGCCGGTCGCCGCGGTCGCCGCCGACCACCCGGACACCGCCCGCCTCGCCGTCGGCCTGATCACCGTCGACTACGAGCCGCTGGAGGCGGTCACCGACCCCGAGCAGGCCTTCACCGCTCCGGCGCTGCACCCGGACGGCAACCTGTTCCGCCACCTGCCGCTGCGCACCGGGGACCCGGACGCGGCCGGCGAGATCATCGTCGAGGGCCTCTACCAGGTCGGCCGGCAGGACCCGGCGCCGCTCGGCGCCGAGGCGGGCCTGGCCGTGCCGCGCCCGGACGGCGGCGTCGAGCTGCACCTGTCCTCCACCGACCCGCACGGCGACCGCGACCGCACCGCCACCTGCCTCGGCCTGGAGCCGGACCGGGTCCGGCTGGTCGTCACCGGCGTGCCCGGCGCCACCTCGGACCGCGAGGACCTCTCGTTCCAGGTCACCCTGGCGCTGCTGGCGCTGCGCACCGGCCGGCCGGTGAAGATGACGCTCACCCGCGAGGAGTCCTTCCACACCCACACCTCCCGCCACCCCGCGCTGCTGCGCTACCGCCACCACGCCGACGCCGAGGGCCGGCTGGTCAAGGTCGAGGCGCAGATCCTGCTGGACGGCGGCGCCTACGCGGACGTCTCCGCCGAGGCGCTGGCCGCCGCCACCGCCTTCTCGGTCGGCCCCTACGTCTGCCCGAACGTCTTCGTGGACGCCTGGGCGGTGCGCACCAACAACCCGCCGGCCGGCCGGATGCGCGGCGAGGGCGCCCTCCAGGCCTGCTTCGCCTACGAGTCCCAGCTGGACCAGCTGGCCGCCCGGGTCGGCGTCGACCCGGTGGAGATCCGGCGCCGCAACGCGATGGCCACCGGTGACCCGATGCCCACCGGACAGGCCGTCACCTGCCCCGCGCCGGTGGCCGCGCTGCTGGAGGCCGTCTCCTCCGAGCCGCTGCCGGCGCTGCCGGTGGACGACCCGGACGCCGAGTGGCTGCTGCCGGGCGGGCCCGGCGGCGCCGGCGACCCGGCGGCGGTGCGTCGCGGCATCGGCTACGCGGTCGGCATGGTGCACATGCTGGGTGCCGAGGGCGAGGACGAGGTCTCCACCGCGACGGTGCGGGTCAGCGGCGACCACGCCACGGTGATCTGCGCGGCCGTCGACTCCGGGCAGGGCTTCGCCACCCTGGCCCGGCAGATCGTGCAGTCGGTGCTGGGCGTCAGCGAGGTGTACATCGCGCCGGCCGACAGCGACCAGTCGATCGCCGGGCCCTCCGCCCGGGGCCGGCACACCTGGGTCTCCGGCGGTGCGGTCGAGCGGGCCGCGCTGATGGTCCGCCACCAGCTGCTCCAGCCGATCGCCGCCAACTTCGGGATGTCGGTCGAGCTGCTCCAGATCTCCGACGGCAAGATCACCTCCTACGACGGGGTGCTCGGCATGCCGGTCGCCGAGGCGCTGGAGGGCAAGGAGCTCTGGGCCACCGCGCAGTGCCGCCCGCACCCGACCGAGCCGCTGGACGAGGCCGGGCAGGGCGACGCCTTCGTCTCCATCGCGTTCTGCGCGATGCGGGCCGTGGTGGACGTGGACATCGAGCTCGGCGCCGTCCGGGTGGTCGACATGACGGTGGCGCAGGACGTCGGCCGGGCGCTCAACCCGCGCCAGATCGAGGACCGGATCGAGGCGGGCGTCGCCCAGGGCGTCGGCCTGGCCCTGCTGGAGGACCTGCGCACCGAGGGCGGCCTGCTGGTCAACCCCTCCCTCACCGGCTACCGCATGCCGACCGCCCTGGACACCCCCGAGGTCCGGATCGCCGCCCTGCTGGAGGAGCGCGACGTGGTCGCGACCTTCGGCGCCAAGGCGGTCAGCGCCGCCCCGGCGGTGGTCGCCCCCGCCGCCGTGGCCGCAGCCGTCCGCGCCGCCACCGGCCTCCCCGTCGGCCGCCTCCCCATCCGCCCGGAGGACGCCGTCGCCGACTGACCCGCCGGGGGTGGCCCGGCCGGCCACCCCCGGGAATTTCTCCGGGAAATGGAATGACGAATTGCCGGTCGGCGTGATGACGCCGACCGGCAATTCGCTTTCGTGGAGGCCATGACGGGAATCGAACCCGTGTAAACCGCTTTGCAGGCGGTTCCCTAAACCACTCGGGCACACGGCCGTGGGGTGGAGCTGTACTGCGGGTGCGGCTCAGGCGCAGCGGCAGCAGCGACAGGCGCGACAACACAGCGGAGCGGGGACGCAGGCGCGGAGGGCCGCGGGGGCCGCCGTCTTCCTGTCCATTGCCGACTCCTGTCGTCGTTCGCCGTGTTGGTGAATTCATCTTGGCGGAATGGGCGGCGGAACGTCAATATCCCTTTGTAAATTCCGTATGGCGGGTTGTGCTACCGTCGAAGGCAGGTGGTCGTTTTCCGGCCGCCCCGGACGAGCGCGTCGTACCCGGTGACGACAAGACGGCGCAGCACAGCGGCAATCCGGCCGCTGCTGACTGCGGAGGTGCTGTCGTCGTGGCGTGGCTCGTTCTGATTATCTCCGGCGTCCTGGAGACCGTCTGGGCGGTGGCCCTGGACTCGTCCAAGGGGTTCTCCCGGCTCGTCCCCACCGTTGTCTTCGGCGTCGCGCTGGCGCTCAGCATGGGCGGGCTGGCGTACGCGATGCGGTCCATCCCGATCGGCACCGGCTACGCGGTCTGGGTCGGCATCGGTGCGGTCGGGACGGCGCTGTACGGCATGGCGGTGCTCGGGGACGCGGTCACGGCGGCCCGGATCGGCTGCCTGCTGCTGATCGTCTCCGGTGTGGTGGGCCTCAAGGCGCTCCACTGAGGCGCGGCCTAGGTCCTTCGGAGTAGTCGATCACCGACCCGGGTCAGGGGTCATACCACCGGACGGGTCTTACGATGTTACGTATGACCACTGCCTCCCCCACCTCGGTCGATTCCGTCCCGACACCCCGCGAGGAGACCGACGCCGGCGGCGGGGTGCTCGGCGACCGCTACCGGGCGCTGACCCTGGGGATCGTCTCGGTGGTCCTGCTGCTCGCGTTCGAGGCGACGGCCGTCAACACCGCGATGCCGGTGGCGGCCCGTCAGCTGAACGGGCTCGGGCTGTACGCGTTCGCGTTCTCCGGCTACTTCACCACCACGCTGTTCGCCCTGGTCGTGTCCGGCCAGTGGTGCGACAAGCGGGGCCCGATGCAACCGCTGTTCACCGGTATCGCGGTGTTCGGTGCGGGCCTGGTGGTGGCCGGGGCGGCGCCCGGGATGTGGGTCTTCGTCGCGGGCCGGGCGATCCAGGGCCTGGGCGGCGGGCTGGTGATCGTCGCGCTGTACGTGGTGGTCGGCCGGGCCTACCCGGAACGGCTGCGGCCGGCCGTCTTCGCGGCCTTCTCCTCGGCCTGGGTGCTGCCCTCGATCGTCGGCCCGGTGGTGTCCGGCGCCGTCACCCAGCACCTGGGCTGGCGCTGGGTGTTCCTCGCCGTCCCGGTGCTGATCCTGCTGCCGCTGATGGTGATGGGCCCGGCGCTGCGCCGCTCGGAGAAGGAGCGGCCGGTGCTGAGGGGCGCCGACCTCGACCGCCGCCGTACCCGGCTGGCCGCGATGGCCGCGCTCGGCGCGGGCCTGCTGCAGTACGCCGGCCAGCGGCGGGACCTGATCGGGCTGATCCCGGCGGTCGCGGGTATGGCGTTGCTGCTACCCGCCGTACTGGGGCTGCTGCCCACCGGGACGCTGCGCGCGGGGCGTGGGCTGCCGACGGTGATCCTGCTGCGGGGGGTGGCGGCGGGGGCGTTCTTCGGGGCCGAGGTGTTCATCCCGCTGATGATGGTCACCGAGCGGGGCCTCTCCCCGACGCTGGCCGGGCTGACGCTGACCAGCGGCGGCCTCTCCTGGGCGCTCGGGTCCTGGCTGCAGGGCCGGCCGGGGGCGGAGCGGTTCCGGGAGGCGATGATCCGGGGTGGTTTCGTGCTGACCGCGCTGGCGATCGCGGGTGCGGCGCTGGTGCTCGTCCCGGCGGTGCCGGCCTGGGTGGCGGCGGTGGCCTGGGGTGTCGGCGGGATCGGCATGGGGCTCACGGTGGCGAGTGTCAGCGTGCTGATGATGAAGCTGTCGGCGCCGGAGGACGCCGGGGCCAACTCGGCCTCGCTGCAGGTGAGCGACGCGCTCGGCAACGTGTTGCTGACCGGCCTCTCGGGGGTGCTGTTCTCGGCGCTGGGCGGCGGCGCGGTGGCCGCAGCCCATGAGGGGGCCGAGGCCACCGGCTCGACCGGCGCGTTCGCGGTGGTCTTCCTGACGATGACCGGGGTGGCGCTGCTCGGAGCCCTGGTGGCCGGCCGGGTGCGCAGGAGCTGACGGTCACTTGCCCCCGGCGACGGGGGAGGCCGCGGCGGCGGTGGCACTCGCCGGGGCGGCGGAGCCGAGGAAGGTCTCCCAGCCGCCGGCCGGGGCCTGGCCGGGGGCGAGGCTCTGGAGCTTGCGCAGCACCGCCGGGTCCTGCGCCTCCAGCCAGTTCACCAGCTGGCGGAAGGAGACCAGCCGGACGTCGGGCCGGCCGGCGATGGCCCTGAGCGCGTCCTCGACGGCGTTCATGTAGATGCCGCCGTTCCACTGCTCGAAGTGGTTGCCGATGATGTACGGCGCCCGGTTGGTGGTGTACGCCCGCTCGAAGCCCATCAGGTAGGAGTCCCGCGCCTGCGTCTGGTACGCCGGGTGCAGCGAGGGGTCGGCCTTGGTGTTGCTGCCGGACTGGTTGAACATGATGTTGTAGTCCATCGACAGCACCTGGAAGGTGTGCCCGGGGAAGGGGATGGACTGCAGCGGGAGGTCCCAGAGCGCGCCGCCCTGGATCTTCTGCGGCCAGATCTGGGTGCCGTTGCCGCTGCTGTCGTACTTCCAGCCGCGCCGGGCGGCGGTCGGCAGCAGGTTGCGCTGGCCCTCCAGGCACGGGGTACGGCTGCCGATCAGCTCCTTGCGGTAGTCGAAGGGCAGCGCGGGCAGGTCGGTGAAGCCGGTGTTGGTCTTCCAGTTCATAACGAAGTCCATCGCCTGCTGGATCTCGCTGTCCCACTCCTGCGGCGACCACTGGCCGACGCCGGTGGCGCCGCAGAAGTGCCCGTTGAAGTGGGTGCCGATCTCGTGCCCGTCCAGCCACGCCGCGTGCAGGTTCTCCAGCGTGTCGTGGATGTGCTGGTCGCTCAGGTAGCCGATGTCGGAGGCGCCGACCTTGTGCTGCGGCGGGCGGTAGAGGTCCTTCTTGGACTCGGGCAGCAGGTAGAGGCCGCTCAGGAAGAAGGTCATCGACGCGTTGTGCTCCCGCGCGAGCTTGCGGAACCGGCCGAAGAGGCCGTTGTCCAGCTCGCCGGCGCCGTCCCAGGAGAAGACCACGAACTGCGGCGGGCGCTCGCCGAGCTTCAGGGGTTCGGCGGTGGGCTGGCCCGGCTGCGGGCCGGTGTCCGAGGTGGAGCCGTCGCCGATCAGGATGGCGGGGGGCTTGTGGGTCTCGGATGTGGGTGCGGCCTGGTCCGCCGCCGGGCTGGCCGGTACCGGTACCGGCGTGGCCGCCTGCTCGCCGCCCGTCCCGCTGGTTCCGCCGCAGCCGGCCGCGAGGGTGGCTGCGGTCGCGGCACCGGCGGCCAGTAGGGTGCGGCGGGAGAGAGCGTCCATGGTCACTCCGTTCGTGAGGCGTGCGGGCGGCGTGCGACAGCCGGGTGGAGGGGAGTGGTCACACGTCCGGTCAGACAAGTGCGGTGATAGACCTTGGGGCGGGGTCAGCATGGCATGTGGTCGCGATCGGTCGGCGATACACCACGGACGGTCGGAAGTGATCGCCCGATTGATGCAACCGGACTGGCGGCTGAGGTTGTCGATGTCCATGCGGGTGGAACCGGGTGGGTCACTCCGGCGCCCGCTGCTCTCTCTGGGTGGTCGACGGCCTACTCGGAGCACACCTCGGGCCCCCGACCCTGCCAATCGGGGGGTGTCAGTACGACCCTCGTACTGATGTGCCTTAAGGTCCGGTCCGGTTGAATTGGTTCTCAGGGAACTCCCAGGAACCAGCACGTCGTCAGCAGAGGGGAGCGCCGGGTGGGCGCCCAGCAGAGCAGGAGCCCGTGGCCGGGCACCCTGGCGGTCGGCGCCGCGCTCGTCCTCGGTGCCTGGCTGCTGAACCAGGGCGGCCACCTCGAACTGCCCCCGGCCCCGGCCGCCGGCCAGGCCCTCTCCGGCTTCGCCCCGGTCTCCGTCGCCCCTCCGCTCGGCCCCTCCGCCCCCACCCGGATCCGGATCCCCGCCGTCAAGCTCGACGCCCCCGTCACCGGCCTCGGCCTCGACGGCGAGGGCCACCTCCAGACACCCCCGGAGGCCGACCGGAACCTGGCCGGCTGGTACCGCGGCGGCGCCACCCCCGGGCAGCGCGGCACCGCGATCATCGCCGGGCACGTCGACAACCGGACCGGGCCCGCCGTCTTCTATCATCTGGGAGCCCTGCATCGCGGCGACCGGATCGAGATCGCCCGCGAGGACGGCGCCACCGCCGTCTACCAGCTCTACGCCATCGAAGTGCACGACCGAAAGGACTTTCCGGACGACCGGGTGTACCGCCAGGCCGCCGACGCCCAGCTCCGGGTGATCACCTGCGGCGGCGGGTACAGCGAGGAACGCGGCTACCAGGGGAACGTGGTCGCCTACGGCTTCCTGGCCGACACCACCCGGCCGGGAAAGAAGATATGACGCCCGTCTCGCTCGCCGTCCGCTGGAACCCGATCGACTGGCCGCTGACGCACGGCCCGATCCCGCAAGCCGTGCTCGCCGCCGGCTGGGGAGCCCTGCTCCTGCTGGCGCTGGCCCGCGGCCGCGCCTGGTGGAGCCGCCGGCTGCCCGCCGCGCTGCTCGCTGCCGCCGTGCTCAGCCTGCTGGTGGACACGGTCGTCGACGGCTGGTGGCACCCCTTCCCGGAGGGACTGCCGCGGTACGTCCGGTGGTGGATAGCCGTCGCGCTCCTCGCCTGCTGCCTGGCCGGCTTCCGGGCGCCCAGGCTGCCCCGCCGGGGCAAGCTGCTGGCGGTCGGCGGCGCGGCGCTGGTCCTGCTGATGTCCTCCTCGCAGGTCAACCGCGGCTTCGACCAGTACCCCAGCGGCCGGGTCATGCTCGCACCCTGGCTCAACAAGACGCAGGAGCTGACCACCAGCAAGAAGGCCGACACGGTGGCGGCGCCGCCCGGCAAGGCGCTCTCCGAGGTCTGGCACGCCCCGCCGGGGCTGCCGGCCAAGGGCACCGTCTCCCGGACACCGATCCCCGGGACCAAGTCCGGCTTCAAGGCCCGCGACGCCTACGTCTACCTGCCGCCCGCCTACCAGGTCTCCCCCCGGCCGCTGCTGCCGGTGGTGGTCCTGCTGGGCGGCCAGCCGGGCGTGCCCGAGGACTGGGTGAACACCGCCCAGGTGAACGAGTCACTGGACGCCTTCGCCGCCGAACACGAGGGCCTGGCGCCGATCGTGGTGATGCCCGACCAGCTGGGCTCCACCTGGGCCAACACCCTCTGCTTCGACTCGAAGATCGCCAAGGTCCAGACGTACCTGGCGGAGGATGTCCCGGACTGGGTGCACCAACACCTCCAGGCCGCCAAGGGCCGGGGCTCCTGGTCGATCGGCGGCGCCTCCATGGGCGGCACCTGCGCCCTCCAGCTCGCGGTCAACGCCCCCGAGGTCTACGGCTCCTTCCTCGACATGTCCGGCCAGGACGAGCCCACCCTGGGCACCCGGGCGGAGACCGTCAACGCCGCCTTCGGCGGGGACAACGCGGCGTTCGAGGCCGTCGACCCCCTGCACCTCATGGCCCGCAAGCAGTTCCCGGACACCGCTGGCGCGATCGTCGTCGGCCGCACCGACGAGCAGTTCCGCGGGCAGCAGGAGAAGGTCTACCAGGCGGCACTGGCGGCGGGCATGAAGGCCAAGTTCGAACTGCTGCCGGGCGGACACGGCTGGGTGATCTTCCGGCCCGGAATCATCAGCCAACTGCCGTGGCTGGCCCAGCAGACCGGGCTGACGCCGTGATACGGCTCGGAACGGCCCCGGCACTGCCCGCCCACCGGATCGGCCCCGCCGCCCCGGTGCCCGAAACCGCCCGGGAACCGGGCCCGCAGCCCGGCCGGCGGGCCCCCGCCGGGCCGGCCGCCCGGCTGCGCGCCGCGCCGCTGACCCTCACGCTGCTCGCCGTCCTCTGGGCGGTCGGCGGTGCCACCGGCAGCCTGGCCCACGGCCCCTCCCGGGGGCTGCTGGCCCAGGTGGGCGTCGGCCTGCCCACGCTCACCGAGGGGCGCTGGTGGACACCGTTCACCTCGCTGTTCTGGTGCCCCAGCCCCACCTCGTACGTCTTCACCAGCCTGCTGCTGCTCCTCGTCGGACCGGCCGCCGAGAGCCGGCTCGGGCAGCTGCGGACGGCCGGCGTGCTGGTCACCGGCCAGCTGGTGGGCACCCTGCTCGGCACCGGGGTGGTCGCGGCCGGCTCGCGGACCGGCGAGCAGTGGACCGCCGCCGTTGCCGGGCAGACCGCCATCGGCCCGGCCACCGGCCTGTTCGCGCTGGCCGGAGTGCTCGGCTTCCGGCTCACCGTGCTCTGGCGGCGCCGGCTGCACCTGCTGGTGGTGCTCGTCCCGCTGGTGATGACGCTGTACGTCGGCCACCTGCAGAGCGTCCAGCGGTTCGCCGGCGCGCTGCTCGGCCTCGGCGCCGGCGCGCTGCTGGCCCGGGGCCGGTGGCAGCTGCGCCAGCACCGCTCCTCGCACACCGAGACCCGGGTGCTGGTCGCGCTCTGCCTGGTGGCCGCCGCCCTCGGGCCGCTGATCGCCTCGCTGTACGACAACGCCGCCGGGCCGTTCAACACCTTCTCCGAGCTGTACTTCTCCCACCGCCTCACCCCCGACGAGGTGGCCGACTTCTGCGCGCTCTCCGCCCACGACTGCGCCCGTGCGCACGCCGTCGAGCGGATCTTCGACACCCCGGCCCGGCTGATGGCCGCGCTCTTCCCGGCCCTGCTGCTGGTCCTCGCCGAGGGGCTGCGGCGCGGCCTGCGGCTCGCCTGGCGGATCACCGTCGCCACCGAGCTGCTCTGGGCCGCGCTGCTGGTCTGGCTCTTCACCGAGACCGGGACGGGCTCCGGGGACGTCGTGCAGTACTTCGTCGAGGCGCTGCTGCTGCCGCTGCTCACCACCGGCCTGCTGCTGGCCACCCGGCAGCGGTTCGGCCTGCGGCTGCCACGCGCGGTGCTCGGCCGGCTCGCCGCCCTGCTCGGCGGTGCGATGCTGGCCGCCTCCGCCGCGTACGCGGGCCTCGGCCTGCTGCTGGCCGGGCAGTTCGAGCCCGGCGCGACCTTCCGCGGGCTGGTCTCCGGGCTGCCGGCGCAGTTCCTGCCGCCCGCCTACAACGACCTGCTGCCCGACTACCCGATAGCCGTCGGCGGGCCGGCCCGGCTGTTGGAGACGTACTGCGGCCTGACCTTCTGGCTGGTCGCGCTGGCCGCGCTGCTGGTGGCCTTCCGGCGGCCGGTGGTACACGCGGACGCCGCGGACGCGGCCCGCGCCCGGGCACTGCTCACCGCGTACGGCGGCGGCACGCTCTCCTTCATCACCACCTGGGACGGCAACCACTACTGGTTCGACGAGGAGGGCCGGGCGGCCGTCGCCTACCGGGTGCTCTCCACCGTGGCGCTGACCACCGGCGACCCGTTCGGCGAACCGGAGGCCCGCCGCCGGGCGGTGGCCGGCTTCGCCCGCTACTGCGACGCGCGCGGCTGGACGCCGTGCTTCTACAGCGTCACCCCGGAGACCAGGGCCGCCGCCGGACAGCTCGGCTGGCGCTCGCTGCAGGTCGCCGAGGACACCGTGGTCGCGCTGCCCGAGCTGGCCTTCACCGGCCGCAAGTGGCAGGACATCCGCACCGCCCTCAACAAGGCCGGCAAGCAGAGCATCACCGCCGAGTGGTGGTCCTACCACGACGCGCCGCTCGCGCTGCGGGACCAGATCCGCTCGATCTCGGAGGAGTGGGTCTCGGAGAAGGGCCTGCCCGAGATGGGCTTCACCCTCGGCGGTCTGGAGGAGCTGGACGACCCGGCGGTCCGGCTGCTGATCGCGGTGGACGCCGACCGCACCGTGCACGGGCTGACCAGCTGGATGCCGGTGTACGAGAACGGGGCACCGGTCGGCTGGACGCTGGACTTCATGCGCCGGCGCTCGGACGGCTTCCGCGGGGTGACGGAGTTCCTGATCGCCTCGGCCGCGTTGGGCTTCAAGGAGGAGGGTGCGCGCTTCCTCTCGCTCTCCGGCGCACCGCTGGCCCGCTCCGGGCAGGAGACGGCGCCCACCGGCCTGCAACGGATGCTGGACTGGATGGGGCGGGTGCTGGAGCCGGTGTACGGGTTCCGCTCGCTGCTCGCGTTCAAGGCGAAGTTCCAGCCGGAGTACCGGCCGCTGTTCATGGCCTATCCCGACCCGGCGGCGCTGCCCAGCATCACCCGGGCGATAGGCAAGGCCTACCTGCCGCACCTGACGGCCGCGCAGGGCGTCCGGCTGATGCGCCGGCTCTCCTCCTGACCCGTCCGGGCCGGCCCTCCCGGGCGGGGGAGCGGGGCGGCCGCCGACGGGCTCGGCCCTTCTCCCCCGGCCTTCGGCCGGGGGTGCCCCAGCCCGATGGTGGGCGAGGAGGGCGGGACGCGGCCGCGCTCCCGGACACCGGGGCTCCGGCGACCCGCCCTAACCGAGGAGCTCGGCCAGGGCCCGGTCGGCGTCCAGGTGCAGGTGCTCCTCGCCCTCGGGGACGACCAGCCGGCTGCGCCAGAGGAAGCGGCGCAGGTCGGTGGTGTCGAACTGGAGCAGCGCGGTGCCCTCGGGCGCGCGCAGCTCCACCATGGTGCGCCGGCCGATCGCGGGCCGGATGTGGACGTCGCCTACGCCGGCGGGCAGCTCCAGGCCCGCCGAGAGCAGCTGGCGGGCGAAGACCCAGACGATGTCCGGGCCGCCGTCCCGGTCGCCGTCCTGGCCGGTTTCCTGGCCGTCGGCGGGGCCGGGCCGGTCGGCCGGCTCGTCCAGCGAGAACTCGGCCGGGAACGCCATCCGGACGGCGAGCGGGTCCTCCGGGCGGTAGGACAGGGTGACCCGCAGCCGGGCGGAGCGGTGGGTGGAGAGGATCAGGCGGGCCTGGACGTTCTCTTCGACGGCGGTGTGCACGGCGCGTCCTTTCTCAGTGGTGTGGGGCCTTCTCGGTGGCGTGAGGCCGTGGTGACGGCTGTGGAGGGTGGGGCGGCCTCACCTTGGTGAGAGTCGGCCGGGGCGGTTGCGATTACCCGCTTTTCCCGGTCGATTGCCGTGACCCGCGTCACATCCATTTCCGGCCGCGCGGGCCGCGCGCGGGCCGGGCCTGGCCGCCCGAACGGCGCCGGGCCGGGTAGGCTGGGCGGGTTGTCCGATTGCCTCCCGACCGCGGATCAGGGCTGCCAAACCGCCTCTGACCTGCGATGATCCCCCCTCGGAGACCGTGAGTACTGCCGCCGCCTCCTCGATGCCGCTCTTCTCCGACGCGCATGAGCCGCACGCGCCCGTCCGGGCCGCCGGCCATGCGTCGTCCGCCGGCTCGCACCACCTGTCGCCGGCCTTCCCCGGCCGGGCCCCCTGGGGTACCGCCGGCAAGCTGCGGGCCTGGCAGCAGGGGGCGCTGGACAGGTACATCGAGAACCAGCCGCGCGACTTCCTCGCGGTCGCGACCCCGGGCGCAGGCAAGACCACCTTCGCGCTGACCCTCGCCTCCTATCTGCTCCACAACCACCTGGTGCAGCAGATCACCGTGGTCGCGCCGACCGAGCACCTGAAGAAGCAGTGGGCCGAGGCCGCCGCCCGGATAGGCATCAAGCTGGATCCGGCGTACTCCTCCGGACCGCTCTCCCGGGAGTACCACGGCATCGTGGTCACCTACGCGGGCGTCGGCGTGAACCCGATGCTGCACCGCAACCGCACCGAGGCCCGCAAGACGCTGGTCATCATGGACGAGATCCACCACGCCGGTGACTCCAAGTCCTGGGGTGAGGCCTGCTTCGAGGCCTTCGAGCCGGCCTCCCGCCGGCTGGCGCTGACCGGTACGCCGTTCCGCTCCGACACCAACCCGATCCCGTTCGTCCAGTACGAGGCGGGCGGCGACGGCATCCGCAAGTCGGTCGCCGACTACACCTACGGCTACGGGCACGCGCTCGCCGACCACGTCGTCCGCCCGGTGATCTTCCTCTCCTACAGCGGCAACATGCGCTGGCGGACCAAGTCCGGCGACGAGCTGGAGGCGCGGCTCGGCGAGCCGATGACCAAGGACCTGATCGCCCAGGCCTGGCGCACCGCGCTGGCCCCGCAGGGCGAGTGGATCCCCAGCGTGCTCCAGGCGGCCGACCGGCGCCTCACCGAGGTCCGCAAGGCGATCCCGGACGCCGGCGGGCTGGTGATCGCCACCGACCAGAACGTGGCGCGCGCGTACGCCAAGATGCTGCGCGAGATCAGCGGCGAGAAGGCCACCGTGGTGCTCTCCGACGAGGCGGAGGCGTCCAAGCGGATCTCCGACTTCGCGGCGGGCGACTCGCGCTGGATGGTCGCCGTCCGGATGGTGTCCGAGGGCGTCGACGTGCCGCGCCTGGCCGTCGGCGTGTACGCCACCTCGATCTCCACCCCGCTGTTCTTCGCCCAGGCCGTCGGGCGTTTCGTGCGCGCCCGCAAGCGCGGTGAGACGGCGTCCGTCTTCCTGCCGACCATCCCGACGCTGCTGGGCTTCGCCAACGAGATGGAGCTCCAGCGCGACCATGTGCTGGACCGGCCGAAGAAGGAGGGCGAGGGCCTCTTCGACGAGGAGGACCGGCTGCTCGCCGAGGCCGAGCGGGCCAATGACGGGCCGGACGGCGCCGGCGGCGACGAGTTCTCCTACGAGGCGATCGGCTCCGACGCGGTCTTCGACCGGGTGCTGTACAACGCCATGGAGTTCGGCATGCAGGCGCACCCGGGCAGCGAGGAGGAGGAGGACTACCTCGGCATCCCGGGCCTGCTGGAGCCGGACCAGGTGCAGATGCTGCTGCAGAAGCGCCAGCACCGCCAGATCCAGCGCAGCAAGGCCAAGCCGGCCGAGGAGGCCGACCTGCTGGAGCTGCCGGCCGAGCAGCGGCCGGTCGTCACCCACCAGGAACTGCGCGAGCTGCGCAAGGAGTTGAACGCGCTGGTGGCGGCCTGGCACCACCGGACCAGTCAGCCGCACGGCACCATTCACAACGAACTGCGCCGCCAGTGCGGCGGTCCGCTCACCGCGCAGGCGACCGTCAATCAGCTGAAGGCGCGGATTGAACGAATCCGGGAATGGGCGAAGTAACGGTCCGCCAGCCGGTAATCCGACATATCCCTAAGGCCATGTGACAGTCAGGTATACGCGAAGGAATTGTAGAGACATCCGGTGTGATGATCGGCTAGTGTTCCGCGTGCCACGCCGCCCTTCGGGCCGTCAGAGCTGTGCGCCGACCCGCCCGGGACGGCCGCCGCAGCCCCCGATGCGTCAGGCCGGCAACCTCACCGACCCGAGGACGCGACAACCGTCGAGCCCGGGCCTGTCGTCACAAGGAGCACACCGAACGTGTCGTACCCCCCCTACGCCCAGCAGCCCGAGCTGTCCGACAAGTCGAAGATCGTCGCGGGCATCCTGCAGCTCTTCCTCGGCGGGTTCGGCGTCGGCCGCTTCTACACGGGCCACATCGGCATGGGCATCGCCCAGCTGCTGACCTGCGGTGGTCTCGGCTTCTGGGCCCTGATCGACGGCATCATGTTCCTCGTCAGCAACGACCGCACGGACGCCCAGGGCCGTCTGCTGCGCGGCTGACCTTGGGCTTGCCACGCCTGGCGCGCCGCCCCGGCTCCGGCCGGGGCGGCTTCGCCGTGCCCGAGCCCCCGGCCGGCCGGTCTGCCCCGCCCGCCCGGCTCGCCCTGCCCGCCCGTCTCCGCACCGCGGGGCCGCCGCTGGCGGTGGCCGCCGGTGGCCTGGCCGGCTCCGCGTACCTGTGGTCGCGCAACCCGCACCTGCCCGGGCAGGTGCTGCCGTTCTGCCCGTGGCGGAAGATCACCGGGCTGCAGTGCCCCGGCTGCGGCGGCACCCGGATGACGTACGACCTGCTGCACGGTGACCTCGCGGCGGCCTGGCACGACAACGCAGCGCTGCTGCTCTCGCTTCCGCTGGTCGCGCTGCTCTACCTCACCTGGCTGCGGCACGGGCTGGCCGGGCGGAGCTGGCGGCCCCCGCTCGAACGCCGCGGCACGGCGGTGCTGCTCGGCGTCGCGGTGGCCTGGACGGTGCTGCGCAACCTGCTCTGACCCGCCGCGCGGGTGGCGGCGCCCCCACCGGCCCGGCTGTCCGGACTTCGGAGTGTGCTCGAACCTGCGCCCGGTCGGCGCCGGTGAAATATTCGCATTTGCCCGTATTTGGCATGCCGGGCGAAATTG
Source organism: Kitasatospora sp. NPDC041988 (assembly GCF_055588525.1). Classification (NCBI taxonomy): domain Bacteria; kingdom Bacillati; phylum Actinomycetota; class Actinomycetes; order Kitasatosporales; family Streptomycetaceae; genus Kitasatospora; species Kitasatospora sp. NPDC041988. The sequence continues at coordinate 72,061 of NZ_JBVJCO010000008.1, forward strand.
ATCATGCCCGAATTTTGGACAAGCACTTCCGCCGCGACAATTCCTTCACTACCTTTCCCACACGCTCTCCCGCCGGGAAACCCCCCGCGAGACGGGCGCCGCAGGACCGCCAGGACGTCAAGGACGACACACCGCGGCCCGAGCGCGGCCACCCGCCTGCGTGCGACACCTTGAGTCCCGGACCGGCGCCGCCGTTCCGGCGACCCGCCGCGGAAAGGAATTGCGCGTCGTGACTGCAGAGACCTCCCAGACCTTGGACCGTGGCGTCCGGGTCCTCAAACTCCTCGCCGACTCCGAGCGTGGGCTGACCGTCACCGAGCTGGCGGCCCGGCTCGCCGTCAACCGGACCGTCGTCTACCGGCTGCTGGCAACCCTGGAACAGCACGGGCTGGTCCGCCGGGACATCGGCGGGCGGGCCCGGGTCGGCCTCGGCGTGCTGCGGCTGGCCCACCGGGTGCACCCACTGCTGCGCGAGGCGGCGTTGCCGGCCCTGCGCAGTCTGGCCGAGGACCTCGGCGCCACCGCCCACCTCACCCTGGTGGACGGCAACGAGGCGCTGGCCGTCGCCGTGGTCGAGCCCAGCTGGACCGACTTCCACGTCGCCTACCGGACCGGGCTGCGCCACCCGCTGGGCGAGAGCGCCGCCGGGCGGGCGATCCTGGAGGCGCGCGGATTCCCCAGCCAGCGCCGTCCGGAGCAGGGCTTCGTCATCACCCGCGCGGAGGAGCAGTCCGGGGCGTGCGGCGCGGCTGCCGCGCTGGTCGGGCTGAGCGGGATCGAGGGCAGTGTCGGCGTGGTGATGCTGAACGGGCTGGTCCCCGAGCGGGTCGGCCCCCGGGTGGTGGAGGCCGCGACGGAGGTCGCCGACGCCCTGCGGTAGCTCCCGGTGTGTTTGGATGCCTCTGTGTCCGACTCCAAGCTGCCCAAGGCCCTGACCTCGCCGCGGACCCGCGCGCTGACGCTCTGCGGGGTGCTGGTCGCCGCGCTGTTCGGCGTGGCCGCCTTCGTCCCGCTGCCGTACACGCTGACCTGGCCGGGTGTGACCGCGGACACCCTCGGCAGCTACCAGGACGAGCCGGTGATCACCATCACCGGCGCGCCGGTGCGGACCACCGAGGGCCAGCTGCGGATGGTCACCATCTCGGCGACCAACCCGGGCGAGCGGACCACCCTCTGGCGCTCGCTGCGGGCCTGGTTCGACCAGGACGAGGCGATCCGGCCGACCGAGACGGTCTACCCGCAGGGCGACCCCGCCAAGGCGGAGGAGGTGACGGCCCAGCAGATGGCGCAGTCGCAGGACAGCGCCACCACGGCCGCGCTCTCCTACCTCCACCTCTCGCCGGCCCAGGTCAAGGTGAAGGTCGACCTCGGTGACATCGGCGGCCCGAGCGCCGGCCAGATGCTGGCGCTGGGCATCGTGGACAAGCTCGCCGGGGACGGCAAGGGCGGCGACCTCACCGGCGGGCTGAAGATCGCGGGCACCGGCACCATCGACGACCAGGGCGTGATCGGCGCGGTCGGCGGCGTACCGCTGAAGACCCAGGCCGCCGCCCGGGACGGCGCGACGGTGTTCCTGCTGCCCAAGGACGAGTGCACGGACGCCAAGGTGAACACGCCCCAGGGGCTGCGGCTGGTCCCGGTGGGCACGCTGGGCGAGGCGGTCTCCGCACTGGACGCGCTGCGCAGCGGCGGTGACGTCCCCAGCTGCTGAGGACGCGGCCCCGGCCCCCGGGCTATTCGGCGGCGGCCTGGTCCACCAGCGGCAGGATCCGGTACGGCACCGGATTCTCCAGTGCGATCGCCGTCGACGACCGGACGATCCCGTCGAAGCCGACCACCCGGTCGATCACCCGCTGGAGATCGGCGTTGGACCGGGCCACGATCCGCACCATCATGTCCCCGCGCCCGGTGATCGTGTGCAGCTCCAGCACCTCCGGCACCGCCGCCAGGTGCGCCCGCACGTCGGCGCCCTGCCCCTGGGAGATCTCCAGCGTGGCGAAGGCCGTCACCGGGTAGCCCAGCGCCGCCGGGTCCACCTCCGGCCCGAAACCGCCGATCACCCCCTTGGTCTGGAGCCGGTCCAGCCGGGCCTGCACGGTGCCCCGCGCCACCTGGAGGCGGCGAGAACACTCCAGCACCCCGATCCGCGGCTCCTCGGCGAGCAGCCTGATCAGCCGGCCGTCCAGCACGTCGATCGCGTCGTTGCTGCCGCCCGCCGGGGCGGAACCGGACTGCTCGGCAGGGGAGTTGGGGTCGCTGGGTGAGTGGGCGGGGGGCATCGCGGGCTCCGTCCTCCGGTGGGCAATCTGTACAGCGGTGCGGCCGATTCTCCCGCCCCGGCGCACACCTTGACCAGGAGGAAACGGAACAGTTGCGCGGCGGTCGGCGCGGCGCCACCCTCCAGCCACAACCCCGTGAGCCGGGCCCCACACCGGCCCGCGGGGTCAGAACGTGGTCCCGTACGCCTACCGGGAGGGCCGTCATGACCGACACCGCCGCCGAACCCGTGCTGCTCACCGCGGGCCGGGAGGAACCCGACCTCGTCCCGATGGGGCGCGCCGACGCGGTGGTCTTCGCGGTCGGCGACGCCGGGCGGGCGGCCCGCCGCTACGCCACCGCCCTCGGGCTGCGCTGTACCGCCTACGCCGGCCCCGAGACCGGCGAGCCGGAGACCGTCTCCTACGTCCTGCACGCGCCCGGGACCAGGTTCGTGCTCACCTCGCTGGTCCAGGTGATCGGGCCGCGCGGCCGGGAACTGGCCGGGCACCTGGCCCGGCACGGCGACGGGGTGGTCGACCTCGCGGTGGCCGTGCCCGACGTCTACTACGCGTACGACTACGCCGTGGACCGCGGCGCCGGCTCGCTCGCCGAGCCCTACGAGGTGCAGGACCGGTACGGGACGGTGGTGCTCGCCGCGATCGGGGTGCCCGGCGGCACCCGGCACACCCTGGTCGACCGCTCCCGCTACCGCGGCCCCTACCTCCCCGGGTACGTGCCGTTCGCGGGGTGGTAGCCGGTCACCGGACGACGGTCTCCACGGTCGGCGGGTGCCCGTTCCAGGCGACGAAGACCGAATTGGCCTGGTCGCCCTTGGTGAAGTCCACCCGCAACCACTGCGGACCGTTCCAGACCTGCATCTGCCAGCCAGGGTCCGGCGTGGCGGAGACCAGCGAGGCGCTGTCCGCCCGGAGGTCCAGCGCCACCCGGCCGCCCGGCACCGGGTAACTGCGCACGGAGGACGTGGTGGTGGCGGTCGGCGCGGGGCGGCGTGAGGAGGGCTGGGCGGTGGTGGGCGGGGCCGCGCTGTGCGAGGTGGCCGTCGAGGCCGGGGCGGACGTCGGGGCGGGCGGCTCCGGCGCGGGTGCGGACTGCGCCTGGGCCGTCGCGGTGGGTGCCGGGGCGGCAGGGGACGGCAGCGGCAGCGCCGTCGGCTGCTCGAACGCGGCGCCGGTCAGCACCGCGTGCACGCCGAACCAGGACAGCGCCACCGCCGCCCCGGTTGCCGCCACCCAGGCGCCGAGCTGTACCAGTCCGTTCCGCATCGTCCGCACATCCTGCCGTATTCCGGGGCACAGCAGGTGGGCACCCCTGCTATTCAGCAGGGAAGTTGCACAAACCGCGAGGGTCGCACCGGAACGGTCCGGGGCCCGGCCCGGGCACCTCTCCCACGGCCGGTCCCGTCGCCGGTCCGGACCCACCCGAGGTACAGACCACCGGAGGCCGATGGCGTACCGTGCAGGGCCATGGCAACAGTGCTCGTGGTCGAGGACGACCCCTTCGTACGCTCCGCCCTCATCCGGCACCTGACCGACACCGGTCACGCGGTCCGCAGTGTGGGCACGGCACTTGAGGCGCTGCGCGAGGTCGCCCAGGTCGGCTGTGACCTGGTGATCCTCGACCTCGGCCTGCCCGACCTGGACGGCAGTGAGGCGCTGAAGATGATCCGCGGGCTGACCAACGTGCCGGTGATCATCTCCACCGCCCGGGATGACGAGGCCGAGATCGTCCGGCTGCTCAACGACGGTGCCGACGACTACCTGGTGAAACCTTTCTCCGGGGAACACCTCAGCGCCAGAATGGCCGCCGTGCTGCGCCGGCTCGGCGGCGGCGCCGCACCGGTCGCCCAGGTGCTCAGGGTCGGCGGGCTCGCCATCGACCTCCAGCGCCGCGAGGCCGCCCTGGACGGCAGGCCGCTCGACCTGACCCGGCGTGAGTTCGACCTGCTGGCCTTCCTCGCCGCCCGGCCCGGCGTGGTCGTCCCGCGCAAGGAGATCCTGGCCGAGGTGTGGCGTCAGACCTACGGCGGCGACCAGACCATCGACGTCCACCTGTCCTGGCTGCGCCGCAAGCTCGGCGAGACCGCCTCCAGCCCCCGCTACCTGCACACCGTGCGCGGCGTCGGCGTCCGGCTGGAGGCGGCCGCGCACCCCGCCGGGCCCGGGCCCGCCCCGGCGGAGCGCCGGACATGAGGAGGTTCGGGCACTCGCTGCGCTGGGCCCTGATCAAGGCCGCCGTGGCCGGCACCACCATGGTCGCGCTGGCCTTCCTCATCCCGCTCGGGCTGATGGTCCAGCAGACCGCCCGGGACCGGGCGTTCACGGCGGCCGAGCGGCAGGCGGCGGCGCTCGGGCCGGCCCTCGCCATCACCACCGACCAGGACGCCATCGCCCGCGCTGTGGCCAGTACGGACGCCGGTGCGCAGCGGCGGATGGCGGTCCACCTGCCGCTGCCGACGGGGGTGGCCGCCCCGGTTCCGCCGGCCTCCCCGGTTCCGCCGGCCTCCCCGGCGCCGTCCGCCCCGCCCGGCGGGCCGGCGGCGATACCGCCCGCGATACCGCCCGCGGCGATACCGCCTGCGGCGACGGCATCCGGAGCGACGGCGATGGTGGGGCCGGACGGCGGCGCGACCATCGGCGAGGCCCGCGCGCTGGCCGCCGACGTGGCCACCGCGGGTGGCCAGGGCCGCTCGTTCACCGTCGAGGTGCCCGGCGGCTTCGCCCTGCTCCAGCCGGTCGCCGTCGACACCGGCCGGACCGCCGTGGTCGAGGTGTTCGTCGCCGACGGCGACCTCACCCGGGGCGTCTCCACCGCCTGGCTGGTGCTCTCGGCGGTCGCACTCGCCCTGGTGGCCATCTCGGTGCTGGTCGCCGACCGGATGGGCGCGCGGATCGTGGCCTCAGCCCGCCGGCTGGCCGCCGCCGCGCGCTCGCTCGGCGCCGGCAACCTCGCCGTCCGGGTGCCAGTCGACGACCGGCAGAGCGCCGGCAGCCCCGAGGAGCTGCGCGAGGCCGGTCACGCGTTCAATGCGATGGCCGACCGCGTCGTCCAACTGCTCGCCGCCGAGCGCGAGTTGGCCGCAGACCTGTCGCACCGGCTGCGCACCCCGCTCACCGTGCTGCGGCTCAACGCCGCCTCGCTCGGCGAGGGTGACGCCGCCGACGCCACCCGCCACGGCGTCTCCCAGCTGGAACGCGAGGTCGACCAGATCATCCGCTCGGCCCGCCGCGCCCCCGAGGACGCTCCCGCCGTCACCGTCGGCTGCGACGCCGCCGAGGTGATCCAGGAGCGGGTCGGCTTCTGGTCCGCGCTCGCCGAGGACGAGGGCCGCCGCTGGCAGCTGGCCGGCGCCGACCAGCCCGTCCCGGTGCCGGTCCAGCGGGGCGACCTCGCCGCGGTCGTGGACGCGCTGCTCGGCAACGTGTTCCGGCACACCACCGTCGGCACCGCCTTCTCGGTGGACGTGCTGGCCACCGAGAGCTCCGTCATCGTCCTGGTCGGCGACGCCGGTCCGGGCTTCACCGACCCGGAGTCCGCCCTCCAACGCGGCCAGGGCCACGGCGGCGACGGCTCCACCGGCCTCGGCCTGGACATCGTCCGCAAGCTCGCCGAGGCCACCGGCGGCGACCTCGCGCTCGGCCGCTCCGCCGTGCTCGGCGGTGCCGAGATCCGGCTGAGGCTCCAGGCCCGGCCCGACGGCGCCCCGGCCCGCGCCAGCCGCCGGCGCAGCCGCAACACGCTGTTCCAGCGGTGAACGCCCGCGGGTGGCGAGCCCAGGTCGGGATCTCGCCCGCTCATTCCGGGCGGTCTCCCTTCCGGGGCTGTCCTTCCCCTCTTTCTTAAGCGGGCCCTAAGGGAGCTGTACCCCTCGCTCAGGGGGCCGGTTTCGGCCATCCGGCACCGCTAGCGTCATCCGCGTCGGTCACCCGACCGAGCCGGGGCACGCCGCCCGCAACGGGTCCACGGACCCCTGCCCGGCCGCGGCGACCCCATCCGGCCCAGCTGCCACCCGCGGAGGTACGCCCACCATGACGACTCAGCCCAACCGCCGTTCAGGCCACCGCCGGCGCAGCCGCAAGGGCGTCGCCATCGGGGCCTCGGCGGTCGCCGCCGCGCTGGTCGCCGGCGGTGTCATCGTCCTCGCCTCCTCGGCCAGCGCCGCCTCGCTCGGCGCCGTCTACAGCCGCACCAGCACCTGGGACGCCGGCTACACCGGCCAGTACCTGGTCACCAACCCGGACGCCGGCGCGATCGAGAACTGGACGCTGGCCTTCGACCTGCCGGCCGGAGCGAAGATCGACTCGCTCTGGAACGCCACCTTCAGCGCCGAAGGCCAGCACATCACCGTCAAGCCCGAGTCGTGGAACAAGCGCCTGGAGCCCGGCAAGAGCGTGGTGGTCGGCTTCGTCGCCCAGGGCGCCGGCGCCGCCCAGGCCGAGCCGGGCAACTGCCTGATCAACAACGTCTCCTGCAAGGCCGGCGACGGCACCGCGCCGACCCCCTCGGGCCGTCCGACCACCACGCCCACCGTCTCGCCGACCGCGACCACGGCCCCCACCGCGACGCCGACCGCGACCGCGACCGCGACCGCCAAGCCCACCACGGCGCCGCCGAGCCCGACCGCCACGGCCAGGCCCACCACCGCCTCGCCCAGCCCCACCGCCGCCCCCACCAGCGCCACCCCGAGCCCCACCGGAACCCCCACCCCGGCGCCGGGGGGCGCCGGGTTCGCCCCGTACGTGGACACCTCGCTCTACCCGCCGTACGACCTCGTCGCCACCGCCAGGGCCACCGGCGTCAAGAACTTCAACCTCGCCTTCGTGGTCTCCGGCGGCGGCTGCACCCCGAAGTGGGGCGGCGTCAGCGACCTCGCCGCCGACGCGGTGGCCGCCCAGATCGGCGCGCTGCGGGCGGCCGGCGGCGACGTCCGGGTCTCCTTCGGCGGCGCCAACGGCAACGAGCTGGCCCTCGCCTGCTCCTCGGTGGCCGACCTCACGGCCGTCTACCAGAAGACCGTCGACACCTTCGGCCTCACCAAGGTCGACTTCGACGTCGAGGGCGGCGCGATCGCCAACGCCGCGGCCAACACCCGCCGCGCCCAGGCCATCGCCCAGCTGCAGAAGAACGCCGCCGCCAAGGGCAAGGCCCTGGACGTCTCCTTCACCCTGCCCGCGCTGCCCTCCGGCCTGACCCAGGAGGGCGTCAACCTGGTCGCCGACGCCAAGAACAACGGTGTCGCGATCGGCGCGGTCAACATCATGGCGATGGACTTCGGCGACGGCGTCGCCCCCAACCCGCAGGGTCAGATGGGCAAGTACGCCATCGCCGCCGCCACCGCCACCCAGGCCCAGGTGAAGAGCGTCCTCGGCGTGGACGACGCCGCCGCCTGGCGCAAGGTCGCCGTCACCCCGATGATCGGCGTCAACGACGTGGCCAGCGAGATCTTCACCGTGGCCGACGCCAAGCAACTCGCCGACTTCGCCAGGACCAAGCACCTCGCCTGGCTGGCGATGTGGTCCGGCACCCGCGACAAGGCCTGTGAGGGCGGCGCCAAGGCCTACGCCGACGCCTCCTGCAGCAGCATCGTCCAGCAGCCGCTGGACTTCACCAGGGCCCTCGGCGCCTACACCGGCTGAGCCCGGCCCCCGGCGGGCCCTTCCCGACGCCTCCCCGGGACCCCGGCCGGCCGTGCTCCGCCCGCAACGGAGCACGGCCGGCCGGGGTGTTCGCCCACCGGCCTGTTCTCGCCCCCTGCCGCCCCCCCTCTCGCTCACTCTCCGTGACGGCTCTGTCGGGGCCAGCCCGACGGGCATCCGGTATCGTCGCTGGTTGGCCCAGCGGTGGACGGAGCGAACAGTGACAGCGGTGCAAGACGAGCGCAGCCCGGTGCAGACCGCACCCGACCCGGCGCCCGCTCCCCTGTCGGACCGCCTCAGGGACGCCATCGGCGCACCCGTACGGGCCCTGCGCGAGGCCCCGCGCCGCCCGCTGCTGGCCGTCTCCGCCGTGGCACTGCTGTCCCTGGTGGTCTACGCGGTGGTCCGGCACTTCGTCCACACCTCGATGGTCGACATGATCGTCTACCGGGCCGAGGGCGCCGCGGTGGCCGACGGCCGCGACCTCTACGGTCTGCGGGTCACCGAGTGGAACCTGCCCGCCACCTACCCGCCGTTCGCCGCGATGCTGTTCGTGCCGACGACCTGGTTCCCGGTCCCGTTCCTCCGGGTCGCGATCACGCTCGGCAACCTCGGGCTGCTCGCGCTCCTCACCCACCTGTCGTTCAAACTCGTCGGCTGGCCGCGCCGCGAACTGCGCCCGCTCGGCGTGATCCTGGTCACCGGCGGCGGGGTCTGGCTCGAACCCGTCTTCACCACGCTGCGCTACGGCCAGATCAACCTCGCCCTGGCCTGCCTCATCCTCTGGGACCTCACCCGCCCGGACGGCCGCCGCAGCAAGGGCGTCGCGATCGGCATCGCCGCCGGCATCAAGCTCACGCCCGGCCTGTTCGCCGTCTACCTGCTGCTCACCGGCCGGATCCGGGCCGCCTTCGTGGCCGGCTTCACCTTCCTCGGCACCTTCCTGATCGGTGCGCTGGTGCTGCCGGACGCCACCTGGGGCTTCTGGACCAAGTACCTCTACGACTCCACACGGGTCGGCAAGACCGAGATCGTCGACAACCAGTCGCTCCGCGGCGCCTTCGCCCGGCTGCTGCACACCGCCGACCCCGGCACCGTCGCCACCCTGGGCGCCGGCCTGATCGCGGTGGCCGGCCTCGCCGTCGCCGCCTGGGCCTCCGCCAGCTCCCGCTGGCTGCCGCGCGCCGAGGCGTGGGGCGTCTGCTGCGCCGCCGTCACCGCGGTGCTCATCTCGCCGATCAGCTGGACCCACCACTGGGTCTGGTGCGTGCCCATGCTCGCCCTGCTCGCCTGTGAGGCGGCGGTCGAGCAGGGCCGTCCGGCCGCCGTCCGCAAGGTGCGCTGGCGCGCCGCCTTCGGGGCCACGCTGGTCGCCTTCCTCTCCTTCGCGATGTGGGCCGCGAAGCCGGTGGGCGCACTCATCCTGCAGCTCTCGCCGCTCCGCCAGATCCCGACCTCCGTCTACCCCCTGGTCGGGATCTGCTTCCTGCTGGCCGCCGCGCTACGGATAAGGGCACGGCGGCGGTCCGCCGGCGCTCCGCTCGTCCGGCTGCCCGGGCAGCGGGCGGGCGGCGGCCACCCGGGCCCCGCACGCGACCGTCAGCAGGCCCCCGCGGCCCGCTGAGTCGTCGGGGCCGGCCGGGACATCGGGGGCTGCCGGGCCGTTGGAGCCCGCTGGGCTGCCGGAGCCTGCGGGGCTCTTGGAGCCTGCCGAGTCGTCGGAGCCTGCCGGGTCGGGCTGCGCGAGCAGGTCGCGCGCACTCACGCGAGCAGCTCGGCGAGCGAGCCGTCCATGTCCAGCGCGGCCATCTCGCTGCCCGGCGGCACCAGTCGGTGCGCCCGCTCCAGCCAGGCGGCCACCGCCGGCAGCGGTGCCTCCAGCAGCGCGTCCCCGGCCGGCGAGCTCAGCGCCATGCAGAGCACGCTGCGCCGGCCCGACCGGGTCGGCCAGATCCGCACGTCGCCCTGCCCGCACGGGCGGAAGGTGCCCTCCACCAGCAGCTCGCGGGCGAACACCCAGGTGACCGGCGAGCCGGTGTCCAGGTGGAAGGTGATGTGCACCGCGTACGGGTCGTGGCTGCCGTAGGACAGCCGCGCCGGGACGGGGACGCTGTGCTCGGGGGAGAGCACCAGGTTGAGCTCCAGCTCGTGCTCCACCACGCTCATCGGGCGCTCCATGATCGGTTCCTCTCTGCCTGCGGTTCGTGCCCGGTTTCGGGCCCTGTGACCTTGGAGAGCGCGGGCCGGGAGCGTTCTTACACATGTTTCCGGGATTTCTTCGCAGAGTTCTGCGGACTGCGGACCGGGTGGGGTGAAAGCGGGGGAGCGGGCGCGCGATCGCCCGTGCGCGCCCTCGTCCTTACCCCGGTAGGGCCAGGGCTGTCCGGTGATTGGCCAAGTTCCAATCTCCGAGCTTCCGAGGTACTACCCTTTGTGACTGCCCGGCGACTGTCCGCCCATCCGGCGGTACCCTCGCGCGCGCCGACGGCGAAGCCACCCGTGTCGCCCGACCCGCCACGCGTGTACTGCTCGCCGGGTGCGCCGCATCGGCCCTGCCAGGAAAGAAGACCCCCATGACGGACCGGCCCTTCGCCGGCGGCGCGGACACGGCCGTCGGCCCCACGCCGGGCTACTACCCCGACCCCTCCGTCCCCGGCTTCGTCCGTTACTGGGGCGGCACGGCCTGGGTGCCCGGGACCAGCCGGCCCGCGCCGGCGGAGGGCGAGGTGCTGGAGCCGCCGCGGTTCGTGGCCCGCCGCAGCGGCATGGCAGCGGCAGCGGGCGCGGCTGCGGGCGTCGGGGCGCGGTACGTGCCGCCGCCTGCGGCTCCGGCGGTTCCGGCTCCGGCGGTTCCGGCGGCGGAGGTTCCGGCGGGCGAGGTGGCTCCGGCGGATGGGGTGGCTCCGGCGGATGGGGTGGACACGACGGACGAGGCGGCTCCGGTGGGCGGCGTGGATGCGGCGGCCGTCATGGAGTGGGCGCCGGAGCCGATGCCCGGGGAGACCGGGCCGGTGTACCTCGACCAGACGGTGGGCGGCGCATCGTTCACCTTCGGGCCGCAGCCGGCAGGCGGGCCGGTGTTCCGGCCGGCGGGCGCGGAGGGTGAGGCGGAGGGGGAGGTGGACGGCGGGGCCTGGGCTGCGGGCGAGGACCCGTCCGGCTGGCAGGCCGATCCGCGGGCGCAGCGGGGCCTGATGGAGACGGGTGGTACGCCGCGCTGGGTCTCCTGGGGTGTGCTGCCCGGGGTGGAGCCGGCGGCGGAGGCGGGCGTGCCGGTGGCCGAGCCGGTGGCTGCGCCGACCGTTGCCGACGTCGAGGTGGAGCCCGTGCCGGTGCCGGTGGTCGTTCGGGCCGCCGATCCGGTACCCGCGCCGGTGGCCGAGCCCGGGTGGGGGCCGGAGCCCGAGCCGGAATCCGTCACCGAGCCCGAGTCGGAGCCCGTCACCGAGCCGGCACCCGTCCCGGTGCAGGAGGCGGCCCCCGCGTCCGCCCCTGCCCCGGCGCCCGCCGCTGCCCCGGCGCCTGCCGCCCGCCAGGTGCGCACGGTGCCCGCAGCGCGTCCGGTGCCCGCCGCGTCCGCGCCGCGCCCGGCCGCCCGCCGTCGGCCCGCCCCGCCGGTCCCGGCCGGCCTCGGGCGCAGGCTGGCCGCGCGGCTGGTGGACACCGCCGTGCTGGCCGTCGTCGCCACCGCCGCAGCCATCCCGCTCGTCAGCTCCGTCCGGACCCACCTCCAGGACAAGCTCGACCAGGCCCGGATGGCCAGCTCGCTCACCCGCCACCAGGTCGATGTCTGGTTGGTGGACGGCGTGGTGGTCGGCAAGTTCGCCGTCCTGCTCGGCATCCTCGCCTTCGTCGGCTTGCTCTACGAGGTCCTGCCGACCGCCCGCACCGGCCAGACCTTCGGCAAGCGGCTGGCCCGGATCAAGGTGATCGACGCGGCCCCCTCCGCCGCCCGCGTGCGGCTGACCTTCGGCCGCTCGCTCTGCCGATGGCTGGTCAGGAACGTCTCGGCGGTCCTGCTGCTCGGCCTCGTCTGGCCGGTGTTCGACCGCCCCGCCCGCCGCGGCTGGCACGACCGGGCCGGCCGTACCCGGGTCGTCCGGGCCTGACCCGGCCCGACGGAGGTTACCGAGCAAAACGGACTAAATATCCGAAGTCCAGAGAATGTGTGATGTTCTACTCGGGACATGAGCACCTACAATCCCTCAGGCCCCGAGCCGGAGGGGGGCGGCAAGCCCTCCTTCGACAAGCAGCCCCCGCAGCCGGCCGGCGGCACGCCGGAAGGTGCGCCGTCGGACCCGGACGGAAACCCACAGCCCGGCGGCCCCGGCGACCGCCCCGGCGCGTACGGCGGCAACTACGGCGGTACCCCCGGCGGTTCGCCGTACGGGCAGCCACCGTACGGCCAGAGCCCCTACGGTCAGTCGCCCTACGACCAGCCGCCGCCCGGCTACGGCCCCACCGGCCACGGCACGCCGGGCGCCGGGCCCGTCCCCGGGATGCCGCCCCTCGGCAGTTGGCCCAACCGCATCCTCGCGCAGCTGATCGACTACGTGCTGGTGCAGGCCGTGGCACTCCTCCTGGTACTGCCCTTCGCCAGCCTCAGCGACCGCTCCGGCTCGGCCGGCGCGTTCTGGCTCGCCTGTCTGCTGTGGCTGGTCTACGGCGGCCTGATGCTCAGCCGGGACGGCCAGACCCTCGGCAAGAAGGCCATGAAGATCCGCGTCGCCATGCTGATCGACGGCAGCACGCCGACCCCGTCCGCCGCCTGGACCAGGGTCGCCGTCTTCATCCTCCCGGCGGTCATCTGCTGCGCCGCCCTCTGGTGGCTGATCGACGGCCTGTTCGGTGTCTTCGACAAGCCCTACCGCCAGTGCGTGCACGACAAGGCCGCGAAGACCGTGGTGGTCTCCACGGTCTGAGCGTCGGTGCACCCGGTACCGCCCGGTGGCGCCTCAGCGCTGCCGGGCGTACTCGTGTCCGGCGGGAGCAGGAGCAGGAGCAGGAGCGGGTATGGGTGCGGTGGCGGGGGCCGGTGCGGGTGCCGGCTTCCGCACGCGGGCCCCGCGCTGCGCGGCGGTGGACAGCGACAACAGCGTCACCAGCGTGCCGAGCGCGAGTGCGAACCCCACCAGCACCGCGACCTCCAGGACGCCCGAGACGCCCGAGACGGCCAGCAGCGCCACGGTGGCGGCGACGACGGTGAAGGTACCGAGGCAGATCTGAGCGGTGGTCGGGCGCGGCATGGCGTCGGTCCTTCGCACGTCGGGGGAAACGGGCGGGTGGTGCCGTACCGAATGTTCCTACCCTGTACGGGAGTTCGGTAAGTGCAGCCTAACCCGCCGGGTCCGGGGCACAGGGGGCGCACAGGCTCACCGCGGGGTCGTCCGACCCGCTCGGTACCGTGATCACGACCGGACCGTCCACACACCCAGGGGGAACCGCCGTGCCCGTCGCCGACTGGCCCACCACCGAGACCGAGGCGATCGCCGAACAGGAACGGCTTCGCCCGCTCGTCCAGCCGCACGGCCCCGCCCCCTCCGGCGCGGCGGACGACCGGCTGATCGCCGGCGTCGACGTCGCCTACGACGACGAGCGGGACCTCGTGGTCGCCGCCGCCGTCGTCCTCGACCTCGACAGCCTCGCCGTCGTCGAAGAGACCACCGCCGTCGACCGGATCGCCTTCCCCTACGTCCCCGGCCTGCTCGCCTTCCGCGAACTCCCCACCGTCCTCAGCGCCCTGGAACGGCTCACCCACACCCCCGGCACCGTCGTCTGCGACGGCTACGGCCTCGCCCACCCACGCCGCCTCGGCCTCGCCAGCCACCTCGGCGTGCTCACCGGCCTGCGCACCATCGGCGTCGCCAAGACCCCGTTCACCTTCGACCACCGCGAACCCGACGCCCCCCGCGGCTCCTGGACCCCGCTCACCGACCCCGTCACCGGCGAAGAGGTCGGGCGCGCCGTCCGCACCCGGGCCGGCGTCAAACCGGTCTTCGTCTCCGTCGGCCACCGCATCGGCCTGTCCGAAGCCGTCGACACCACCCTGGCCCTCGCCCGCCGGTACCGGCTGCCCGAGACCACCCGCCACGCCGACTCGCTCTGCCGCCGCACCCTCGCCGCCCTGCCGGAGGGGACGCCCGCGAACTGACGGCGCAGCAGGTAACCGCCAGGCCGGCCGGCGGTTCGGCCGAAGCGGCATTCTCCCGGCCCGGAGCATGTGTTAGACATGTGTCTCCGGGAGCTGTACAGGACAGCGGAACGACGGACGCACGGGGGAGGCGCCGGAAAGTGGCAACGGGGACCGGATCGACCGGCGGAGCCGGCCGCGGCTACCAGGTCGAGGTCGAACAGCTACGGGCCTTCGCGGCCCAGGTACGCGGACTGCTGGCCGAGTTCCAGCACCACGCCGACGGCACCACCACACACGGCCAGAGCGCCGTCGGCAAGAACGCCCTCGGCACCTTCGCCGAGGCCACCGAACTGCACGGCCGCTACGAGACCATGCGGGACGGCCTGCGCGACGTCCTCAACCAGCTCCAGGACGCCGTCGACGAAGCCCAGAAGAAGGCCGAGCTCACGGCCACCAACTACGAGGAGCAGGAACACCGCACCTCGGGCAAGCTGAAACTCGGCGACGACGGCTGGTCGGTCGCCAGCCCCTCCGCCACCAGCACCGCCGCCTACGCCCAGACCGTCACCCCCGCCAAGCACGGCGGCGGGAAGTCCGAGCGATGAGCGCCCCACGCCGGCAGCCCCGGGAGAACGGAGAAGGCCACCGATGAGCGGCTCGGGCTACACCAAGTTCAACGAGTACAGCCACGCCGAACTCCGGAAGATGGCGCAGGCCCTCAACCCCGGCGAGGTGATGGCCGCCAGCGACCCCTGGCGCCGCGCCGCCGACACCCTCAAGGCCATCCGCGCCACCCTCACCCGCGCCAGCACCGAGGCCGCCGTCAGCTGGGAAGGCAGCACCAGCGACGCCTTCCACAAACGCATGCTCCAGCTCGCGGCCACCATCAACAACGCGTCCTCCTACGCCAACGACGCGGCCAACACCCTCAAGCACCTGTCCGAGGCCATCTCCCAGGCCAAACGCGACATGCCCGAAGAGCCCAGCGGCTGGGAGCAGTTCACCGACGGCGTCGGCGACACGGTCTCGTCCGTCTTCGGCGGCGACGACGAGGACACGAAGACGGCCGTCGCCGAGCAGAAGAAGGCCGAAGCGGCAGCGGTCATGCAGACGCTGGCGATGCACTACCGGGTGGCTACGCCGATGTTGAAGCCGCCGCCGGCTTACTACCGCGGCGACGACGTTCGCGATGTCACCGTGGCCCCTTCCGACCCGTCGGCAGGGGCGCCGGCGCTCAGCGCCGTCATGGCTGGCATTGGCTACACCAGTACGGGAACGGCGCCGACCACCGGCGGGGGTTCGGCGCCGTCGCTGGGCAAGCCTGCTGAGCGACCTGCCCCGAAGCCCGCTGCGACGAAGGCGGCGCCGACGCCGCCGAGGACAGATTCAGGCATCAAGGGTGGCACCGCTCAGGCAGCTCCCAAGCCTCAATCCGTCACGAACTACGGACCGGGCACCGCGATCGACGGTACGACGATCACTCCCTCCAGTACGCCCGGGACCAGCCCGCTGTCCATCAACCCCGGTAACCCGACCTCCAATCCCGGAACGCCTATCGGCGTGCCGGCGGGCGGCAACGGTGGCGGGCCTGGCCCGACCGGCGGTGGGCCGATCATGGGCGGCAAGGGATTGCAGGGCAACGACCCGGGCAAGGGCGGCGTGACGCAGAGCAAGGACGCCTTCGGCCGCACGACGAGCGCTCCCGGCAAGGCCGTCGCCCGCGGGGGCAAGGCCTTCGGCGTGGGCGAGGCCTACGAGGGCGGCTTCGGCACGGGAGGCCGCGCTGCCGCAGGGGCTCGCCCCGGAAGCGGTGTGCCGGGGCGGACCGGAGGCATCGTCGGCGGGGGCGCGCGTCCGGGCAGTGGGTCAGGCGCGAAGCAGGCCTTCACCGAAGGCGGTTCCGGGCTCGGGGCCCGCGGCCGGGCCAGAGGAGAGTTGGGCGCGAACTCCGGCGCCGGCATGGGACCGGGCATGCCGATCGGGGATGGCCAGCGCCGTAAGAAGGACAAGGAGAAGGACGGCAAGCGCCCCGACTATCTCGTCGAGGACGAGGAGACGTGGGCGTCGGACAAGCCGGCCAACCCGAACGTGGTGGAATGAGTCCTGTTTGCTGGTGGACAGGCCAATGATCGGTCGTCCCGTAGGTCGGTGACCTGCGGGACGCCTTGCTGGGTGAGGTGACCAGGCTTGACGAGCGGTCGGGTAGGGCGTGGAGCAGCCGTGCTCGCTGCCGGTGCCTTGATGTGGGGGATGGCTTCATCGCCCGCGGCAGCGGATCAGATCAGGGACTCACAATGGCCGCTGAGGATCTACGAAGCCGAGACGAAGGTCTGGCCGATCAGCCAGGGCGAGGGCGTCATCGTTGCCGTAGTGGACGGTGGCGTCAACCAGGATCACCAGGATCTCATCGGCCAGGTGTTGCCTGGTGCTGACTTCTCCGGAGGAACGTCGGACGGGCGGTTTGATGCAGACGGCCACGGCACTGCGATGGCAGGTCTGATCGCCGGTACCGGACACGGCTCGCAAGCGGGGATTAAGGGTCTCGCGCCTAAGGCGAAGATTCTTCCGGTCAAGCTCACGAGCAAGGACGGGCAGTGGGGGGACCAGGGGCCTGACTTTGCGCGGGCCATCAAGTTCGCAGCTGACCACGGGGCAAAGGTCATCAACATCTCCCTTGGCGGATATTTCCGGACCTCCCAGGAGGCGCGTGACGCGATCAAGTATGCGGTGTCTAAGGACATCGTCCTTGTGGCGTCCGCCGGAAATAGCGGGAACAGATCCTTGCCTGTCGAGTACCCGGCTGCGTTTCCGGGAGTGATGGCCGTCGTGGCAGTCGATCAACAGGGCCGCTCCTGGGAGAAGTCCACCTTTGGACCTGAAACCACGATTGCCGGCCCAGGGGTCGATATTTATCAGGCCACTGCCAAATCGGCATCGGCATACGGCGTCGGCAACGGAACCTCCGATGCCACCGCCTATGTTTCCGCCACGGCAGCCCTCATCCGTTCGAAGTACCCCAGCCTCTCCGCCGGTCAGGTCATCAATCGGATGATCAAGAGTGCCACTCCGCCTCCGGACGGTTCGGCAGTGCCAAATGCCCATTACGGCTACGGGACTGTCTCCCCGGCCAAGGCGTTGGAGCCGAATCCCGCTGTTGACGGGGGCCCGAAGGACAACCCACTGCTGGGCCGGGTCGAGTCGCAGGGGGCTCCGGACGATGGAGCGGGTGACCCGTCCGAAGTGCCGCCCGCAGCGCCGCCTGCCGCGGCGAAGGGGAACCCGGGGATCACGTACACGCTGATCGGTGCAGGGGTGCTGTTCGGGCTGGTTCTGGTCGCCGTCTGTGTGCTGGTGGTGGTGCGTGGGCGGCGGCAGCGGGGGGCGGCTGCGGCGGTGCCCGGTGGCGCCGGGTATCCGTATCCGGTGCCACCGCCTGCCGGTCCTCCCGGGCAGCAGGGCTACGGCTATGGCCCGCCGCCGCAGCAGCCTCCGGTGCCGCCGACGGGGAACCCGTACCAGTAGGTCCGAGCCTGACTCGCGAGCCACTCGCCCCGTAGGGCGGCCGTGTGCAGGACGTCGTGGTACTCGCCGGTCCAGTGGTGGGGGCCTGGCGGGTGCGGCACCGAAGGCGTGCGGGCGTGCTCCGCGGGTGAGCAGGGTGCGCTTGGTGCAGAGGGCGCACACGGGGCTCACCATCGACCGGAGCGCCCCGGTTGACCGGGATTCTGGCCGGGCGGCCCCTGCCGACAGGCCGCGCCGCCTACTCGGCGACGGCGATCTGCTCGCGGTGATGGGCGGGGGCGGTGAGTTCGTCGACCACGGCCACCGCGAGGTCGGCCTGGGCAATCCGCTCGCCGAGGACCTTCGGGCCGCCGGTCCGGTAGCGGCCGGTTCCGGGGGCGGTGCGGTCGAGGTCGAGGGGCGGGGTGACGACGACCCAGTCGAGGGAGGCGTCCGACTCCCGCAGCAGGTCCAGGGCGACGGCGTGGCCGAGCGAGAAGGCGCGGTAGGCCTCGGGGAAGGCGGGGTCGTCGTGGACGGCGGTGCCGGGCGCGGTCTCCAGGGTGGTGGCGACGCCGACGTGGACCAGCCGGCGGACCTCGGCGGTGCCGAGGCCGGTCACCAGGGCGTCGGCGGTGGCCCGGTAGAAGTCCTCGGAGGGCACGTCGGGCGTGTAGACGGTGGAGACGGCGGCGGTGTGCCCGTGCGCCGCGGCGGCGACGTCGGCCGGGTCGGTGACGTCGCAGCGGACGAGGGTGACGCCCTCGCCGGCGAGGTCCCGGTGGCGCTCGGGGTCGCGGACGGCGGCGGTGACCGCCAGCCCGCGCTGCCGGGCCTCGGCGACGACGGCGCGGCCGACCTGCCCGCCCGCGCCGTAGACGACGATGCTGCGGTCAACCTGCTTGCGGGTGCTGCTCATTGCGCTCTCCGTCCGTTCGCCGGGGGGCTTTGTCGCCCGCCGTTGCCGTGACGGTAGACCGGGGGGTGCCGGTTACTTCAACGGTACCGGCGGGGGCCCGCAGGGATACGGGGTCGGCTACCGTCGGTGCCATGACGCAGACCGTGCTCGAACCCCTGGCGCTCGCACCCCTGTCGGTGGACTTCTTCGACCCGGACTGCCCGGTGCAGACGATGCCCGTGCTGGGCGGCAAGAAGTGGACCTGGAAGCTGATGCGCTGTCTGGAGAGCGGCCCGCGCCGCTTCTCCGAGCTCCGGGTGCCGCTGGTGGGCATCACCGCGAAGGTACTGGCGGAGACGCTGCGCGCGATGGAGCACGACGGGGTGGTGAGCCGGACCGAGTACGACGAGAACCCGCCGAGGGTGGAGTACGCGCTGACGCCGCTCGGCCGGTCGCTGCTGGGGCCGATGGACGCGGTCTGCGCGTGGAGCCGCGAGCACCTGGCCGCCCTGCTGGAGGCCCGCGAGGCGTACGAGCGGGACGAGTAGAACGAGCGGGACGGGCAGGACGGGCAGGACGGAGCGGGACGCGTAGGACGTGCGGGACGCACGCGAGGCCGGGCGGCCCGGCTGAGCCTGGCAGCATTTCGGCGGCCGCTGGCGTTATGACCGCTGGTGGGGGCGGTACCCGGGCGGCCATCCTGGGCACATGACCACTCCCGAGAACGCCCCCGCCGCCCCCGCCGACAGCATCGTCCCGGACACCAAGGACTGGACGTGGGTCCTGGAGCGCCCCTGCCCGGACTGCGGACTGGAGTCCGCTGCCGTGTCCCGTGAGGCCGTCCCCGGGCTCATCCGGGACAACGCCGACGCCTGGGTGGCCGTGCTGGCCGGGGACGAGGAGGCGCTGCGCCGCCGTCCCCGCCCGGAGGTCTGGTCGGACCTGGAGTACGCGTGCCACGTGCGGGACGTCTTCCGGCTGTTCCACTTCCGGTTGAACCTCATGCTCGACCAGGAGAACCCGGACTTCCCGAACTGGGACCAGGACGAGACGGCCGTCGCCGGGCGCTACGGGGAGCAGCAGCCGGGGGCGGTCGCGGCGGACCTGGCCGAGGCCGCGCGGGTCCTCGCGGACGCGTTCGAGCAGGTGTCCGGTGACCAGTGGCAGCGCACCGGCAACCGCAGTGACGGCGCGCGCTTCACGGTGGAGTCGTTCTCCCACTACCTGGTCCACGACCCGGTCCACCACCTGTACGACGTGACGGGCGAGCGGGTCTGAGCCTGCGGGTCGGCAGGCGACGCGGGGGAGTCGGGCGCACAGGCCCGGCCGGGATCACCAGCCGGAGGCCTCACGGAGCATGGTGCGGCGGAGTCGGCCGGCCACGCTGGCGGTGTCGGTGCCGATGACGTCGGCGATCTCCGGGGCGGCGAGGCCGACGATGTAGTGCAGGATCGCCAGGTCGTCGTCGGCGGGGTGGCTGGGCCGGGCCGGCGGGTCGGCCCGCAGGGTGTGCTCGTTGACCGTGCCGCGCAGGATCTGCCAGGCGTGCGCGGTCGGATTGGAGCTGCCCAGTAACTCGCGCCACTGGACGGCGATTTCGGCGAAGGCATGCTGGACGGCGCCGGTCGCCTCGGCGTGGTCCGGCAGCCAGACCCGGGCGTAGCTGAGGTAACGCGGTCGGTGCAGCTCGCAGAACGCCGCGAACTCCAGTGGTACGGCGGACGGTTCGCCGGGCGCCGGGGGAGGCTCGGCGGTGCTGTCATGACGGTTGGTCATCTCGGCTTCTCGGCAAGTGAGATGGGCTTCTGACGGTCGATCATCTGTGCTCACTCTACGGTAGGCGCTCGGTGCTCTGGGTTACCAATCGGATTGAATGCCCGGAACGTGCTGCCGCTCGGCCGGTTCCGGCGGTGGCCGGGTGTGGGCCGACGGGCGGCGGGGTGGCGCGGGGCCGGTGGTAGGGGTGGTGCACAGCGCTGCCAGGGTCGCGAGAGTGAGGGCGTCATGGCCGGTCAGCCAGGGTGGTCGGCGAGGGGTGGTGGAGCGGTTGATGGGCCACCGTAGGCGGTCCGGTGGCTCACGTCCACACCCGAGGCGTGAAGCCGCGCCCGCGCCACCGGTCGCGCGCGCGGAGGGTGGGAGCGGGCGCGGATGCGGGTGCGCGGGTGGGTGGTGCGCTCCCGGGGGCGGCGGCGCGCCGGGGGTGGGCGGGGCCGCGTTCCCGGGGTGGCGAAGGGCCGGGGCCGGGGTGGCGGAGGGCCGCCCGGCGCCCGCCGTCCGCCCCCGTCCACGCTGGTTCAGCCGGACTGCCGGGCCTCCGAGGGGGAGAGCCGGTCGTCCGCCGCGGTGCTCCGGCCGAGCTGGGCGGGGAACGAGTCGACGGCCCTCCGCCGCGCCAGTCCGGCCGCCGCACTCTCCTCCCGCCGCCGGACGGCCCCGTTGGCCCCATTGGCCTCGTCGGCTCCGTCGGCCCCGTTCCGCCCCCGGCCGACGGTCGTGCGGGCGGCCTGTTCCTCGGCCGCCTGTCTCGCGGCCAGGTAGGCCTGGACGGCGGCCATCCCGTAGACGGGCTGGATCAGCTGGTGGCCCTTGAAGAAGGGTCTGGCCGGGGCGAATCCGGCGGCGACCACGAGGTCGCGGATCTCGGCTATCTCGGCCTCGCTGCGGGCCGTGAAGCGGACCTCCCAGCCCTTCTTGTACGTATGGCCCTGTTCGCCGCTGCGGCGGGCCGGGTCCGGCCGGCGGACGTATCCGGGCAGGCGGCCGAGGCGGAGCTGGGCCGCGCGGAGGCCGGCGGTCTCGTCACGTGACATGAACTAAGGGTAGGCAATCCGGGGAGCCGGAGTGACGCCCGGAGGCGCTTCGGCGTATGCCCTTGGTCACGCACGGTCAGAAGTGCTGGTCGCCGGTCGGCTTCGGCCGGTGCCGGTGATCCCGTGACCTCCCATTACTCCGAATGGGTGAGGGTATGGGGACTTTAGTGCAGGCTGGTCCCGGTTTCACGACGGTTGGGTAACAGTGCGTCAGGCGGCCGATGGCCGGTCCTGGCCGTTGGGGATGGTGTCGGCATGAGCTACCGGATTCCCTCGCCGCCGCCTTCCCTGGAGGAACTGGCGAAGCGTCAGCAGAACGTCATCACCGCCAGCCAGCTGCGCGCCCGGGGCGTGCCGGCCCGGGTCGTCAGCGGGCACTGTCGCCGGGGCGGCCCGTGGCAGCGACTGCTGCCCCGGGTCTACCTGCTGCAGTCCGGCGAGCCGACCCCGGAACAGCGGATGTGGGCCGCGCTGCTGTACGCGGCGCAGAACGGCCGCGAGGAGGGCCGTGGCGAGGGCGCGGTGATCACCGGCACCGCCGCACTGGCGCTGTACGGCTTCGCCGCGGTGCCCCGGCTGCCGGCCGTCACCGGGGTGGACGTCCTGGTGCCCCGTCAGCGCCGGCTCAAGGATGCCGGGGAGGTGCGGATCCGGCGCACCGAACGGGAGTTGGTGGCCCGCTCGGTGCACGGGCTGGCCTGTGCGCCGGTCGCCCGGGCGGTGGCGGACGCGTTGCGCGAGTGGACGGCCGAGGGTGCGGCGCCGGAGTTCGGCGAGGGTGCCGCGCTGCCGGTCCGCGAGGTGCTGCGGGAGGCCGTGGGCCGGCCCGGCGCCCGGGTGGGGCGGCCCGAGGCCCGCTGCACCGCGCGGGAGCTGGTCGCCGAGCTGACCGAGTCCGGGCTCGCCGCCGACCTGCGGGTGCGGGCCGCGCTGGACGAGCTGCTCTCCGAGGAGCGGGACGCCGTGCTGGCGCGGCTCGGCGAGCTGGCCGACGAGTGGCTGCTGCCCGTCCCGCTGGCCGGCCCGGAGCTGCGGATGCGCGGCGGCACCTACATCGCCGTGCCGGACCTCTACTGGCCGCAGGTCGGCGTGGCGGTGGAGGTCGACTCGGAGCTGCGCTGCGTCAGCGAGGGCGAGGCCGCCTGGGTGCGCGGTGGCCAGCACCGGATGGAGTACCTGGGGATCCGGGTGGTCTACCTCTCCGGTGTCCGGCTGGCCGCCGAGCCGGACGCGGTCGGCGCCGAACTGCGCGAGGCCTTCCGGCAGGGCGGCACCGACGTGGTGGAACTGCTGGTCGGTGAGGGCTGACCGGGCTCAGCCGCGCACCGTCGGCGTGCCGACCAGCTCGACGCCGGCCGCCCGCAGCTCCTCCAGCGCGGCGGCGGTGGTCTGCGGCGCCACACCCGCCGTCAGGTCCAGCAGGACGCGGGTGGTGAAGCCCGCCCGGGCCGCGTCCAGCGCGGTGGCCTTGACGCAGTGGTCGGTGGCCAGGCCGACCACGTCCACCTCGGTGACCTGACGCTCGCGCAGCCAGTCGATCGGCCCGCGGTTGTTCTCGTCCAGCCCTTCGAAGCCGCTGTACGCCGCCGCGTAGGCGCCCTTGTCGAAGACCGCCTCGATCGCGCCGGAGGTGACGGAGGGCGCGAAGTTGGGGTGGAAGCCCACCCCCTCGGTGCCCGCCACGCAGTGCACCGGCCAGCTGTTGACGTAGTCCGGGTGGTCGGAGAAGTGGTCGCCCGGGTCGACGTGGTTGTCGCGGGTGGCGAGGATGTGCTGGTATCCGGGGCGGGCCTCGGCGATCAGGTCGGTGATCGCGGCGGCCACCTCGGCCCCGCCGGCGACGGCCAGACTGCCGCCCTCGCAGAAGTCGTTCTGCACGTCGACGACGATCAGTGCCCGGTGCATGGCTCGCATCCTCGGTTGTGGGGGGCGGTGCGCTGGTTCTGTGCGCTTCCGGTGGGAACTCTACGGTCGACTGTAGGCAGTGGCACCCGGGGGCGGAAGGCCCGGGGCGCACCCGGGTCCGTGCCCCCGGGAGCCCGGCGACCGCGCAGTGGTGTCACAGGATCAGTTCGGTCGGCAGCACCGGGTCGCCCTTGGAGAGCTGGGTGGCCGACAGCGGCAGCCCCGCCCGGGCCCGGACGTGCCGCTCGCGGGCCGCGCTCAGCGGCTCCCGGCCGACCACCTCGCCGGCCAGCACCAGCGGCACCTGCATCAGGTGCGGTTCCAGCTCGGCCGGGACCGGCCCGGTGCCGACCACCTCGGCCTCGGCCACGCCGTCCGCGTCGGGCCGCCGGGCCGCCCACTTGCGGCCGCCGATGCTGGTCTTGCCGCCGGCGGCGCGCTTGGCGACCGGCACCAGCGGCCCGTCCGCCGACTCCGCCCGGGCGACCAGCTTGTAGACCATGGCGCAGGTCGGGTGGCCGCTCCCGGTGACCAGGCTGGTGCCGACGCCGTAGCCGTCGACCGGGGCGGCGGCCAGCGCGGCGATCGCGTACTCGTCGAGGTCCGAGGTGACGATGATCTTCGTCTTGTGCGCGCCGAGCTCGTCCAGCTGGCGGCGGACCCGGTGTGCCAGCAGGGTGAGGTCGCCGGAGTCGATCCGTACCGCGCCCAGCTCGGGGCCGGCCACCTCGACGGCCGTGCGGACCGCCTCGCGCAGGTCGAAGGTGTCGACGAGCAGTGTGGTGCCCTTGCCCATCGAGGCGATCTGCGCCCGGAAGGCGTCCCGCTCGCTGTCGTGCACCAGTGTGAAGGCGTGCGCGGCGGTGCCGGTGGTCGGGATGCCGTGGGTGAATCCGGCCTCGAGGTCGGAGGTGGCGGAGAAGCCGGCCACGTACGCGGCCCGGGCGGCCGAGACGGCGGCCTGCTCGTGGGCGCGCCGGGCGCCCATCTCGATCACCGGGCGCCCGCCGGCCGCGGCGGTCATCCGGGAGGCGGCGGCGGCGATCGCCGAGTCGTGGTTGAGGATCGACAGGATCACCGTCTCCAGGATCACCGCCTCGGCGAAGGTGCCCTCGACGGTCAGCAGCGGCGACCCGGGGAAGTAGGCCTCGCCCTCCGGGTAGCCGTGGATGTCACCGGTGAACCGGTAGTCGGCCAGGAAGCGCAGGGTGTCGGTGTCGACGACGTTCTGGGCGGCCAGCCAGTCGAGCTGCACCGCGGTGAAGCGGAAGTTCTCGACGGCGTCCAGCACCCGGCCGGTGCCGGCCATCACGCCGTAGCGGCGGCCACCCGGCAGGCGGCGGGTGAACACCTCGAAGACGGAGCGGCGGGGCGCGGCCCCGCTCTGCAGGGCGGCCTGCAGCATGGTGAGCTCGTAGCGGTCGGTGAGGAGCGCGGTCGAACCGGCCGCGCGCACTGAAGTGGCGTCCATGGAGATGATGCTACTACCACTTAGCGTCAGTTTGACGATTTCTCGTGCGGGGCGTTCGCGCGGCCATGGGGCGGAATCGCCCCGAGGTCCCCCGGATGGCAGCATGGGGGCTGAAGGTGCAGGTATCCGGAGGAATAGCGAGGAGGACCCGGCGGTGAGTGTCGCGCCCGCAGAGATCGAGCGCCCGGAGGTCGAAGGCCTACCGGTGGCTGAGCCGGACACGCCCTGGGTGACCATCGTGCACAACGACCCGGTCAACCTGATGAGCTACGTCCAGTACGTCTTCCAGGCCTACTTCGGCTACCCGAAGGACAAGGCCCGGAAGCTGATGATGGAAGTGCACACCAAGGGTCGGACGGTGGTCTCCAGCGGGTCCCGCGAGGAGATGGAGCGCGACGTGCAGGCGATGCACGGCTACGGCCTCTGGGCCACGCTCCAGCACGACTGAGCCGCGGGCCGCGCCCCGGCATACCACCGAAGACGACGAAGACGGGCTGACCGATACAGATGGCTGGGTTGTTCGAGAGTGGCGGCGGCGGGAGCGCGGCGATCGCGCTTGACGAGGTCGAGGCCTCGATCCTGCGCTCCCTGGAAGTGCAGATGCTGGAGCTGATCGGCCCCGGCCCGGGCGGTGAGGGCGGGGACCCGCTCGCCGCGCTGTTCGCCGAGGGGCCGAGTGAGGCGCCCTCCGACCCGGCGCTGGCCCGGCTCTTCCCGGATGCCTACCGGGACCCGGAGAAGCCGCAGGACGCCGAGGGCAAGGCGGCCTCCGGCGAGTTCCGCCGCTACACCGAGCTGGACCTGCGGGCCCGCAAGCGCGAGGACGCGCTGCAGGTGGTGCGGGCGCTGGACGGGCTCGGCGGCGAGGGCGGGGTGCTCAAGCTGCCCGCCGGCGACTGCCCGCGCTGGCTGGGGGCGCTCAACGACCTGCGGCTGACCCTGGGCGTGCGGCTGGAGATCACCGAGGAGGACGAGCAGGGCCTGTACGACCTGCCGGACGCCGACGAGCGGAAGCCGCTGGTGATGGCGTACCTGTGGCTGGGCGCCCTCCAGGAGTCGCTGCTGGAGGCGCTCTCGGACTGAATCCTGCCCGGTTCCGGGCAGCCCCGACCCCCCGTCCGCATGCTGGACGGGGGGTCGGGGCTTTTCCGTTCAAAACGGTCGAAACCCTATGACTCCATGCTCAAATATCGCTCAGATGGACACCGCTATACGGAGTGCGCGTGGTACGACTTCTCCACCCCACGAGACCCACCCAGGACGGTGCGCCATGGCCGAGAAGCTCTACGACGAAGTGGTCGACACCAAACCGGAACCGGACGAGGAGGGCTACGAGCGGGGGCTGGGCAGCCGCCAGATCCAGATGATCGCGATCGGCGGCGCCATCGGCACCGGCCTCTTCCTCGGTGCCGGCACCGCGATCTCCAAGTCCGGCCCGAGCCTGATCCTGTCGTACGCGGTGGCCGGCGTGGCGATCTTCGCGATCATGCGGGCGCTCGGTGAACTGCTCACCTACCGCCCGGTGTCCGGCAGCTTCGCCGAGTACGCCCGGGAGTTCCTCGGCCCCTTCGCCGGCTATGTGACGGGCTGGACGTACTGGCTGTTCTGGGTCGTCACGGGCATGGCGGAAACCACCGCGGCCGCCGTCTACGTGAAGTTCTGGGCGCCCGGCATCCCCCAGTGGCTCAGTGCGCTGACCTTCCTGGTCATCCTCTACGCGGCCAACCTGATCTCGGTGAAGCTCTTCGGCGAGATCGAGTTCTGGTTCTCCATGGTCAAGGTCACCGCCATCATCGGCATGATCCTGATCGGCATCGGCGTGCTCACCCTCGGCTTCAGCGACGCCGGTGACACCGCGTCGATCACCAACCTCTGGCAGGACGGCGGCTTCTTCCCCAAGGGGATCGGCGCCACCGTGATGACGCTGCAGATCGTCATGTTCGCCTACCTCGGCGTGGAGCTGGTCGGCGTCACCGCCGGCGAGAGCGAGAACCCGCAGAAGACCCTGCCGCGCGCCATCAACACCCTGCCGTGGCGCATCGCGCTGTTCTACATCGGCGCCCTGGTGATCATCCTCTCGCTCGTCCCGTGGACCGAATTCCAGCCCGGCGTCAGCCCGTTCGTCGCCGCTTTCGGCAAGATCGGCATCCCCGCCGCGGCCGGCATCATCAACTTCGTGGTGCTCACCGCCGCGCTCTCCTCCTGCAACTCCGGCATGTACTCCACCGGCCGGATGCTGCGCGACCTCGCCCTGCGCGGCCAGGCCCCCGGGCAGCTCACCAAGCTCAACTCCCGCCGCACCCCCGCCGCCGCGATCACCCTCTCCTCGCTGCTGATGGGAGCCGGCGTCGTCCTCAACTACCTCGTCCCGGCCAAGGCGTTCGAGTACATCACCTCGGTCGCCACCGTCTGCGGCCTCTGGACCTGGGCGATGATCCTGATCTGCCAGATCCGCTACCGCAAGGCCTGGAAGGCCGGCCACCTCCCGCCGCCCGGCTTCAAGGCGCCCGGCGGCGTCTGGAGCAGCTGGGCCGCGCTTGCCTTCCTCGTGCTGGTCGTCGTCCTGATTGCCCTGGACGAGGACAACCGCATCTCGCTGTACGTCTTCCCCGTCTGGGCCGTCGTGCTGGTGGTCGGCTACCAGGTGCTCAAGCGCCGCAGCCCGGCCGCCGTCCACGCCGTCGCCGACGACCACCTGCACGCCCGCAACGGCGGCTGACGGCCCGGCGGACCACGCCGTGGACGCCCCGGCGGACACCCGCCGGGGCGTGGCTATCCTGACCGCATGCTGACCATCACCCGAGAACTGCGCGACGCGATCGTCGCCCACGCCCGCGCCGACCACCCGGACGAGGCCTGTGGCGTGGTGGCAGGCCCGGCCGGCACCGGACGGCCCGAGCGGTTCATCCCGATGCTCAACGCCGCCCGCTCGCCCACCTTCTACGAGTTCGACTCGGGCGACCTGCTCAAGCTCTACCGCGAGATGGATGACCGGGACGAGGAGCCCGTGATCGTCTACCACTCGCACACCGCGACCGAGGCCTACCCCTCGCGCACCGACGTGAGCTACGCCTCCGAGCCGTTCGCCCACTACGTCCTGGTCTCCACCGCCGACGGCAACGGCCCGGACGACCCGTTCCAGTTCCGCTCGTTCCGCATCGTGGACGGCGAGATCACAGAGGAAGACGTCCAGGTCGTCGAGGCCTACCAGGCCTGACCAGCACCCACCTGGGCGCGGCCCGCCGACTGCCCGCGAGCGGTCGGCGGGCCGGTGCCATCTCAACAGAAGAAACAGAAACATCCGGATCGCGAGACGGGCATGTCGGAGCGCGGTCGGGAATCTATACGATGAGCCCATGCGTTCCGTCGATGTGAGCACCCAGGCCCCGGGCACCCGCCTCGTGGCGCGCCTGCACATCGACCTGTGCCGGCTCGCCAGTGCGATCTGTCCCGGCACGCCCGCGCGCTCTCGCTGAGCCGCCCGCCCAGGCCCGCCGCACACCCCGGGCCCACCCCGCCCTGCCGCGCGCTGCGGCCCACCCACCTCACGACTCGCACAGGAGCGCACCCATGGCCATCGAGGTCCGCATCCCGACCATCCTCCGCACCTACACCGACGGCGCCAAGGCCGTCGAGGGCACCGGCAGCAACCTCGGGGAACTCTTCCAGGACCTCGACGCCCGCCACCCGGGCATCGCCTCCCGCCTGCTGGAGGGCGGCGAGCTGCGCCGCTTCGTCAACGTCTACCTGAACGACGAGGACGTCCGCTTCCTGGCGGGCATCTCCACCGCCCTCGCCGACGGCGACAGCGTCACCATCCTGCCCGCCGTGGCCGGCGGCGCCCGCTGACCTCCCGCTCTCCCGCCCGCCCCGCGCGGGCGGGAGAGCCGCCGCTCCCGACCCTCACCGCCGTTGCCGGAGGCCCCCCTTGCGTTACGACAGCCCGCTCGAAGCCGTCGGCAACACCCCGCTGGTCCGGCTGCCCCGACTCTCCGCCGCCGTCCCCGGCAACACCGACGGCCAGGTCACCCTCTGGGCCAAGCTGGAGGACCGCAACCCCACCGGCTCCATCAAGGACCGCCCGGCGCTGCACATGATCGAGCGCGCCGAGGCCGCCGGACTGCTCACCCCCGGCTGCACCATCCTGGAGCCCACCAGCGGCAACACCGGCATCTCGCTCGCCATGGCCGCCAAGCTCAAGGGCTACCGGATGGTCTGCGTGATGCCCGAGAACACCAGCGAGGAACGCCGCGAACTGCTGCGCATGTGGGGCGCCGAGATCATCGCCTCCCCGGCCGCCGGCGGCTCCAACACCGCGGTGCGGATCGCCAAGGAGATCGCCGCCGAGCACCCCGACTGGGTCATGCTCTACCAGTACGGCAACCCGGACAACGCCGGCGCCCACTACGCCACGACCGGCCCCGAGATCCTCGCCGACCTGCCCACCGTCACCCACTTCGTGGCCGGCCTCGGGACCACCGGCACCCTCATGGGCGTCGGCCGCTTCCTGCGCGAGAAGGTCCCCGGCGTGCAGATCGTCGCCGCCGAGCCGCGCTACGACGACCTGGTCTACGGCCTGCGCAACCTCGACGAGGGCTTCGTCCCCGAGCTGTACGACGCCGAGGTGCTCACCACCCGGTTCTCGGTCGGCTCCGCCGACGCCGTCCGCCGCACCCGCGAACTCCTCCAGCAGGAGGGCATCTTCGCCGGCGTCTCCACCGGCGCCATCCTGCACGCCGCGCTCGGCGCCGCCCGCAAGGCCGCCGCGGCCGGGCAGCGCGCCGACATCGTCTTCGTCGTCGCCGACGGCGGCTGGAAGTACCTCTCCACCGGCATCTACACCGCCGAGTCCACCGAGGCCGCGGTCGAGGCGCTCCAGGGCCAGCTCTGGGCCTGACGGCTCACTGACCGGCCGACATCGCCCGCTGCGCGCGGGCCCAGATCTGCCGGTCCACCACGCCGGCCCGGCGGCGGAAGTCGGCGACCGCCACCTCGCGCAGCTCGTCCGTCTCCAGCCAACTGGTCCGGCCCTGGCGGTCGCCCACCGAACCCGGCGGCAACGGCAGCACGCCCGGGCGGTCGGCATGGTGCTTGCTGGTGATCTTCGCGACGGTCGCGGTACGGCCGTTCACCCGCAGCACCAGGCAGGGGCGGTCCTTCGCCCCCGGGCCGTCCTCGAACGGCACCTGCGCCCACCAGATCTCCTGCGGCGCGGGGCCCGGACGGCGGGGCCCGGGCGGCAGCGGCCGACGCGGCTGCCCGGCGAGGCGGCGCGCCCGGATCCGGGTGCTGATCCAGCCCGCCACCAGCACGCAGACCGTCCACAGCGCGAGCCACCAGTAGTTGGTCATGCGGCAGACCGTACCGGCCACCCCCCGGGGCCACCAGTGTGACCGCTGTGACAGTCGAGTATTTATCCGTCCGCTGCTCCCGGTTCGTCACGGATTGACCACGGCGCCCGTTCCGGGCCGAAGCCGCCCCCGGCGCCCGGGAGGCTGGGCAGGCACCGCCCCCACGCATCCCGGAGGCCCCGTGAGCCGCAGCACCGACCTGTGGTCGTACGCCGAGATCGCCCGCCACATCAACGTCCAGCCGGAGACCGTCCGCAACTACCGCCGGCACGGCCTGCTGCCTGACCCGGACGTCATCGACGGCAGCGGCCACCCCCGCTGGTACCCCGACACGATCACGGCCTGGGCCCGCCGGCGCCCCGGCCACCGCTGAACCGGCACCCCCGGCCCCCGCCGGACCGCCGCCCCGGCGTTCTGGTGATTCCAGCCACAGCGCGGCACGGAGACGGGGGCAAAGTGCCCCTCCGCCCTTACCCTCGACACACGCGAGGGCAGCGCTGCCGGCCGGTTCGCCGGCCGCACTGTCATGACCAGCGGCAGCCAGGACGTGTCGGGGCGGAGGGGCTCGGATGAAACTGACCGTGGTGGGGTGCTCGGGGAGCTTCCCGTCCGCCGACTCGCCGTGCTCCAGCTACCTCGTGGAGGCCGACGGCTACCGCGTCGTGCTCGACCTCGGCAACGGCGCACTCGGCGCCCTGCAGAAGTACGTCGACCTGTACGAGGTCGACGCCGTCCTGCTCAGCCACCTGCACGCCGACCACTGCGTCGACCTCTGTGCCTACTGGGTCGCCCGCAACTACCGCGCCGAGGGCTGTCCCGACCCGATGCCCGTCTACGGCCCGGCCGGCACCGCCGAGCGGCTCGCCCGCGCCTACGACATGCCGGAGAACCCCGGGATGAAGGAGGTCTTCGACTTCCGCACCCTCACCCCCGGCACCTTCGACCTCGGCCCGTTCCGGATCGAGGTCGCCCAGGTCAACCATCCCGTCGACGCCTTCGCCTTCCGGCTCGAACACGACGGCCGCAGCCTCGTCTACTCCGGCGACACCGGCGAGAGCGCCGAACTCGTCGAGCTCGCCCGCGACACCGACCTCTTCCTCTGCGAAGCCGCCTACATGGACGGCCGCGACACCTACCGGGCCGTCCACCTCAACGGCCGCGAAGCCGGCGAGCACGCCACCGCCGCCCACGCCCGCCGGCTCGTCCTCACCCACATCCCGCCGTGGACCGACGCCGAGCACAACCGCCGCGACGCCGCCGCCGCCTTCACCGGCCCCGTCGATATCGCCCGGCCCGGCGCGGTGTACGAGATCTGAGCAGGTAGGCGGGACTTTCGCGGGCGCACGAAAAAACATCCGGGACCACCCGCCCCCCTCCGCCCGGCCCCGGGCGGAGAGGACGACCCGCTCAGGCCACCGGCGTCAGCCAGTGCCGGTAACGCGGGTCGGCGCCCGAGACCGCGGCCTCGTACGCCCCGCGCAGCCGGCCGGTGACCGGGCCGGGCGCGGCCGGCAGCTCGCGGTCGTCGAGCGAGCGGACCGGGACGACACCCGCAGCCGTACCGCAGACGAACACCTCGTCCGCCGCGTAGAGGTCCGAGCGCAGCAGACTCTCCACCCGCACCGCCAGGCCGAGATCGCGGGCCAGCGTCAGCACGGTGTCCTGGGTGATGCCCTCCAGAGCCCCCGCACTGCTCGGCGGCGTGCGCAGCACCCCGTCGCGGACGGCGAACACGTTCTCCCCGGTGCATTCGCTCACCGAACCGTCCGGGCCCAGCAGCAGCGCCTCGTCATAGCCCGCGTCGTTCGCCTCCCGCCGGGCCAGCACCGAGTTCAGATACGGGCCGGTGGCCTTCGCAGCCGGCGGCACCGCGTTCGGGTCGTTCCGCCGCCAGCTGCTGGTCTTCAGGGTGATCCCGGCCTCCGCCTGCGGCAGTTGGCCATGCCACTCCCAGCTCGCGATCGACACGGCGACCGGCGAGTGCCGCATGTCGATGCCCATCGAGCCGTAGCCCAGGAACGCGAAGTGCCGCAGATAGCAAGCCCGGTGGCCGTTGGCACGCACCAACTCCACCGTCGCCTTCGCCAAGTCGTCCGCACTGTACGGGAGTTCCATGCGGATCATGCGGGCGCTGCGGTCCAGCCGGCGCAGATGCTCGGACAGCCGGAACACCGCCGGACCATCCGCCGTCGCGAACACCCGGGTGCCCTCCAACACACCCGTGCCGTAGTGCAGGCCGTGCGTCAGCACATGCGTCCGCGCCTCGTGCCAGGGCACCAGCGCGCCGTCCAACCAGATCGTCGAAGCCTCGGAAAGAGCCATGCGCCCCATCCTGGCCACCGCTGCGCCGCAGGTCAGCCACCCCGGCACTGCCGGAACCGGCCATGACCGGGAGCGGAAACGGCGCCGTCTCGCCCCTCGGAAACCCCGGCCCGGCCAGCCCCCGCCTCACTAGGCTGCGCCGATGGAGCGCACGGAAAGCGCGGGGAACCCCGCCGACAGCGATGCCACCCGGCTCTACGCCCGCCTGCTCGCCGAACCCGGACGCCCGCCCGCCACCCCGGGCCCCGACTGGGACGCGAACCGCCTCGCCGCCGCCACCACCGAACTCCTCGCCCTCGGGCTCCTCCAGCCCACCGCCGCCGAGGCCGGCGGACACGCCGCCGTCTCCGTCGACACCGCCGTCCGCCAACTCCTCCTCGACACGGACACCCAGGTCACCGCCCTCGTCGCCGCACTGGGCCGGGCCCGCGACGCCGTCGACCGCCTGCACACCGGCTACCTGCCGGTCCAGCACCGCCACCACACCGGCACCGCCCTCGAACTCGTCCGCGGCGCCGACCGGATCGCCGCCCTGCTGGAGGACGCCGCCCGTGGCGCCCGCACCGAAGCCCTCTCGCTCCGGCCCGGCCAGGACCTCTCCGGCACCGCCCTGGCCGGCAAACTCGCCCGCGAACGGCTCGCCCTCGCCCACGGCGCCACCCTGCGCACCATCTACCCGGCCGCCGTGCTGCGCCGGCCCGCCGTTCTGGCGCACGTGCGGGAGCTGACCGGGGCCGGCGCCCGGATCAGGGCCGCGCACTCGCTGCCGCTCTGGCTGATCGTGGTCGACGCCCGGCTGGCGATCCTGCCCGCGCCGGGAGCCGGCCCCGGCGGGGACGCCCCGGTCGCCGACTCGGCGGTGGTGGTCCGCGAGCCGGCCCTGGTCGCACTGGTGGCGGAGCTGTTCGAGTACTTCTGGTCGGCGGCCTGGATCCCGCCGGAACTCCTGTCCAGTGCTTGTGGCATGACGGATCGTCATCAAGAGGTGCTGCGACTGTTGGCGGCCGGGCTGACCGACGCGGCGATCGCCAGGAAGCTGGAGGTCTCCGAGCGGACGGTGCGCCGGCTGGTCGCCGAGCTGACCGCCGACCTGGGCGCGGAGAGCCGCTTCCAGGCCGGCGTGCATGCGGCCCGCCTCGGCCGGATCTGAGACTCGGATCCGCTCTCCGGCGTCCGTCGCGGGCCGCCTGCCGTACGGCTCAGCGCTGCCCGGGCGCCGGCAGGCCGAGGTGCTCGCGCAGTGTCGTCCCGGTGTACTCGCTGCGGAAGACCCCGCGCTCCTGGAGCAGCGGCACCACCTGGTCCACGAAGTCGTCCAGCCCGCCCGGGGTGAGGTGCGGGACGAGGATGAAGCCGTCCGCCGCGTCGCTCTGCACATGCTCGTCGAGCTGGGCGGCGATCGTCTGTGCGCTGCCGATGAAGGACTGCCGGCCGGTCACCTCGATCACCAGCTCGCGACTGCTGAGCTTCTTCGCGGCCGCCACCGCGCGCCACTTGGCGGCGGTCTCCAGCGGGTCGCCGATCCTGGTCCGGCCCTGGACGAGGGCGCTGTCCACCACCGGGTCGACGGTGGGCAGCGGGCCGTCCGGGTCGTGGTCGGAGAGGTCGATGCCCCAGACCTGCTCCAGGTAGGCGATGGTGGTCTGCGGCCCGACCTGGGCCCGGCGGATCTCGGCGGCCCGCTCGGCGGCGTCGGCGTCGGTGTCGCCCAGCACGTAGGTGACGCCGGGCATGATCTTCAGCTCGTCCGGCTTGCGCCCGTACGCGGCCAGCCGCCGTTTCACGTCGGCGTGGAAGGCCCGGCCGGCGGTCAGGGTGGCGTG
Source organism: Kitasatospora sp. NPDC041988 (assembly GCF_055588525.1). NCBI lineage: Bacteria > Bacillati > Actinomycetota > Actinomycetes > Kitasatosporales > Streptomycetaceae > Kitasatospora > Kitasatospora sp. NPDC041988. Next base: position 106,191 of record NZ_JBVJCO010000008.1, read on the forward strand.
CCGGCTGAAGATGATGTCGGCCGCGGCGGCGGCGAACTCCCGCCCCTCGTCGGAGTCCCCGGCCTGGATGACCACCGGGTGCCCCTGCGGCGGGCGGGGCAGCGAGAGCCGGCCCTCGACGTCGAACTGCGGGCCCCGGTGCCGGACGGTCTCGTCCCCGGCGTCCCAGAACTCCCGGGCCAGCTGGACGAATTCGGCGGCCCGGGTGTACCGGTCGGCGCGGTCGAGGTAGCCGCCGCGGCGGAAGTTCTCGCCGGTGAAGGCGTCCGAGGAGGTGACCACGTTCCAGGCCGCCCGGCCGCCGGAGAGGTGGTCCAGCGAGGCGAACCGCCGGGCCAGCTCGTACGGTTCGTTGAAGGTCGCGTTGACCGTGGCGGCCAGGCCGAGGTGAGTGGTGACGGCGGCCAGGGCGCCCAGGACGGTGATCGACTCGGGCCGGCCGACCACGTCCAGGTCGTGGATCAGGCCCTTCACCTCGCGCAGCCGCAGGCCCTCGGCGAGGAAGAGGAAGTCGAACTTACCGCGCTCGGCGGTCTCCGCGAGATGGCGGAAGGAGGCGAACTCGATCTGGCTCCGCGAGGCCGGGTCCGTCCACACCGTGGTGTTGTTGACGCCCGGGAAGTGCGCGGCGAGGTGGATCTGCTTGAGCGGTCGGTCCGTCATCGGGTCACCTCGGAGGCGCTGGTCAGAGCGGTGGCGGCGGCCGGCACGGCAGGCGCGCCGGCGGCGGGGGTGTAGCGGCCGGCCGGGCGGGCCAGGCCGAGGTGGTCGCGCAGGGTGCGGCCGGTGTAGCCGGCGCGGAACAGTCCGCGCCCGCGCAGCGCCGGGACGACGCGGTCGGCGAGGGCGGCCAGGTCGCGGGCCGGGTCGGCGGGTGCCAGGTGGAAGCCGTCGACGCCGCCCCCGCCCTCGGCGAGCTCGGTGGTCAGCGTGGCGACGGCCCTCTCGTCGGGGAGGGCGGCGTCGAGCCGGGCGAGGATCCGCAGGCTCTCGCCCGCGCGCAGCCGCAGTTCGGTGGCGGCGGTCAGCCGGGTCGCCCGGTCGGGGGCGTCGAGCAGGACGACATCGGCGTGGCGGATCGCGGTCGCGACCCGGGCACGCCCGCCGGGGGAGGCGACCGGAGAGAGGTCCGCGGCGGCGACCGCCACCGCGACGACCGGCCGGCCCTGCGGCGGGCGCGGGGTGATGGACGGGCCGCGGACGGAGAAGTGCGGGCCCTCGAAGTCGACGTGGTGGAGCTTGTCGCGGTCGATGAACCGGCCGGTGGCGACGTCGCGGATCTCCGCGTCGTCCTCCCAGCTGTCCCAGAGCCGCGCGGCGACCTCGGCGGCGTCGGCGGCCTCGGCCCAGAGCACGTCGGCCGGGGCGACGTCCTTGCGGCCGAAGGCTCTGGCCTCCGCCTCGGTGTCGGAGACGCCGACCAGCCAGCCGGCCCGGCCCTCGCTCACCCAGTCCAGGGTGTTGACGGAGATCGAGGTGTGGAACGGCTCGGTGTGCGTGGTGGTGACGGTCGGGACCAGGCCGAGCCCGCGCGTTCGCGGGGCGAGCCGGGCGAAGGTGGCGAGGGCGTCGAGCCGCTGCGGCTCGGGTGCGTAGGAGTCGTCCAGGGTGACGAAGTCCAGCGTGGCCCGCTCGGCGAGGCGGGCGAGAGCGGCGAAGTGCCCGGCGTCGAAGCGGCCGGGGCTGTCGAGGGCGGCGGACAGGTGCAACTGGCGGGGCATGGCGAGGCCTTGACTTTCCTCGTACGGGAGCGGTGTGTGCGCGGTGCGGGCGGGCACGTGGCGGCGGCCCGGGTGGCGGGCGGTCACGGGCGACGGGAAGCGGGGCCGGGGCGCGGCGGGGCGTCAGCCGGGCGGTGGCGGGGGAACGGTCAGGTCAGGCGCAACACGCCGCGGACCACACGCGACCGAAGTCGATGTGGCTGCGGGTGACCAGGATGCGCCGGGCGTTCACCGCTTCAGTTGACCAGCGATCTTGCTGGTTCGTCAACCATCGTCTCACCGGACGGCTCCGGGGCTGGGACGGCGAAGGCGAGGCGCGAGGGCGGGGCGAGGGCGAGGCGCGAGGGGCGAGGCCGAAGGGAGGGTGGGGCCGGGGCAAGCGAACGACCCCGCCCTGCCGCTCGGGGGAGTGAGCGGCAGGGCGGGGCCGGGGGTGCTGCGGGTCGTACCTCGGTGTCAGGCCTTGGTGACGTCCTCGATCTCGTCGTCGTCCTCGCGACCGGGGGTCTTGAGGTTGAACTTGACGATCGCGAAGCGGAAGAGGAAGTAGTACAGCGCGGCGAACGCGATACCGATCGGGATGATCATCCACGGGTCGGTGGCCTTGTTCCAGGCCAGGGCGTAGTCGATCAGACCGCCGGAGAAGGTGAAGCCGTCGTGCACGCCGAGCGCCCAGGTGAGGGCCATCGAGACGGCGGTCAGCACCGCGTGGATGACGTACAGGGCCGGGGCGATGAAGACGAAGGCGAACTCGATCGGCTCGGTGACACCGGTGACGAAGGAGGTCAGCGCCAGCGACAGCATCATGCCGGTGACGGCCTTGCGGCGGTGCGGCTTGGCGGTGTGGGCGATGGCGAACGCCGCGGCGGGGAGGGCGAACATCATGATCGGGAAGAAGCCCGACATGAACTGTCCGGCGGTCGGGTCGCCGGCGAAGAAGCGCGTCAGGTCACCGTGGACGACGGTGCCGTCGGGCTTGGTGAAGTCACCGGTCTGGAACCAGGCGTAGGAGTTCACGAACTGGTGCATGCCGACGGGCAGCAGACCGCGGTTGACCAGGCCGAAGGCGCCCGCACCGAACGCGCCGGCGCCGATCAGGGTGTCGTTCAGGCTCTTGATGGCGTCGCCGATCGGGCCCCAGGTCAGGGCGAAGAGGACGCCGACGGCGGTGCCGACGAAGGCCATGAGGATCGGGACGAGACGGCGGCCGTTGAAGAAGCCGAGCCAGTCGACCAGCTTGGTGCGGTGGTACTTCTGCCACAGCACGGCGGAGAGCAGACCGATCACGATACCGCCGAGCACGCCCGGGTTCTGGTACGTGGCGGCGGTGTACTTGCCGTCGGCGACCACGGCCTCGGTGACCGGGAACGCGGTCAGCACGTTCTTGTACACCAGGAAGCCGACGAGCGCGGCGAGCGCGGTGGAGCCGTCCGCCTTCTTGGCGAAGCCGATCGCGATTCCCACCGCGAACAGCAGCGGCAGGTTGGCGAAGACCGCGTCACCGGCGGTGGCGAACACCGCGGCGACCTTGTTCCAGCCGAGGCCGTCCTTGCCGAACACATCGTCCTGGCCGAGGCGCATCAGCAGACCGGCGGCGGGGAGAACGGCGATGGGCAGCTGGAGGCTGCGGCCGATCTTCTGCAGACCCTGCAGCAGGTTCTGGCCGAACTTCTTGGTGGGGCTTGGCGTGGCCGGAGCCGCGGCGGGCGCCGGTGCCTGCGCAGACTGACTCATGGGGGTGGGTTCCTAACGGCAGGGCGGGTCGGTCGGGGGTAGGTGCACAGGGGGGCCGACCGCGAACTGGTCTACACCACACGTGGTGTAGACCAGTTTTGTAGCACGGGTGGAGAAGGGGGGGAACCCCTGAAAGCGGTGCTGGTGAGAAGCGCTATGAAATCGAAACCTACTTGCGGATCGACGATCATGATTACCCGCCGTGATTGGCATTTTGGCTATTTGCGCAACAAAAAGAGTCGGCCACTCGGCGGGGGTCGACCGGCGGGGCCGGGCCCGCGGGCCCGGCTGGTCCGGCGGAGGCCGCGAGGAGGCGGGCGAAGGCGCCCGGGGGCGGACCGGCCGGGTCCGGGAGTGAGGGGCGGCCGGATGCGGACCGTCCGCCGGCATGGTCGGGCGGGGGAGGTCGCGCGACGGTTGCGGTCGCCCCGGCCGTCGTCCGGTAATCGCCGCCGGATTGTCACCGCACTCCGTCGCGCCATCTCATTGCCGGGTGAAACCCGTGGCGGCGCCCGAGGGGAACAGCTGTGGCGGATCGCCGACCGGCACGCCGCGCCGCGGCGGTGATCTTCCCCCCACCCCGTTCTCCGGCCGAAGTCGTACCGGCGGGACGGGCGCCGGGCGGCGGCCGCCTGCCAGCCCGCGCAGTGCCGGGGCGGGGCCGCAGGGCACGGGCAGGGCGGGCCGCCGAATTTCGCGTACGCCAATAGCGGGAGTTCTGTATCGGGACCATCGGCCCGTTCCGGATATGCCGAAGGCCCCCGGACCAATGGTCCGAAGGCCTTTTCGGAGGGCTCGTGGTGACGCTCGGTTTATGCCTTGGTCACGTCCTCGACCTGGCCCTCGTCCTCGCGTCCGGGTGTTTTCATGTCGAATTTCACGATGATGAACCGGAACAGCGCGTAGTACACGGCGGCGAAGCCGAGCCCGATGATGATGATCATCCAGGGCTTGGTGGCCAGGCTCCAGTTGATCACGTAGTCGATCAGGCCGGCCGAGAAGCTGAACCCGTCGTGCACCCCCAGCCCCCAGGTGATCGCCATCGACGCACCGGTCAGCAGGGCGTGCACTGCGTACAGCGCCGGGGCGACGTAGGCGAAGGAGTACTCGATCGGTTCGGTCACGCCGGTGACGAAGGAGGTCAGGCCGACCGAGAGCATCAGACCGTAGATCTCCTTGCGGCGGTGCACCTTGGCGGAGTGCGCGATCGCCAGTGCGGCAGCCGGCAGCGCGAACATCATGATGGGGAAGAAGCCGGACTGGAACTGGCCGGCCGTCGGGTCGCCCGCCAGGAAGCGCGGGATGTCGCCGTGCACGATCACGCCGTCCGGCTTGGTGTACTCGCCGAACTGGAACCAGACGAAGGTGTTCAGCAGCTGGTGCATGCCGATCAGCAGCAGCACGCGGTTGCAGACACCGAAGATGCCCGCGCCGCCCGACTGCAGGTCGACGAGGTGCTGGCTGAAGTCGTTCATGGCGCGGCCGATCGGCGGCCAGGCCCAGACCGCGAGGCAGGCGGCGAGCATGCCGACCAGGGCCGTGATCATCGGGACCAGGCGGCGGCCGTTGAAGAAGCCCAGCCAGTCGACCAGCTTGGTGCGGTGGAAACGCACCCAGAGCCAGGCCGACATCAGGCCGATCAGGATGCCGCCCAGGACGCCCGGGTTCTGGTACGTCGCGGCGGCGGCCTTCGCCGAGGTGTAGTCCACGCACTGGTTGCCGACCAGGACCGTCGGCACCTTGCAGTCCTCGGGGAAGGCGTGCAGCACCTGGTAGAAGACGAGGAACCCCACCACGGCCGCCAGTGCCGTCGAGCCGTCCGCCTTCTTGGCCATGCCGATCGCGACGCCGATGCAGAACAGCATCGGAAGCCCCAGCGAGGAGTCCAGCAGCGCACCGCCCGCCGCCGCGAAGACCTTGGCGACGTTGTCCCAGCCCAGCCCGTCCTTGCCGAAGACGTCGGGCTGCCCGAGCCGGTTGAGGATGCCGGCCGCCGGCAGCACCGCGACCGGCAGCTGGAGCGAGCGGCCCATCTTCTGGAGTCCGCCGTAGAACGTGTGCCACCACACGGTCTGCGGGGCTGTGGCGCCTGCCGAACTCATCCTTCGCCCTCCGAGAGCAGTTGCCGGCCGCGGAGCCCCCGGGGGACCGCCGGGCGGGACCGAGGAACACCCGGGGCCCTTCCTGCGTTCATCGGAGTGCACATATATTGGTGTAGACCACTCTTGGGGACGCAGGCCGCGCGCGCTGGGACGGAAGCCCCGCTGATCGTCATCCTCGGACGAAGATCCAGATCGTGCGCGTCGGAATGGGCCAAAAGTGGACTAACGTGGCAGACCGGTCCTGATCGGGCGATGCTAGTCGCGCTGCCGCGCAGCGCGACGGCCGCTGAAACCACGTCAGCACCGGCAACGACCCACCCCCCCAGCCTCGGCCGGGGACCCGAGCACAGCGCAGGACGGCACCCGGCAGAGCAGCCGACGGGCCGAGACAGAGGGAGAACAACAGATGGCCAGCAAGGCTGAGAAGATCGTCGCCGGTCTGGGCGGCATCGACAACATCGAAGAGGTCGAAGGCTGCATCACCCGCCTGCGCACCGAGGTCAAGGACGCCTCCCTCGTCGACGAGGCCGCCCTCAAGGCGGCCGGCGCCCACGGCGTCGTCAAGATGGGCACCGCGATCCAGGTCGTCATCGGCACCGACGCCGACCCGATCGCCGCCGACATCGAAGACATGATGTGAGCTGAGCCCACCCGGCCCACCACCCTCCGGCCCGCCGACCCCTCCAAGGGGCGGCGGGCCGAGGACTTCCGGGCAACCCGGCCCCACCGGACGGGCAACAGCCGCAGCCCGACAAGCGCCCCGACACCCGGCCCCACAGGCACCGATCCGGACCCGTCGGGGCATACCAGGACCACCCGGCAGAAGCGGCTACGCTCGGTGCCTATGTCACGCATCGACGGCCGCACCCCCGAACAGCTCCGCCCCATCACCATCGAGCGGGGCTGGAGCAAGCACGCCGAAGGCTCCGTCCTCATCTCCTACGGCGACACCAAGGTGCTGTGCACCGCCAGCGTCACCGAAGGCGTCCCGCGCTGGCGCAAGGGCAGCGGCGAAGGCTGGGTCACCGCCGAATACTCCATGCTCCCCCGCGCCACCAACACCCGCGGCGACCGCGAAGCCGTCAAGGGCCGCATCGGCGGACGCACCCACGAGATCAGCCGCCTCATCGGCCGCTCCCTGCGCGCCGTCATCGACCACCGCGCCCTCGCCGAGAACACCATCGTCCTCGACTGCGACGTCCTCCAGGCCGACGGCGGCACCCGCACCGCCGCCATCACCGGCGCCTACGTCGCCCTCGTCGACGCCGTCGCCTGGGCCCGCGACAAGAAGATCCTCCGCGCCAAGGGCCAGCCCATCACCGGCGGCGTCAGCGCCGTCAGCGTCGGCATCATCGACGGCACCCCCATGCTCGACCTCCGGTACGAGGAAGACGTCCGCGCCGAGACCGACATGAACATCGTCTGCACCTCCGACGGCCGCTTCGTCGAAGTCCAGGGCACCGCGGAAGGCGCCCCCTTCGACCGCGCCCTCCTCGACCGCCTCCTCGACCTCGGCACCCTCGGCTGCGCCGAGCTCGACGAGATCCAGCGCAAGGCCCTGGAAGCCTGAGACCCGCTCCAGCCACGCTTCCGAAAAGCGAGGGCTCCGGGCGCCGCCGCTGTACAGGCCGGGCCCGGAGCCCTTACCGTTCCCGCAGCAACCCGAATGCGGGAACCGCGCACCCCTCACCGCGCGTCCTCCCCTACCGGAACCCGCGCACCCAGGAGGACCGGATGCCCCAGAGCATCGCCCGCCCCGCCACCCTCGCCGTGGCCGGCCTGATCGCCATCCTCCCGCTCAGCGTGGTCAGTTGCTCGGCCGCCCAGAAGGCGCTCGACTGCGGCAACACCGCCGTCCGCATCACCGGCGACATCGCCGACGTCACCAACGCCTACAACAACGCGAGCAACGACGCGGCCGCCGCCGGACAGGCGCTCCAGAAGCTCAAGAACGACCTCGACCAGCTCGGCAAGAACTCCAAGAACACCGACGTCGTCAAGGCCATCAACGACCTCAACACCCAGGTCGACAAGGTCCAGCAGGCGGTCAACAACAAGCAGGTCCCCGACCTCAAGCCGCTCGGCGACGCCGCCGGAAACCTCACCCAGGTCTGCACCGGCTGACGTCCGGTTAGGGTGGGTTCATGTCGACCCGCCTGATCCTCGCCACCCGCAACCAGAACAAGATCGCCGAGCTGCGCGCCATCCTCGGCGACGCCGGCCTGGACGTCGAACTGATCGGCGCCGACGCGTACCCCGAGATCCCGGACGTCCGCGAGACCGGCGTCACCTTCGCCGAGAACGCCCTCCTCAAGGCCCACGCCCTCGCCCGGGCCACCGGCCTGCCCGCCGTCGCCGACGACTCCGGCCTCTGCGTGGACGTGCTGAACGGCTCCCCCGGCATCTTCTCCGCCCGCTGGGCCGGCAAGCACGGCGACGACCGCGCCAACCTCGACCTGCTCCTCGCCCAGCTCTCCGACATCGACACGGCCCACCGCGGCGCCCACTTCTTCTGCGCGGCGGCGCTGGCCCTGCCCGACGGCACCGAGCGCGTGGTCGAGGGCCGCCTCCTCGGCACCCTGCGGACGGCCCCCAGCGGCGACGGCGGCTTCGGCTACGACCCCATCCTCCAGCCCCTGGGCGAAGCCCGGACGTGCGCGGAGCTGACGGCCGACGAGAAGAACGCCATCAGCCACCGCGGCAAGGCCTTCCGCGGCCTCGTCCCGGTGGTGAAGGAACTGCTGGGCTGACGAGTTGCAGGAACGACAATGGCCCGCCTGTCTTCGATTCGAAGGCAGGCGGGCCATTCCAGTCGGTACGCCCGGTGGGACTCGAACCCACGACACTGCGGACCTAAACCGCACCTCTCTAGCCAGCTGGAGTACGGGCGCACATCGGCACTAGCCTACCGGCTTGCTCTGCTGCAGGCCGCACCTTTCCCGGCTGATGGTCGTGCTACGCGGCGATGTCCTCGGCTCTGGTGCCCCGATTCATGTTCCGGCCGCAGTAGGTGGGCGTGATGGAGTGACAGTTGGGGCAGAGGAGGCGGAGGTTCTCCCGACGGTTGTCGAGCCAGTCGCCGTTGATGTGGTCGACCTCCAGGGCCATGGGGCGTCCGAGCCAGGCTGGCGGGGTACCGCACATCTCGCAGACATCGGGGTGGCCGATGTGGACGAGCATGGCCCGGAGGCGGTCGCCCGGTACCCGGTGGCTTCCTGGCGGACGCTGCACGAGCAGCTCCTCGGCCTTGCGTCGCGGCCCGGTCTTCTGGCCCTTGCTGTGCGCCTGCCCGGTGAAATGGCTGGTGTCGAGCCGGTGGAACTCGATGCACTCCTTCACCAGCACGCGCGAGGCGCCACAGTCGGTCATGCCGAGCGCCAGGATCACGGCGCGGATGCTGCGGCGGGTGGCCACGACCTGCATCAGTACGTCCTTGGGCACCGCCTGGACCTTGTGGCGGCTGTCCCCTCTGAAGGTGAAGTGCGAAGTGTCGATGCCGAATTGGGCGAGGCGCTTCTTGAGGTAGGAGTACAGGCTGTCGTAGGGCGTGACTCCCAGGTACGCCATCATGGAGTTGATGCTGTCGCTGTTGGCGGCAGCCTCGGCCAGCTGCTGTCGGGAGTACCGACGGCGCCCGTAGTCCGGTCGGCCTGCGTTGAAGTGCGAGGTGTCGATCCCGTAGAACCGCAGCCGCTTGCTCAGGTAGCTGTGCGTACCGCCCGCCATGGGCACGCCGAGCTTTCGCATGATGTCGTTGACGCTGTTCGACTCTGCCGCGAGTGACGTCAGCAGCTCACGGGTGTACTTGACTGGCATGGTTGTCCCCCTTCGGGCCTGTGTGTGCGCCCGTCCCCCATGTGTGCGAACGATTGGTGGGTCGTTCGGTTACGGCCTCACCACCAGTACTTCGGTACTTGCGGCCCGTCAGGCGGGCGGCGGGCGGGGCCGTTGCGGTGAGTCCGGGTGGCCCGGCACGGTCGTCGGCGTGCGGATGGCCGACCGGCGGACTGACGTGCGCGGTGGCCGGGGGATGGCCGGCGGGTTGGCCGAAGGTGACCGTCGGGTATCGGCCGTTCGGCCGGCGCTGTTGGGGATTTGATTACCAATTGGTACAGACCTATTGACCAATGTGGTTCAGACCACATAGCTTCAGCGCCAATCTGCATTCCCCCACGTGCGTGCTCCCCCACAGGTACGCGCCGACACTCTCTCCCGGAGGACCGAGTGTTGATCCGATCCACGGCGGAGCGGCGTCCCACCGCTGCCCGTCACTCCAAGAGCCCGGCCGCCCGTGCCGGTCTGGCCTCGCTGGCGGCTGCCGGTCTGGCCGGCCTGCTGGTGGCGACGCTGGGCGCGGCGCCCTCGCAGGCGTCCGCGACCGTCGACAACGCGGCCTGTCGGCCCGACGGCATGTACCAGACTCCCGGGGTGGACGTCCCGTACTGCAGCGTCTACGACACCGCGGGCCGCGAGAAGATGGGAGCGGACCACCAGCGCCGCATCATCGGCTACTTCACCGGCTGGCGTACCGGCAAGGACGGCACGCAGTCCTACCTGGTGAGCGACATCCCCTGGGACAAGGTCACCCACCTGAACTACGCGTTCGGGCACGTCGGGAGCGACAACAAGATCTCCGTCGGCACCGACGGCGACAAGAACGAGGCCACCGGGATCTCCTTCCCGGGTGTGCCCGGTGCCGAGCTGGACCCGTCGCTGCCCTACAAGGGGCACTTCAACCTGCTGACGAAGTTCAAGAAGCAGTACCCGAACGTCAAGACCATGATCTCGGTGGGTGGTTGGACCGAGACCGGCGGGTACTTCGGTGACGACGGCAAGCGCGTCAACTCCGGCGGTTTCTACTCGATGACCGTCAACCCGGACGGCTCCGTCAACCAGGCGGGCATCGACACCTTCGCCAACTCCTCGGTCGACTTCATCAAGAAGTACGGCTTCAACGGCGTCGACGTCGACTACGAGTACCCGACCTCGATGAAGGACGCGGGCAACCCGCTGGACTGGCAGCTGGCCAACTCCAAGCGCGCGTCGCTCGCCAAGGGCTACGCGGCGCTGATGAAGACGCTGCGCGAGAAGTTGGACCGGGCGGGTGCCGCCGACGGCAAGCACTACCTGCTCTCGGTCGCGGCCCCGTCGTCCGGCTACCTGCTGCGCGGCATGGAGACCTTCCAGGTGGCGCAGTACCTGGACTACGTCAACATCATGTCGTACGACCTGCACGGCGCCTGGAACAAGTACGTCGGCCCGAACGCCTCGCTGTTCGACGACGGCAAGGACGGCGAGCTGGCGGCGGCCAACGTGTACGGCACCGGCCAGTACGGCGGGATCGGCTACCTGAACGCGGACTGGTCGTACCACTACTTCCGCGGTGCGATGCCGGGCGGCCGGATCAACGTCGGCCTGCCGTACTACACCCGCGGGTTCAAGAACGTGACCGGCGGGACCAACGGCCTCTGGGGCACCGCGTCGGCGACGACCTGCCCGGTGGGCGCCGGGCTGACGGCGTGCGGTGACGGCGCGGTCGGCATCGACAACATCTGGAACGACAAGGACGACGCGGGCAAGGAGTCCCCGGCCGGCTCGAACCCGATGTGGCACGCGAAGAACCTGGAGAAGGGCATCGTGCCCGACTACCTCTCCGCGTACGGCGTGACCGACACCGCCCTGCAGGGCACCTACGCCCGCAACTACAGCTCCGCGCTGGTGGCGCCGTGGCTGTGGAACGACACGAAGAAGGTCTTCCTCTCCACCGAGGACGAGCAGTCGGTGGGCGCCAAGGCGGACTACATCGTCAACCAGGGCGCCGGCGGCGCGATGATCTGGGAGCTCGCGGGCGACTACAAGTGGGACGCGACGGCCAACGGCGGCAAGGGCCAGTACGTGCCGGGCTCGACGCTGACCTCGCTGATGTACGACAAGTTCAAGGCGGCCTCGCCGTACGGTGCGGTCCGCTCGACGACGGTGCTGCCGCAGCAGACCCTGCCGATCGACGTGTCGTTCACCAACTTCGCGCTGGGTGACTCGAACTACCCGATCAACCCGAAGATCCACATCGTCAACAACTCGACGGTGACCCTGCCGGGCGGCACCGAGTTCCAGTTCGACTACGGCAACTCGGCTCCGGGCAACGCGAAGGACCAGTCCGGCTTCGGGCTGACCGTCATCAAGCAGGACAACCCCGGTCCGGGCAACGTGGGCGGTCTCAAGGGCACCTACAACCGGGTGTCGGTGAAGCTGCCGGGCTGGCAGTCGCTGGCGCCGGGCGCGTCGATCGACATGGACTTCGTCTACTACCTGCCGGTGTCGACGCCGTCGAACTGGACGGTCAACGTCGGGGGCACGCTGTACGGCCTCAAGGGTGACCTGAGCCGGGGCGCCGTCGACGGCGGCACCGCGACGCCGACCCCGTCGCAGACGGCCACGCCGACCGCGACGCCGACCGTCACGCCGACGGTGACCCCGACCGTCACGCCCACCGTGACGCCGACCGCGACGCCGACTGTCACCCCGACCGCGACCCCGACCTCGGGCACCTGCGCGGGCGCGCCGACCTGGGACGCGGGCACCACCTACGCGACCACCACCAAGGTGTCGTGGAAGGGCCACTACTACCAGAACAAGTGGTGGACCAAGGGCGACGACCCCAGCGCGAGCGGCTCGTGGGGCGTCTGGAGCGACCTCGGGACCTGCTGACGACAGCGGTCCGCCGAGGTGAGAGACGGCGGTGGCGGTGCACCCGGTCGGGGGGTGCGCCGCCACCGCTTCGTTGCCGGGGCCCCGGGGGGCGGGCACCCGCCACGGACAGCGCCGGGGCGCGGCGGTGGCGAGTGCCGCACCGCCGCGCCCCGGTGGCACCTGCCGGAGCCGTTCGCTCAGGCGGTCTCGACCTTGAGGTCGCGCAGCAGCTTGGCGACGTGGCCGGTGGCCTTCACGTTGTAGAGGGCGCGCTCGACCTTGCCCTGCTCGTCCACGATCACGGTGGAGCGGATCACGCCCTGGTAGGTGCGGCCGTAGTTCTGCTTCTCGCCGTACGCGGCGTAGGCCTCCAGGACGGCGTGGTCCGGGTCGGAGAGCAGGGTCACCTTGAGGTTCTCGGCCTCGCGGAACTTGCCGAGCTTCTCCGGCTTGTCCGGCGAGATGCCGATGACGTCGAAGCCCGCGCCGGCGAAGACCTCCAGGTTGTCGGTGAAGTCACAGGCCTGCTTGGTGCATCCCGGGGTGAGCGCGGCGGGGTAGAAGTAGACGATCACCTTGCGGCCGAGGTGGTCGGAGAGGGACACCTGGTTGCCGTCGGCGTCCGACAGGCTGAAGGCGGGCGCGGTGTCGCCGGGCTGGAGACGCTCAGTCACGGGGGACTCTCCTGGTGCGTGGGCGGGTGGTCGTACCACGGCAAACCTACCTCCGATGGTGGGTGGGACCGCGCGGGCCTGCGCGGCAACTGACAAACTGGGTCAGTCGCACAGGACAACATCAGTGAATTGGGGTGGCCCGAGTGGGCGAGGCGAGCACGAAGGACAAGTCGGCACGGACGACCGCCCAGATCGAGGCGGACATCTCCCGCACCCGCACCCAGCTGGCGGCGACCCTGGACGAGCTCGCCATGCGCGTCCACCCGAGCACCATCTCCGCCCAGGTCAAGGCGAAGGCCGTGGCCTCCGTGGAGGAGAAGGCCGGTCGGGCGTACGTGGCGGCGAGCGGTCTGGTGGAGAAGGCCAAGGCGCAGTTCGTGGACGAGAAGGGGCAGCCGCGCAAGGAGCGGATCGTCCCGGCCGCGTTGGTCGGCGCCGGTCTGGTGCTGCTGGTCGCCTCGGCCCGCAAGCGCCGCAAGGGCTGAACGGCGGGTCTGCCGGGGCCGGGCACCGTCGGTGCCCGGCCTTCCGTCTGTCCGGCCCCGTTTCTCGTACTCCGGGCCAGCGTCACGCCGTGGGCCCGGGGGCGGTACCGTCGGGATCGTGAGTACGAACGACGAACCGACCCCGCAGACCACCTCGCCGGAGCACGACTCGCCGCGCCACGACCGGCTGGGCGAGAAGCTGCCGATCAAGATGCTGCACGACCGCGTCCTGGTGAAGACCGAGGGCAGCGAGGGCGAGCGCCGCTCGACCGGCGGCATCCTCATCCCGGCCACCGCGGAGCTGTCCAAGCGCTGCACCTGGGCGGAGGCCGTCGCGGTGGGCCAGAGCGTCCGCTCGGTGGAGCCGGGCGACCGCGTCCTGTACGACCCGGAGGACAAGCTGGAGGTCGAGGTCCGCGGCGCCACCTATGTGTTGCTGCGCGAGCGTGACCTGCACGCCGTGGCCGCGATGCGCTTCGGCGACACGGAGGGGTCGACCGGGCTCTACCTGTAAGGACCCGGACCGCCCGGGGCGGGCCGTCACGCCGTGGTGCGGGGCGGCCCGCCGCGTCATGTCCGGGCCCGGTTGTCGGTGGGCGGCAGTAGGGTCCCGGCATGAGCAGCGGTGTGCGTTCGAGCGGTGGTCCTTCGGTGGGTGCGCCTTCGGTCGGTGACGAGCAGCGCCGGGCCCGGATGGGGCGGCGGCACCTTCTGGCGCCGTCGGGGCGGGCGGCGCGGGTCGAGCAGGTGGCGGACGCGGTGGTCGGGCTGCATGCCACCGATGCGGCGACGGTCTACCTGTCGGCGTGCGCGCGGCTGGCGGAGCCGTCGGCGGCGGAGGTCGAGCGGGCGCTGTACGAGGACGTCTCGCTGGTGAAGCTGCTGTCGATGCGGCGGACGATCTTCGCGGTGACGGAGGAGTTCGCGCCGTACGTGAGTTCGTCCACGGCGCGGGCGATCGCGGTCAAGGAGCGGGCGACGCTGCTGAAGCACCTGCGCGACTTCGCCGAGGGCTGGGATGAGCGGCGGCTCGCCGAGACGGAGCTGGCGGTGCTGGCCGCGCTGGAGCGGCGCGGCGAGGCGACGACGAGCGAACTGGGCGCGGACGTGCCGGCGTTGCGCGAGACGATGCTGATGTCGGCGGGCAAGCCGTACGAGGCGAAGCAGAGCGTGGGCAGCCGGCTGCTGCGGCTGCTGGCCTCGGACGGGCACCTGCGGCGGTGCCGTCCGCGCGGGTCCTGGCTGAGCAGCAGCTATCCGTGGGCCCGGGTGCCGCAGTGGCCGGATGTGCCGGTGCGGGAGGCCAAGGCGGAGGTGGTGCGGCGCTGGCTGGCGGCGTACGGGCCGGCCACGGTCGAGGACGTGAAGTGGTGGACGGGGTGGACGCTGGGGGACACCCGCAAGGCGCTGGCGGACGTGGGCGCGGTGGACGTGGCGCTGGCCGGGGGTGTGGCGGGCCTGGTGCTGCCGGGGGATGTGGAGCCGGTGGCGGAGCCGGAGCCGTGGGCGGCGCTGTTGCCGGCGCTGGATCCGACGGTGATGGGCTGGCGCGGGCGCGAGTGGTATCTGCGGCCGGAGGACGTCCCGGCGCTGTTCGACCGGGCGGGCAATGCGGGGCCGACGGTCTGGTGGTGCGGCCGGGTGGTGGGCGGCTGGGCGCAGCGTGCGGACGGTGAGGTGGTGTGGCGGCTGTTCGCGGATGTCGGGGCGGAGGCGGAGGCGGCGGTCGCGGTGGAGGCGGCGCGGTTGTCGGGCTGGTTGGGGGAGGTGCGGGTGACGCCGCGGTTCCGGACGCCGCTGGAGCGGGAGTTGGTGGCGTAGCGGCTCTCCCGTGGTTTCTGCTGACCCGCGGTTTCGGCTCGCCCGTGGTTTGGGCTGACCCATGGCGTCCGGCTCACCCGGGCCGGTTGGGCTCACCGGTGGCTGTGTGGCTCACGGCGCGGGTGGGGTGGCGGCCGCCGGGTTCGGGCCCTGGCTCGGGCCGGTGGCCGAGGGGGGTGCGGTGGGGGTCGGGGTCGGGGTCGGCGTCGGGGTGGGCCTGGCCGAGGTGGGCCGGCTGGCCGGGGTGGTGGCCGGCGGCTCGGGGGTGGGTGTCGGGTGGGGAGCCTCGGGGGTGGGGGTGGGCCGGGTCTCGGTGGGCCGGCTGCTCGGGGTGGGCTCTTCCGGTGCCGGCGTCGAGGGGGCGGGGGCGCTGGGCGGTGCGCTGGTGGCGCTCGCGCTGGGGGACGGCGAGGCCGAGGCGGTGGTGGCCGGGGTGCTCGGCTGGGTGTTGCCGCGGCTGGGCTGGAGGTCGAAGTGCTGGACGTCGGTGCCGTCCAGGACGTCGGCCATGTAGGCGGTCCAGATCTCGGTGGGGAAGGCGCCGCCGTTGATCCGGGTGTAGCCGGCGGTGCCGGAGAGCGGTTCCTTGGCGTGGGTCTTCGGGTTCTCCCGGAAGAGGCCGACGGTGGTGGTGAGTTCGGGGGTGTAGCCGGCGAACCAGGCGGAGAGGTTGGAGTCGGTGGTGCCGGTCTTGCCGGCGGCGGGGCGGCCGAGGTCGAGGGCGGCGGCGCCGGTGCCGCGCGGGCTGACGACGTCGCGCAGGACGTCGGTGACGGCGTCGGCGGTGCCCCGGTCGATGGCGGTGGTCGGGACGTGTTCGGGCATCTTGGGGACGTCGATGGCGCCGCCGGTGTGGACGCGTTCGAGCTTGGTGACGGACCACGGGGTGTACGCCTGGCCGTGGTTGGCGAACGCGGCGTAGGCACCGGCCAGGTTGAGGGCGCTGGGGGTGGCGGTGCCCAGGGTCATCGAGGTGTTGGCGGGGTCCATGCCGGGGACGTTGTCGGGGATGCCGAGCCGGATGGCGGTCTCCCGGACGTGGGCGAGCCCGGCGTCGACGCCTTCCTGCGCGTACACCGAGTTGACGGACTTCGCCATGGCGTGTCGCAGGGTGATGTTGCCGTAGTCGATGTCGTCCTCGTTGGGCGGCGCGTACGGGGTGGGTCCGCCGGTGACGGGGCGTTCGCTGGTGCCGTCGTAGCGGGTCTCGGTGGTGATCGGGCGGCCGTCGCCGCTGCTACGGCCTGAGTTGAGGCCGGCGGCGAGGTCGATGGGCTTGAAGGTGGAGCCGATCTGGTTGTCCTGGCGCAGCGCGTCGTTGTAGGGCTGTTTTGCGTAGTCGGGGCCGCCGTAGACGGCGACGACGCGGCCGGTGGCGGGTTCGACGGAGGCGCCGGCGACGCGGACGTCGGTGTCGGTGGTGGGCCGCTTGGCGGGGTCGAGCTCGTCGGTGAGTTCCTGCTGGACGGCGTGGGCGAAGGCGTCCTGCTTGTCCTTGTCGAAGGTGGTGGTGATCCGCCAGCCGCCGGCCTTGAGGGTGGCGGTGTCGATGATCCCGCTGGAGATGAGGTAGTCGTCGGCGACGCCGACCAGGTAGCCGGCCTGGCCGGCGAGGCCGGTGGCGGGCTGGGGGTCGATCGGTTCGGGGAAGGTGATGGCGGCGCGGTCGACGGCGGTGAGGAAGCCGAGTTGGACCATGCCGTCGAGGGCGTAGTTCCAGCGGGCGACGGCCTTCTCGCGGTTGGCGGGGGTGGCGGTCTTGACGTCGTAGATGCTGGGGGCCTGGAGCAGGGCGGCGAGGTAGGCGCCCTGGGGGAGGGTGAGCTGGGAGACGTCGACGCCGTAGTAGGCGTGGGCGGCGCTCTGGATGCCGTAGGCGTTGCGGCCGAAGTAGCTGCTGTTGAGGTAGCCGGTGAGGATCTCGTTCTTGCTGCGCTGCTGGTCGACCTTGAGGGCGATGAAGAGTTCGCGGCCCTTGCGCTCGATGGTCTGGTCCTGGGTCAGGTAGTAGTTCTTGACGTACTGCTGGGTGATGGTGGAGCCGCCCTGCATGCCTTTGCCAGTGAGGGTGTTCCAGCCGGCCCGGACCATGCCCTTCAGGTCGATGCCGCGGTTCTGGTAGAAGGTGCGGTCCTCGGCGGAGACGACGGCGTGCTGGGTGTCCGGCGGGATCTGGGTGATCGTCACGTCGGTGCGGTTGACGGCGCCGGTGCGGGCGATCTCGGTGGTGCCGTCGGTGTAGAGGTAGATGTTGTTCTGGGCGACGGCGTGGGCGTTGGCGTCGGGGACGGGGACGATGAGGTAGAGCACGGCGAAGGAGCCGACGGCGAGGAGCAGGACGGCGGTGAGCGCGCCGAGGGTGATCCGCCAGGTGGGCAGGAGCCGGCGCCAGAACGGCTTGGCGCGGCGAGCCTCGCGACGGGCGGCCCGCTTGGCCTGACGTCGGGTGCGGTGGTCTGCCCTCAAGGTCATGCCGCGATTATGTGCTATTTGATCCGCGATCAGGCGTTGGAAAAACCGGATGCGCCGGTTGATCGTCGGCGGTACGGTGAAAGGTGCAAACCATATAGCGCACCCAGTTCTCGCGTACGCGGCTCGGGTAGCTCCGCCCGCTCGCCCGGTACCCCCGGGTGGGGACGGTCGGAGCCGGTCCGGCGTGCGCCGGTGCTCCGTGCCGGTGCTCTGTGTCCGCTGCCGGCGTTCGTGCGCCGGTGTCCGCGCCGGCGCCAGTGCTCCGTGTCCGCTGCCGGTGCCCGTGCGCTGTTTCGGGGCGCTTCCACCTGCCCATATTTGTCGATAAGGAGACAGTATGCCGAACGCTGTGCCGGCTGAGACGCAGCTCAGGCCCCCTCCGGATATCGGCGGCGCCGCCCGCCTCTACCTCGCCGTCGCCCGCGGCGGTTTCCGGCGCTACTCCACCTACCGTGCCGCCACCCTGGCCGGTGGAGTCACCAACACCGTCTTCGGCTTCATCCTCGCCTACACCTTCGTCGCCCTCTGGCAGGCCAGGCCCGGGCTCGGCGGCTACGACACCTCCCAGGCCGTCACCTACATCTGGATCAGCCAGTCCCTGCTGGCCGCCGTCGCGGTCTTCGGCGGCGGCTTCCAGGACGACATCCAGGAGCGGTTTCGCAAGGGCGACATCGCGGTCGACCTCTACCGGCCGGTCGACTTCCAGGGGTGGTGGCTGGCCAACGACCTCGGCCGGGCCGGCTTCCAGCTGCTGGCCCGCGGCGTGCTGCCGACCGTCGCCGGCTGCCTCGCCTTCCACACCCGGCTGCCGCACCACCCGTCCGTCTGGGCGGCGTTCCTGCTCTCGGTCCTGCTCGCCGTGGTGGTCAGCTTCGGGCTGCGCTTCCTGGTCTCGCTGACCGGCTTCTGGCTCCAGGACGCCGAGGGGATCCGCTCGGTCATGGTGGTGGTGACGATGTTCTTCTCCGGGATGCTGCTGCCGCTCGGCCTCTTCCCCGGCTGGCTCGGCGAGCTCGCCCGGGTGCTGCCCTGGGCGGCGATGATCCAGATCCCCACGGACGTCTTCCTGGAGCGGCACACCGGCACCGGCCTGCTCGGCATCCTCGGCCTTCAGACGCTCTGGGCGGTCCTGCTCCTCGGCGCCGGGCACGCCGTCCAGCGGCTCGCCACCCGCAAGGTGGTGGTCCAGGGTGGCTGACCTCGTCCGCACCGAGGCGCTCCCCGCCCGCGCCGAGGTGCTCTCCGTCCGGTCCGAGACCGTCGCCGCGCGGGCCCGCTGGGCGGTCCGCTCCTGGTGGCTGGTGGCCGGCATGTGGAACCGCTCCACCATGTCCTACCGGCTCTCCTTCGCCCTGATGGCCCTGGCGAGCACAGTCATCACCTTCCTCGACTTCGTCGTCATCCTGCTGATGTTCCAGCACACCCACGCCCTCGGCGGCTGGACCCTGCCCGAACTCGGGTTCCTGTACGGGACGTCGTCGTTCGCGCTGGGCTCCGCCAACCTGCTGGTCGGCACGGCCGACGCGCTCGGCGAACGGATCCGCGCCGGCAGCCTGGACACCATGCTGATCCGCCCCGCCCCCGCGTTGGCCCAGCTCTGCGCCGAGCGCTTCACCCTCCGCCGGCTCGGGCGGCCCGTCCAGGCGACGGCGGTGCTGGTCTGGTCGCTGGCGGCGCTGGACGTCCACTGGACGTGGGACCGGGTGCTGCTGGTGCCCGTCCTGCTCGTCTGCGGCACCGCCATCTTCGCGTCGGCCTTCATCGGCGGCGCCACCGTGCAGTTCTGGTGGGGCGAAGCCGGTGAGCTGCAGAACTCCCTCACCTACGGCGGCGCCACCCTGCTGCAGTACCCGCCGACGATCTTCGCCAAGGAGCTCGTCGCCGGCGTGGTCTTCGGCGTCCCGCTGGCCTTCGCCAACTGGCTGCCCGCCCTGCGCATCCTCGGCCGGCCCGATCCGCTCGGACTGCCCGCCGCCTTCCAGTACGCCTCGCCCGCCGCCGCGGTGTTCTGCTGCGCCGTCGCCGGCCTCGCCTGGCGGGCCGGCCTGCGCGCGTACCGCGGCACCGGCAGCTGACCCCCACCCCCTCGTGAAAGCGGAACTCCCATGGCACTGATCGAACTCGACGACGTCCGACGCACCTTCACCGTCCGTGCCAAGGCCGGCCGGTTCAGGCGCGAGAAGCGGGAGGTGCGCGCGGTGGACGGACTGAGCTTCACGGTGGAGGCCGGCGAGTGCGTCGGCTACATCGGCCCGAACGGCGCCGGCAAGTCCACCTCCATCAAGATGCTCACCGGCATCCTGGCGCCCTCCGGCGGCCGGCTGCGCGTCGCCGGCGTCGACCCGGCCCGGGAGCGCGTCGCGCTGGCCCGCCGGATCGGCGTCGTCTTCGGGCAGCGCACCACGCTCTGGTGGGACCTGCCGCTGCGCGACTCCTACGAACTCGCCCGCCGGCTCTACCGCATCCCCGACCACCGATATCGCGCCAACCTCCAACGCTGCATCGAACTGCTCGACCTCGGCGCCCTGCTGGACACGCCGGTGCGCCAGCTCTCGCTCGGCCAGCGGATGCGCGGGGACTTGGCGGCGGCGCTGCTGCACGACCCGCAGGTGCTCTACCTGGACGAACCCACCATCGGGCTCGACGTGATCAGCAAGGGCAAGGTCCGCGACTTCCTGCGCGAGGTCAACCGCGAACAGCGCACCACCGTGCTGCTCACCACGCACGACCTCACCGACATCGAGCAGCTCTGCGACCGGGTGATGGTGATCGACCACGGCCGGGTCGTCTACGACGGCGGGCTGGACGGCCTGCACGCGGCGGGCGAGAGCGAGCGAACCCTGGTGGTCGACCTCGCCGAGGCCCGGCCGCCGATCGAGGTGGCCGGCGCGCGGGTGGTGAAGGTCGAGGGCCCGCGGCAGTGGCTGGCCTTCCCGGCCCAGCAGAGCGCCGCCCCGATCGTCGCGGCCGTCGCCGACCGGTACCCGCTGGTCGACCTCTCGGTCCGCGAGCCCGCGATCGAGGACGTGATCGCCCGGATGTACGCGGAGGTCGCGATCGGCTGACCCGGGGCGCGCCCCCCGCTCGCGCCGGGCAACGGGCAGACTGGCGGGGTGAGTGACGAAGCCTTCAGCGGGACCGGCCCCGGCGTCCGGTTCACCGCGGCCGACGAGGAGAAGAGACGCGGCGTCCGCCGGATGAAGACCATCGCGACCGGCCTGCTGGCCTTCGCGACCCTGGTCTTCGCCCTGGCCACCTGGGCGAAGGCGGCCGGCGCCGGCGCCTGGGCCGGCTACGTGGCGGCGGCCGCCGAGGCGGGCATGGTCGGCGCGCTGGCCGACTGGTTCGCGGTGACCGCGCTGTTCCGCCGCCCGTTCGGCCTGCCGATCCCGCACACCGCGATCATCCCGACCAAGAAGGACGCCTTCGGCCGGTCGCTGGGCGACTTCGTCGGCGACAACTTCCTCTCCGGCCACGTGGTGCGCGGCCGGCTCGCCGCGCTCGGCATCGCCCGCCGGCTCGGCGAGTGGCTGGCCGCCCCCGGCAGTGCCGAGCGGGTCACCAAGGAGGCCTCGGCCGCGCTCCGCGGGGTGCTCGCGGTGCTCCGCGACGACGACGTGCAGGCGGTCGTCGGCGAGGCGGTGACCAGGCGGGCCGCCGCCACCTCGGTCGCCGAGCCGATGGGCCGGATGCTCGGCAAGGTGGTCGCCGACGGCGGCCACCACGGTGTGGTCGACCTGGTCGCCGTCCGGGTGCACGACTGGCTGGCCGAGAACCACGAGGATGTGGTCCAGAAGGTCACCCAGAAGACCCCCGGCTGGACGCCGAAGTTCATCGACCACCAGGTCGGCGAGCGCGTCTACAAGGAGCTGATGCGCTTCGTCACCGACATCCGCGACGACTCCGAGCACCCGGCCCGCGGCGCCATCGACAACTTCCTCGCCGACTTCGCCACCGAGCTGCAGACCGACCCGGAGACCATCGCCAGGGTCGAGCGGGCCAAGGCCGACCTGCTGGCCCGCTCCGAGGTGCAGGACCTGATCGCCTCCACCTGGGCCGCCGTCCGCACCCTGGTGCTGAACGCCGCCGAGGACGAGGACAGCGAACTGCGCCGGCGCATCCGCACCGGCGTGCGCGACTTCGGTGCGCGCCTGGCGACCGACCCGAAGCTCCAGGCCAAGGTGGACGGCTGGCTCCAGGACGCCGCGCAGTACCTGGTCGACACCTACCGGGCGGAGATCACCTCGCTGATCTCCGAGACGGTGGCAGGCTGGGACGCGGACGACGCCTCCCGCAAGATCGAGGCCAACGTCGGCCGTGACCTCCAGTTCATCCGGATCAACGGCACCGTGGTCGGCGCCCTGGCCGGCCTGATCATCCACACCGCTGCGGTCGCCCTCGGGGGGTGAGCCGGGCCGCGCCGGGTGGGCCGGGTGTGCTTATCCTGGCGGACACTGCTCGATACGCGCGTAGAAACGTAGAGAAGAAGGGCACCACCGTGGTCCAGCCGGACGGAAGTCGGATCGGAAACCCCAGCGGAAACCCCACCGGGAGCATGGCCGGAGGCCTCGCCGGGAAGCGGGGCATCGAGGCGTTCATCGCCGGGATGCCCAAGGCGGAGCTGCACGTCCACCACGTCGGCTCGGCCTCGCCGCGCGTCGTCGCCGAGCTGGCCGCCCGCCACCGCGGCCAGGCCAAGGTGCCGACCGACCCGGCGGCCCTCGCCGAGTACTTCACCTTCACCGACTTCGCCCACTTCATCGAGGTCTACCTCAGCGTCGTCGACCTGATCCGCGACGCCGAGGACGTCCGCGCGCTGACCTACGGCGTCGCCGAGGACATGGCCCGGCAGAACATCCGGTACGCCGAGCTGACCGTCACCCCGTACTCCTCGGTCAGCCGGGGCATCCCCGACGTCGCCTTCATGGAGGCCATCGAGGACGCCCGGCTGCACGCCGAGAAGGAGCTCGGCGTGGTGCTCCGCTGGTGCTTCGACATCCCCGGCGAGGCCGGCCTGGCCGCCGCCGAGGAGACCGCCCGGCTCGCCGTCGACCTCGCCCCCGAGGGCCTGGTCAGCTTCGGCCTCGGCGGCCCGGAGATCGGCGTGCCGCGCCCGCAGTTCAAGCCGTACTTCGACCGGGCGCGCGCGGCCGGCCTGCGCAGCGTCCCGCACGCCGGCGAGACCACCGGCCCGGAGACGGTCTGGGACGCGCTGCGGGTGCTCGGCGCCGAGCGCATCGGGCACGGCACGCAGGCCGTCAAGGACCCGGCGCTGCTGGACTTCCTCGGCGAGCACCGGATCCCGTTGGAGGTCTGCCCGACCTCCAACATCGCCACCCGGGCGGTGGAGCGGATCGAGGAGCACCCGATCAAGCAGATGGTGGACTCGGGCCTGCTGGTCACCGTCAACAGCGACGACCCGCCGATGTTCGGCACCGACCTCAACACCGAGTACGCGGTGGCGGCCCGGCTGCTGGACCTGGACGAGGCGGGCGTCGCCGCGCTGGCGCGCAACGCCGTCGAGGCGTCCTTCCTGGACGCGGCCGGCAAGGCCCGGATCGCCGGCGAGATCGACGCCTACCTCGCCGGGTGGGACCGCGGCTGACCTGCGTCCTCCTGCGCCGGCTCCGGGCCGGCCGGGTGGTGGTGACCGCCCCTGCCGGGTTCTCCCGGCGGGGGCGGTCCCGCGTCTGGCGCCACCCCTTCGAGTGATGGCGCCATAATGGCGCTTCCTATGGCGCCATCGATGTGCCATGCTGTGAGCCATGGACCTCACGCCGTACGTCGACAATCTCCGGCACGAGCTCGCGGTAGCGGCGGGTGCGGGCGGGGACGAAGCCCGCGCTCTGGCCGAGCGCCTGACGCTGCCGCTGGAGTCGGCTGCCCGGCTCACTTTGCTCAACGCCCTTTCCGCCGCCATGGGTGAGGTCACCCGTGACCTCGCGCCGGGCTCGGTGGACGTCCGGCTCCGCGGGCTGGATCCGGAGTTCGTGGTGACGGTGCCGCCCTCGGTGGAGCCGTTCCACGAGTCCGGCGAGCTCTTGGGGCCGGCGGCACCGGTGGCACCATCGGCGGCATCGATGGTGCCATCCGTGGTGCCGGACGCGGACGACAGCAACACCGCCCGGATCAACTTCCGTCTGCCCGCCCATCTCAAGACCAGGGTGGAGGAGGCCGCCGGGCAGGAGGGCCTCTCGGTCAACGCCTGGTTGGTCCGGGCTGTCGCCGCCGCGCTGGAGCCGGGCGAGCCCGTCCGCGCCGTCGGCCGGACCAGGCGGGCGACGGGCCAGGGCTACACCGGCTGGGTCCAGTAGCGCTTCTCGCCCCACCCCCTATCCACGTCACCAGTCTCAACTTCACCCCGCCCGACCGGCGGGAACACTCACCAGAGCCAAGAGGACGGGACAGCCATGCCTTCTTTCGACACCCCCGACCCGATCAACGTCACCCTCGAATTCGACATCGTCTCCGTGCGGATCACTGCCGGGAAGCGCACCGACACCGTGGTCGAGGTGCGGCCGGCCGACGCCGACGTGGAGGCGGACGTCAGGACCGCGGAGCAGACCAAGGTCAGCTGCGCCGGCGGCGCCCTGGTCGTCAAGGGCCCGAAGAAGCGCTCGTTCTTCGGCAAGCCGGGCTCGGTGGACGTCACCATCGAGCTGCCGGCCGGATCCGATGTCAACGGGGACGCACCGATCGCGGACTTCCTCTGCGAGGGCCTGCTCGGCGACTGCCGGCTGAAGACCTCGGTCGGCCGGATCCAGGTCGAGCAGGCGGCCACCGTCCGCCTGAAGACCGACCACGGAGACATCCGCCTCCAGCGCGCCGACGGGGACGCCGAGATCGCCGGCTCCGGCCGGGTCGAGGTCGGCGTCATCGAGGGCGCGGCGACGGTGAAGAACCTCAACGGCGAGACGGTCATCGGCGAGGTCGGCGGCGACCTCAAGGCCAACTCGTCCAACGGCCAGGTCAGCGTCGGCATCGCTCGCGCGGACGTCGACATCAAGTCGGCCCACGGCGCCATCCGGATCGGCGAGGTCGTCCGCGGGCAGGTGGCCCTGCAGACCGCCGTCGGCGAGCTGGAGATCGGCATCCGCGAGGCGACGGCCGCCTGGCTCGACGTCCACACCCGGCTCGGCAGCGTCCGCAACACGCTCGGTTCCGCGGACGGCCCGGGCGGGGCCAAGGAGACCGTCGAGGTCCGCGGCCGGACGCAGCTCGGCGACATCGTGATCCGGCGTTCCTGACCACCAGTCATCTGCGGCCGGTGCCCCTCGGCACTTCCTGGCACCTCTCGGCACCTCTCGGCATCGAAGGAAGCGTGACCGTCATGACCTTAGCGCCCGCCTCCGCCACGCTCACCGCGTCGGCGATCACCGCCACCGGACTGACCAAGTCCTACGGCGAGAAGACGGTGCTCCGCGGCATCGACCTGACCATCCCCGAAGGCACGATCTTCGCCCTGCTCGGGCCGAACGGCGCCGGCAAGACCACCACCGTGGAGATCCTCTCCACCCTGATCCCGGCCGACGGCGGCACCGTCCGGGTAGCCGGCCACGACCTGGTCCGCGAGGCCGACGCGGTCCGCGCGGCGATCGGTGTCACCGGCCAGTTCTCGGCGGTGGACAGCCTGCTCACCGCCCGGGAGAACCTGCTGTTGATGGCCGACCTCAACCACGTCGGCCGTCGGGAGGGGCGGAGGCGGGCAGAGGAGCTGCTGCTGAGGTTCGACCTGACGGAGGTGGCGGCGAAGCCGGCCGCCACCTTCTCCGGCGGCATGCGGCGCAAGCTGGACCTCGCCATGACGCTGGTCGGGGACCCACGGATCATCTTCCTCGACGAGCCCACCACCGGCCTGGACCCGCGCAGCCGGCGCACGATGTGGGAGATCATCCGCGCCCTGGTCGCCGACCACGGCGTCACCATCTTCCTCACCACCCAGTACCTGGACGAGGCCGACCAACTCGCCGACCGGATAGCCGTCCTGGACGGCGGCCGGATCGTCGCCGAGGGCACGGCGGAGGAGCTGAAGCGGCTCATCCCGGGCGGCCACCTGCGGCTGCGCTTCGCCAGCCCGGCCGAACTGGCTGCGGCTGCCGAGCTGTTCACCTACGCCGCGGCCGACGACGAGGCGCTCACCCTGACCGTCCCCGGCGACAACTCGATTGTCACGGTCAAGGCCGTGTTGGACGTCCTGGACAACGCCGCCGTCCGGGCCGAGTCGCTGACCGTGCACACCCCCGACCTCGACGACGTGTTCCTCACCCTGACCGAGGAGGCCTCGCGATGAGCAGCACGATGACCCACACGGTCGGCGACTCCCTGACGATGCTGCGGCGAAACCTCAAGCACGCACAGCGGTACCCGTCGCTGACCTTCGCGGTCGTGATGATGCCCGTGATGATGCTGCTGCTGTTCAACTACGCGTTCGGCGGCGCGCTCGGCCTGGGCATCGGCGCCGGCGACTACATCGACTACGTCACCCCCGGCATCCTGCTGATGGCGGCGACGTCCGGGGCTCTGGTGACGGCGATCGGCGTCTGCGTCGACAAGACCGAAGGCATCGTCAACCGCTTCCGGACGATGGCGATCTCCCGCTCGGCCTTCCTCACCGGCCACGTGGTCGGCAGCGTCATCCAGACGGCGATCGGCCTGGTCCTCGTGCTCGCCGCCGCCCTCGCGATGGGCTTCCGGCCCAACGCCACCCCGGTGGAGTGGCTCGCCGCCTCCGCGCTGCTCGTCTTCGTCGTCCTGGCCCTGACCTGGCTCGCCGCCGGCATCGGCCTGGTCGCCAAGACGCCGGAGAGTGCCAGCAACATCCCGATGCCGCTCCAGTTCATGCCTTTCATCGGCAGCGCCATCGTCCCGCCGGACTCCATGCCCACGGCACTGAGGTGGTTCGCCGAGTACCAGCCCTTCACCCCGGTCATCGAAACCCTGCGCGGCCTGCTGATGGGTACGGAGATAGGCGGCAGCGCGATGGCCGCACTCGCCTGGTGCGTCGCCCTGACCGCCGTCGGCTACCTCTGGGCGCGCAGCACCTTCCACCGCACCGCGCGGCGGTAGCCCGCCTGCTCTCCGTCCCGCAGGGCCGCCACCGCGACAGGTGGCGGCCCGGTGGCAGCTCCCGCTCCGGAGCCCCGGTCGCCGCTGCCGCCAACACCCGCCGCTGGGCGCCGAACCTCAGAAGCGCGGCAAGCGTGTCCCGAGCCGGTGGGAGGGTCGGGGAGATCCTGAGGGTGCGTCGTGCTGGTGTTGTGTCCTCGCAACACCCGTGCAGAGCAGGCGATCTGACGCCAGGCGGTGCAGTTGAAGGTGTGACGCCACCGCGGCCGGGCTGATGATCGACCGGTGTCCGCCGGACGGTAGCCTGCATCGGTCAACAACGTGTTGACCATCCATCATGCAGTCGTCACGGGGATCCCACTCATGTCCGCACCGCCGCCGCCCTACCAGAACCAGCCGCCGCAGCAGCACTACGGCGGCTACGCACCGCCACCGCAGATGCCGCACGGACAGCAGATGCCGTACGGACAGTAGCCCCAGTACGGTCAGCAGCAGCCGTACGTCGCTCCGCAGTCCTACGCCGGCCAGCAGCCGCCGGCGCCCCGGCCTCCCCAGGGGCCTCGGCGCAGGAGTCCGTTGCAATCGCTGCTCTCGATCGCCATTGTCCTGGCGGTCTTCGGCGGCGGCGCCTGGTACGTGTGGAAGTACAACACGGATCCCAACGGCGGCAAGGCCAAGGCGGAGGCCACACGGTCAGCGCAGGCCGAGGAGAACAAGAAGTACGCCCCGAAGGTCGGTGACTGCGTCAGGATCCAGGACCCCCAGGGCGAGCCACTGCCGGTGATCGTCGACTGCAAGTCCGCCGAGGCCCAGTACAAGATGGCCGACACCCTCTACGGCCCCGACCGGAGTTGCGGGTCGGCGTACGACTACGGGATCAAGTACTCCAGCAGGCGGGCCGCCGACTACACGTTGTGCTTCAAGAAGGTCTGACCTTCGGCCCGCTCTCCGGCCGCGGTCCGCAGGCGCGGGCCGCGGCCGGAACGGCTGCTCAGCGCAGCCGGGACGAGGACAGGATCGACGCGAGGTGCGCGACCACCATGCCCCAGGTGATCACCGCGATCGCGGCGAGTGCCACCCGGGTCGGGCCGATGCTGCCGACCGCCGCGTCGGCGACCGCCGTCGCCAGCAGCACCAGCGAGGCCTCGATGCCGTTGGTCACCCGGTGGATCTTGAACACGGACGCCAGCCGGCGCGCGGTGGCGATGCCCTGGGAACGCGGCTGGGTCGACTCCTCGTCGGCCGGCGCCAGCCCGCTCCGGGCCCGCGCCACATCCACCAGGTCGGTGGACGCCTTCAGCAGGACGACGCCCAGCGCCGTCGCCAGCCCGACCGACACCCACAGCTCCGACCCGCCCCTCGCCGCCCGCACGCCGGCCCCGATCATCAGGGCGGCGTCGGCGAGGTACGCGCCGAGCCGGTCGACGTAGACGCCCGCCGTGCTGAACCGGCGCTTCCAGCGGGCCACCTCGCCGTCGACGCAGTCAAAGAGCAGGAAGCCCTGGAACAGCACCGCCGCCAGCACCGCGCCCGTCAGCCCGGGAATCAGCAGGGCCGCCCCGGCGCCGACACCGCAGACCACCATCACCCAGGTCAGGGTGTTCGGCGAGACGGACGTGCGCACCAGCTGCCGCGTCGTCCGCAGCGAGATGCGGCGCATGTACAGGCGGCCCGCCCAGTGCTCGCCGTTGCGGCTCTGCAGTTTGGCCTGCGGCTGGCAGACCTCCCGCAACTCGGCCAACGACGGGGCCGCGACCACCATGACTTCCTCCACCTGTCCTGTCCGGACTCGCAACGATCAGCACAGGCTACGACCCGCCTTGACCGGGGCCCTGGTCGGGTCTTGGACCGGCCGCAGCCGCAGCCGCAGCCGCAGCCGCCGTCCGTCGGTACGCCCCGGCCCGGGCCAGGGCCGGCTCAGACCATGGCCGGCCCAGGCCGGCGCCGGATTCAGACCAGGGCCGGTACCGCCTCCGGCACCGGTGCGCCCCGGTGCAGCCAGGCGCGTTCGGCGGCGGACCACGCGGTCGTGGTCACCAGGTAGATCCCGGCGGCCAGCGGCACCAGCGCGGCGAACAGCACCGTGCCGAACGACAGGTACGGCAGGAACGCCGTCCCCGGCTGCGGGGTCGCCTGGAGCGCCTGCGCCCGGCGGGCGCGTCGGAAGCCGACGTACGCCACCGCCGCCAGCGCGGCGTAGAGCACCCCGAACACCGCCCACTGCGCCGCGCCCTGCGCACTACCCACGTGCAGGCCGAGCGGGACGCCGAACAGGGTGTGGCCGAGCAGGTCGTTCGGGGTGGTGAACAGCCGGTACATCACCGAGAAGAACGGGATCTGCACCAGCATCGGCAGGCACCCCGCGAACGGCGATGCCTTCTCCTCCTTGTACAGCTCGGCCAGCGCGGCCTGGAGCTTCTCCGGCTTGCCCTTGTGCTTGCGGTTCAGCTCGGCGACCTTCGGTGCGAGCCGGGCCCGCGCCTTCTCCCCGCGCGCCGCCGCCCGAGCCAGCGGGTGCAGGGCGAGCCGGACGCAGACGGTGAACAGGACGATCGCCAGCGCGGTCGGCAGTGCGTGGGCAAGGGTGGCGACGACATCGTGGGCCAGGCCGACGGCCGGGTCGAGGAGTGCGAAAACGGACATGGTGGTGCGAGCCCTCCGGGGTCTCAGCGTCTCAGGACATGAGTGATCTACGGAGGACGGCCGCGTTCGACGGCTCTCGGAAAGAGGGAGGGTTACGCGGCCGCCGGGGCCGCACCCGGTGCCCTGGGGCGTCGCCTGCCCCGGGCGTCCGGATCGCGCTGTGGGAGGAAGGCGGTCCGGAACGCCCGCCTGCGCAGTGTCCCGTCCCGTACGGTGGCCGGTGCCCGCGCGCCGAGCAGCCGCGCGGCGGCCAGTGTTCCGGCCACCGCGCCGGCCAGCAGCACCACGGTCGCGGCGGCCGCCACCGAGGTGAGCGTCCCGCCCTCGGTGAGCAGCTCCCCGGTCAGCACCCGGAGCATCCCGAGCAGCATCGCGACGAATCCCATGGCGTGCTCCTCTCCCGCGCTCCGGTCACCGGTTTCAGACGTTGACGACGATCGTACGGCCTGCGGGGTTCCCGTGCGTCGGGGCTGCGGGGATGATTACCGTCCGCATCCGCACCACCCTTGCGGTGGGGGCGCTCTTCGCGGGTTCGTGCGCCGTAGCCAAGGGGGCTACGCGGGGCTACCTTGGAGGGATGAAGACGATTTCCCAGCGGGAGTTCCGGAACAACTCCGCCGCGGTGATGGATGCCGTGGAGGCGGGGGAGACCTTCCACATCACCAGGAACGGGGTCGAGGTCGCGGAGCTGCGGCCGGTGGCGGGGCGGCGGCGGCTCACGGCGGAGGAGTTGGTGGCGCGCCACGTGAAGCTGCCGCGGGTGGACTACCAGCAGATGCGCAAGGAGGCCGAGGAGTACTTCGGCCCCGAGGAGCTGGTGGGGGACGAGGGCGACGACCCGTTCGAGCGGCGGCGTGGCTGAGCGGCGCAGGGCGTCCCGGCGGCGGCCGGCCGGGGTGCTGGACACCTGCGTCTACATCGACCTGGCGCTGCTCAACCCGGCCGAGCTGCCGGCCGTGCCCGAGCTCACCGCGATCACCTTCGCCGAGCTGCAGCAGGGCGTCTCGATGGCGCGCGACCCGGCCAGCCGGGCGGCACGGCTGGAGGTGCTGGGGGCGGCGATGGCGGACTTCGATCCGCTGCCGTTCGACGCGGCGGCCGCCGCCCGGTACGGGACGCTGGTCACACTCACCATCGCCGCCGGGCGCCAGCCGCGTCCGCGCCGGATCGATCTGATGATCGCCGCGGTCGCCTCCGCGCACGGGCTTCCGCTGTACACGCGCAACGTCGCGGACTTCCGCGGGTTGGGCTCGGCGGTGGAGATCATCGCGATCTGACCGGTCGGGCCGGGGCCGAGCGCTCCGCGCAGGGGCGGGTCAGTCGAGCCGGACGGTCGTCCCCGTGGCGGCCGAGGTGCGGGCGGCCTCCAGGACGGTGAGGGTGGCGGCGGCGTCGCGCGGGTCGACCGGGGGCGGGGTGCCGGGGGTGGCCAGGGCGGCGGCGATGCCCGCGTAGTAGGCGGGGTAGTCGCCCGGGTCGGTGGGGACGGGGGCGGCGGACTCGTCGGTGCCCAGGGTGCCGTAGTGGGCGGGCTGGTCGGCTCCCCACGGGGCCCCGGCGCGGCCGGTGCCGTCCGGGCGGTGGCCGGCGCGCAGGTCGGCCTCCTGCGGGTCCATGCCGGACTTCACGTAGCCGGCGGTGTCGCCGAGCACCCGCAGCCGCGGGCCGGCCAGCGGGGTGATGGCGCTGGTCCACAGGTGCGAGCGGGTGCCGGAGGCGTGGGTGAGGGCGAGGAAGGAGTCGTCGTCGACGACCGCGCCGTCCCGGCGGACGTCGACCTCCGCGTACACCGTCTCGACCGGGCCGAACAGGGTGAGCGCCTGGTCGACCAGGTGGCTGCCCAGGTCGTACAGGGTGCCGCCGACCTCGGCCGGGTCGGCCAGCTCGCGCCAGCCCGCCTTGGGCTTGGGCCGGAACCGCTCGAACCGGGACTCGAAGCGGTGCACCCGGCCGAGCGCGCCCTCGCGGACCAGCCGGGCGGCGGTGAGGAAGTCGCCGTCCCAGCGACGGTTCTGGAAGACGGAGAGCAGGACACCCCGGGATTCCGCCAGCTTGCACAGCTCCAGCGCGTCGGCGGCGGTGGCGGCAAGCGGCTTGTCGACGACGGTGGCCAGCCCGGCGTTCAGCGCGGCCCGGGCGAGCGGGACGTGGGTGCGGTTGGGGGAGGCGATGACGACCAGGTCGAGCGCGTCCGGGGCGGCGAGCAGTTGCTCGGGGGTGTCGACGGCGCGGGCGCCGGGGTGTTCCCGGTGCAGTTGGTCGCGGCGGTCGGGGTTGGCGGTGACCACCGCGTCCAGCCGGAGCCCGGGGGTGGTGGCGATCAGTGGGGCGTGGAAGGCGGAGCCGGCCAGGCCGTAGCCGATCAGGCCGACGCGGAAGGGGCCGCCGCGGTGAGGGGTGGGGCGCGAGGAGGGGCTCATGCGCCTTACTCAATCACGGTGCGCCCGGTTGGCCCTGGTTTCGGTGCGTTGTGCCCTGTGCCCTGTGCCCTGTGCTCGGTGCCCTGTGCTCGCCGGGAGGGCGCGGGGACGCGGTCTCAGCGGGCGTGCGCGCCGGGGGTGCGGCGGCGTTGGCGTCGGAGGACGGCGATGGTGGCGCCGGCGAGGAGGAAGGCGGAGCCGACCGAGGCGAGGATGCCGAGGGAGCGGTCGGAGCCGGTCTGGGCCAGGTGGTCGGGGGCGGCGACGGTGGTGGACGCGGGTGCGGGTGCCGCTGCGGCGGTGCTGGTGCTGGTGCTGGTGCTGGTGCCGGTGCTGGTGGCCGTGGTGCCGGCGGTGCCGGGAGCAGGGGATGCGGGTGCGGCGGCCGGTGCGGGAGCCGCTGCGGTGGTGGCGGGTGCGCCGGTGTGGCTGTGCTCGGCGGGGTGGCCGGCCTCGGCAGTGGAGGGCGCGGCCGTCGGCGCGCTGCCCGTGCCGTCGAAGACGACGTCCGAGCAGGCGTAGAACGCCTCCGGGCTGTCCGAGCGCTGCCAGATCGCGTAGATCAGCTGGCGCCCGGTCTTCCCCGCCGGCACCTTGCCCGGCAGCACGTACGAACCGTCCGCCAGCTGCGGGTCGGTGACCGTGAGGAACGGCTGCGGTTCCAGGTCCGCCCAGGTCAGCGGCTTGGTGGGGGAGTAGCTGCCGTTGGTGATGAACAGCTGGAAGGTGCCCTTGTGCGGGGCGGTGGCGCGGTAGCGGAAGGTGAAGTCGGCGCCGGCGGTGAGGTTGGTGGCGGGCCAGTCGGCGCGCGGCAGGTCGAGACCCTTGTACGTCTCGGAGCCCGCGCTGCACAGCTTGCCGTCCGGGATCAGCTCGCGGTGGCGCCCGGCGGCGTCGCCGATCCGCAGGCTCATCCAGTCGTACAGCGCCGCCGTGCCGCCGGCGGCCACCGCCGCCTTGCAGGCCGCCGACTTCGGGTGTTCGGCGCCCTCCAGGTAGCAGCCCTCGACCCGGCTGAGCGGGTTCTGCAGCGAGCCGTGCGCCGCGGCAGGGGTGCTGCCGAGGCAGGCGGCGAGGCCGGTGGCGGCGAGGGCGAGGACGGCGGCGGGGAGACGGCGGCGAACGGGCATGGCGGGGGACTCCTTCGAGGGAGCGTGGTGAGGGTGGTGCCGTTCACGCTAGCCGGGGGGTGAGGGGGTGCTGAGGGGCAATCAGTGCGGTTAGGGGCGGCTTAAGGAGTCGTTGAGGCGGGCGGGGCCGGTCGGGCGCGAAGGCCGCCGTTTCGGTGGGCGGCCGTTTCGAAGGGTGGCCGTTCCGGTTGGCGGACATACTGCCGTCGGCCTGGTGTGCGGATTAGGCTGTGCCCCGTTGGGGCAGCCAGTAGGACCCCCGGCGGTCCGGTGTCCCGAGGAGGGTCCGGCCGGTGGGAGGCGCAGCGGTGACGGCGGTGCGCCGCAGATTCGTACGACCATCGCTAGACGTTGCAAGAGCAAGACCTTGCAAGACTTCGGGAGACACGCACGTGGCAGACCGCAAGCCCATCGAGTCCTGGCTGACCGACATGGACGGGGTCCTCATCCACGAGGGCACGCCGATCCCCGGCGCGGAGGAGTTCCTGCGCCGGCTGCGGGAGTCCGGCAAGCCGTTCCTGGTGCTGACCAACAACTCCATCTACACCCCGCGCGACCTCAGCGCCCGCCTGGCCGGCATGGGCCTGGAGGTGCCCGAGGAGTGCATCTGGACCTCGGCCCTGGCCACCGCCAAGTTCCTCAAGGGCCAGCGCCCGGGCGGCACCGCGTACGTGATCGGCGAGGCGGGCCTCACCACCGCGCTGTACCAGGCCGGCTATGTGCTGACCGACAACAACCCGGACTACGTCGTCCTCGGCGAGACCCGCACCTACAGCTTCGAGGCGCTCACCAAGGCGATCCGCCTGATCAACCAGGGTGCCCGCTTCATCTGCACCAACCCGGACGAGACCGGCCCGTCCCCCGAGGGCGTACTGCCGGCCACCGGTTCGGTCGCGGCGCTGATCACCAAGGCGACCGGCGTCGATCCGTACTTCGTCGGCAAGCCCAACCCGCTGATGATGCGCGAGGCGCTGAACACGGCGGGCGCCCACTCGGAGACCGCCGTCATGATCGGCGACCGGATGGACACCGACATCGTGGCGGGCATGGAGGCCGGCATGGAGACCATCCTGGTGCTCACCGGTCTGACCGCCGCCGCCGACGTGGAGCGCTTCCCGTACCGGCCGACCCGGGTGGTCAAGTCGATCGCGGACCTGGTCGACCTGGTCTAGCCTCACCACTGTTTGTTCTCCGGGCCCTGCCCTGGCCGTCCCGCCGGGGTGGGGCCCGTGTGTCGTGTGCAGCTGTTGCGTGTGCGGAGGAGGGGGCGGATGAGTACGACGACGGGGTCCGGACAGGTCACCGAGGGGTTGGCCGAGCCGTTGACCGAGCCGTTCACCGACGAGAAGCGGGTGACCTGGGCGGAGCTCTACTTCGACCTGGTCTTCGTCTTCGCGATCACCCAGGTCTCCGGCCTGCTGCACCACCACCACGACTGGGCGGGCGTCGCACGGGCCCTGGTGGTGTTCGTGCCGGTCTACTGGTGCTGGGTCGGCACCACGGTGCAGGCCAACATCCGGGACGTGGACACCCCGCGGGACCGGATCGGCATCCTCGCCGTCGGGCTGGCCGGCCTCTTCATGGCGCTGGCCGTGCCCGGCGCGTACGAGGGCCGGGGTGTGCTGCTGGGCGCCGGGTACTGGGCGGCCCGGGTGGTGCTGTTGGTGCTGCTGATCCGCGTCCCGGGCGTCTGGCGCGGGCCTTACGGGGTGGGCGTGCTGGTCAGCGGACCGCTGCTGATGGCGGGCGGGTTGCTGCCGGAGGGGCCGCGGCTGGTGCTCTGGTCGCTGGCGGCGCTCTGCGACCTGTCGGGGCCGGTGCTGTTCCGCAACCGGCTGGCCAGGGTGGCCTACCACCCGTCGCACATGCCGGAGCGGTTCGCGCTGTTCCTGCTGGTCGCGCTCGGCGAGTCGATCGTCGGGATCGGCGCCACGGCCGCCGGGGCCCGGCTCGACGCGGCCGAACTGGGCGCGGTGGCGGCGGCGTTCACCATCTCCTGCGGGCTCTGGTGGCAGTACTTCGTCTACGCGGCGGACGCCATGCGGCATGCCGTCACCGTCGCGGACTCGCGCCGGGACGTGATCCGCCGGGTGTTCCAGTACGGGCACCTGGCGCTGGTGGCGGGGGTGATCGCGGTGGCGGTCGGCTTCGGCGAGACGGTGGCCGACCCGCGGCAGGTGCTCGGCGCGGGCTCGGTGGCGCTGCTGTACGGGGGCTGCGGGCTGTACCTGCTGACCTTCGGCTACACCCGGTGGATGATGTTCCGCGCGGTGTCGACGACGCGGATCGTGGCGGCGGTGGTGGTGCTGGGGCTGGCCCCGGTGATGGTGCGGCTGCCGGCGCTCGTGGTGCTGGTGACGCTGGCGGTGCTGCTGGTGGCGCTGAACGTGGTCGAGCACGTGCGGGTGCGGCGGGCGGCGGGTCCCGAGGTCCGGGAGGCTCCGGCGGAGTGAAGTGTCAGTCGGGCTGTGTAGCGTTCGGGGTGGAAAGTGGGCGTGCGGCGCGAGACCGCGGCGCGTCCGAGGGTCGGGGCGGTGCGGCGGTGAGCGGCCGTCCGGTGGGAGGTTGATGTCGTGACGGACACGGTCGAGGCGGAAGCGGTCGAGGCGGGCGTGGGCGAGGCTGGAGCGGGTGCCGGGCTGGAGCTGCCCGAAGCCTGGCGCGAGCTGCTGGGCGCCGAGACGGAGAAGCCGTACTTCGCCGAGCTGGCAGCCTTCGTGGCGGCCGAGCGCGCGCAGCACCAGGTCTTCCCGCCGAGCGGGCAGGAGTTCTCCGCGCTGGAGGCCACCCCGTACGAGAAGGTCCGCGTGCTCGTCCTCGGCCAGGACCCGTACCACGACGACGGCCAGGCCCACGGCATGAGCTTCTCCGTGCTGCCGGGCACCAAGACGCCGCCGTCGCTGCGCAACATCTTCAAGGAGCTGGATGCCGACCTCGGCATTCCGGCGCCGGACAACGGCTACCTGAAGCACTGGGCCGAGCAGGGTGTGCTGCTGCTCAACGCGGTACTCACCGTGCGCGCGCACGAGGCCAACTCGCACAAGGCCAAGGGCTGGGAGAAGTTCACCGACGCGGTGATCAAGGCGGTGAGCGCGCGCGAGGAGCCCGTGGTCTTCGTGCTCTGGGGCAACTACGCGAAGAAGAAGCTGCCGCTGATCGACACCACCAAGCACGTGGTGGTGCAGGGTGCGCACCCGTCGCCGCTCTCGGCCAAGCTGTTCTTCGGCAGCCGGCCGTTCTCGCAGATCAACGAGGCGCTGGACGGCTTCGGCGTCGACCCGATCGACTGGCAGGTGCCGAACCTCAAGCAGGGCTGACAGCCTCGCGATGAGCTGATGTCCCGTCTACTCGTCGCCGCTGCCCGCTGTTCACCGGCCTCGGCCGCCGGGCGGTACCCGGTGTGCGAAGCTGGGTGCCGACCGG
This sequence comes from Kitasatospora sp. NPDC041988, assembly GCF_055588525.1. Lineage (NCBI taxonomy): Bacteria > Bacillati > Actinomycetota > Actinomycetes > Kitasatosporales > Streptomycetaceae > Kitasatospora > Kitasatospora sp. NPDC041988. The sequence goes on from NZ_JBVJCO010000008.1 coordinate 142,572, forward strand.
GTCGCCGGACCGGGTCTGGGGAGGGGCGGTACGTGCGCCGGGTAGGGCGAGGAGCGGGGTTCCGGCTGGCTGCGGGGGCGGCGGTGCTGGGGCTGCTGGCAGGCGTTGCGGGGTGCAACGGCGGTGGCGCGTCCGGGGGTTCGGGCGGGGGGTCGGGCGGCGCTTCCGGTACGGGTGCGGCGCCCGCGCCCACCGGGGCCGGTACGGCGGGGGGCGCTGCGGGTTCGGCCGGCTCGGGGGGGTCGGCCGGCTCGGGGGGGTCGGCCGGCTCGGCCGGCGGTGCCGCCGGAGGGGCGTCCGCCGCCGGGCTCGCCCAACTGCCCGGCCAGACCTTCTACGTCTCCGACCAGACCTCCGCCGCCCAGCAGCTCGTCACCCTGCGCGGCCAGGGCCGGACGGCCGAGGCCGACACCCTGCTGAAGATCGCCGCCCAGCCCTCCTCCCAGTGGCTCGGCGACCAGGCGGCCATGGGCATCGTCGAACAGGTGAGCCGCCGCGCCGCCGCCGTGGACCGTACGCCGGTCTTCGTCGCGTACAACATCCCGCACCGCGACTGCGGCCAGTACTCGGCCGGCGGTGCGTCGGACGCCGCGGCCTACCGCGCCTGGATCACCGGCCTGGCGGAGGCGCTGGGCGACCGCAAGGCGTGGGTGGTCCTGGAGCCGGACGCCGTCGCCCACACCCTGGACTCCTGCGGGGTGAAGGGCGCGGCCGCCGCCGAGCGGTACGGCCTGCTGGCCTTCGCCGTACAGGAGTTGAAGAAGCGCCCGCAGGTGCGCGTCTACCTGGACGCGGGCAACCCGGGCTGGGCGCAGGATCCGTCGGCGATGTCCGACGCCCTGCGCAAGTCCGGCGTCTTGGTGGCGGACGGCTTCGCGGTCAACGTCTCCAACTTCTACGGCACCGACCGGAACGCGGCGTACGGCGCCGAGCTCTCCGCCGCGTTGGGCGGGAAGCACTTCGTGATCGACACCAGCCGCAACGGCAACGGCCCGCTGAGCGGCGACGCCTGGTGCAACCCGCCCGGCCGCGCGCTGGGCGAACCGCCCACCACCGAGACCGGCCGGTCCGGCGTCGACGCCTACCTGTGGATCAAGAACCCCGGCGAGTCCGACGGCGAGTGCGGTCGCGGCGAGCCCCGGGCGGGCGAGTTCTGGCTGCCGTACGCCCTGGGGCTGGCGCGCGGGGGCGCGTAGCCCCTTTGTGGGAGCCCGCTGTGCGGGCACCCCGATCCGGTCAAGCGGTCACCTTGATCCACCGGGCCACGGACGGGGTGCCGGCGCCGTCCGTCACGAACAGCATGTACCAGCCCGGCGGGAGCAGGTTCGGGTTGGCGGGAAGGGTGAGCGCGACGCCGCCGTCCGAGCGTGCGCCGACGTCCAGGGCCACCGACCGCTGCTCGACGTCGGTCGCGTGCGTGACCGAACTCGGCCGGACCAGCTTGGCGGTGACCACGCCGCCCGGCCTGGGGGACTTCACCGTGATGCTCGCGCCGAGCCTCGCGGCGGCCGGAGCGTCGGTCAACTGCGGGCGCTCGCCGTGGAACAGGTACGGCGGTGTGTAGATCTCGATCCGCTGCTCGAAGGTGCCCGGCTCGGTGTCGGCCTTGTCGGCGAAGAGCGGGTTGGACCCGAGAACCACCACCCTTCCGTCGGGCAGCAGCAGCGCCTCGGAGTGGTAGTTCCGTCCGACGGTCGGCTCGGCCGCGGCGGTGAAGGTGTTGGTGTCCGGGTGGTACGTCTGCGCCTTGAGCAGGTCGCTCTTGTGCTTGCCCCGGTAGTCGCTGGAGCCGCCGGTGGTGAACACGGTGTCGTCCGGCAGGATCACGCTGTTGAGGTAGCGGGTGCCGCCGGCCGGCAGGTCCGGGCCGGGGGTGAAGGCGGGCTTGGCGGCGGAGAGGTCGGCGATGTCGGTGCGGGCGGTGGAGAGCGGCGACTCGCCGACGCCCCCGCCGCCGAGCACCATCACCTTCTGCGCCTGGGCGGGCGGCAGCAGCACGGAGGACGAGGTCTCGGTGAGAGCGGGGTCGCGCAGGCCCGGCACCGGCTGGAAGCTGTTGTCCTTCAAGTCCCACAGGCCCGGCTCGCGGCCCTTGTCCGCCGGGCCGTAGCCCGCGTTGGAACCGGAGTAGAAGAGCTTGCCGGAGGCGGTCAGGAAGATCGACGGATAGGTGGGGAAGTAGCGGTCGGGCGCCTTGGACCAGGTCTTGCCGGCCGGGTCGTAGATCTCGTTGTCGTTGCCGCTGAGGATCTGTCCGGTGTCGTCCAGCCCGGAGACGGTGACCACCCGCCCGTCGCCCAGCCCGGTGAGCGTCGGGTACCAACGGGCGTACGCCATGTCGGTGACCTGCTCGTACATCTCGGTGTCCGGGTTGAACTCGAAGGCGGAGCGGATGCCCTGGAAGTCCTGCTTCTCCAGCGTCATGCGGTCGGCCATGCCGTAGAGGTTCCGGGCCTCGGCGCCGCTCAGGCCCTTGATCGCGTACTGGGCGGGGGAGTTGTTGACGAAGTCGGCGCCCGGCGCCACCGCCTCCACGAAGACGTGCTGCTCGCTGGCCGTGACGACGGTGCGGTCGCCGGCGCCGGTCTTGACCGCGGCCGGGACGGTCACCCCGGCGGTCGACACGTACTCGCGGCCGTTCGGGGCCGTGAACACGGTGCCCTTGGGGAACGTCCGGGCCGCGTCCGGGTTCTCGTTGCGCACCCGCATGGTGCCCGCCGCCTTCTTCACCGCTCCGTCCAGCGCCTCGTACCGCTGGGTACCGCCCGCCACCAGCAACCGTCCGTCGGGCAGCGCGGTGTGCCCGCCGCAGAACATGTCGGCCGGGGTCGGGATCAGCTTGTACGTGTTCTTGGCCGGATCCCAGAGCACGCTCTTGAAGCTGCCGGCGTCGAAGCTGCGCTGGTCGTTGCCGGAACCGGCGATGATCAGGACCTTTCCGGTGCGCAGCAGGCTGGCGTGGATGGCGTTGATCCGGAACTCGGCGGGGAGGACGACGGTCTGCCAGTGGCCGTACTCGGCCTTGTACTCGGGGCGGTTGATCACGTAGTCGTGGTACTGCGCGTCGGCGAAGCCGAGCACGGCCGGCGCGTTCATCCCGGCGACGGTCAGCGCGACCGTGCTGCCGAGGGCGAAACGCCTGGTGCGGCCGGCGTTGCGGATCTTCACGGTGTTGGTCCCCTCGTGCTGCGGGTTCGGTTCAGCGTGTGATGGTGGGCGCCGGGGCGGGTTCGGTACGGCTCTGCGCGGGGACGACGGTGGCGGCGGTGGTGGCTGCCTTCGCCGACGTCGTGGCTGTTGCTGATGCCGGTGGCGGTGGCGTGGCCGGTGCGGACGTTGGTGCCGTTGCCGATGTCGTGGCTGTCGCCGTCGTCGCGGTGCCGGTGACCGAGAGGGTGGACGTCGGCCGGGCCCGGCGGCGCCGGACGACGTCGGCGGCCAGCACCAGCATCGGCAGCACGCTGAGGAGGAACGCCAGGCAGGCCCAGGCGCGCATGGCGACGTGATCGTGGCCGGTGAAGAAGGAGGCGGTGACCGCGCCGCCGAACACCAGCGCCCAGAACAGGTGGATCCGGAACGTCGCCACCCGGTCCGGGCTGGCCGAGTCGCCCTTCGGCGTCACCACGAAGCGGCTGCGGAGACGAAGTGCCGCCTGCAGAAACGATGCTGCATAGATCGGCCCGCAGAGCGCCGACATCACCATCCCCGCCACCCCGGACGACCCGGCCGGCTCGTGCGGGCTCACGTTGTGCTTCCGGTTCCAGGTGTAGAGCAGCACCTGGAGGGCGGCCGCGTCGCTGTACAGCATCATCCAGATCTCGGACGACACATGGACGCCCGACGCCCCGAACCCCAGGTAGAGCACGCTCGACACCCCGCCGAGCAGCCAGGTCAGCGCCGCCATCGGGTAGAAGCAGACCATCAGCGTGTAGTTGAGCAGCCGGCCGGGCGACAGCCGCCACGCCGCCCGCCAGTACTGGGTGAGCAGGGTCTCGTAGGTGCCCCGGCTCCAGCGCAGTTGCTGGGAGAAGAAGTCGGTCCAGGACGACGGCCCCTCACCGACCGCCAGCACGTCCGGCGTATAGACCGACGTCCAGCGTGCGCCGGTGGCCGGGTTGCGGCGGCGGTGGAACTCCAGGCCGGTCGCCATGTCCTCGGTGATCGAGTCGTACAGGCCGCCGATCGACTGCAGCGCGCTGATCCGCACGGCGTTGTTGGTGCCGACGAACATCGGTGCGCCGTAACGATTCCCGGCCCGTTGGATCAGCGCGTGGAAGAGGAACTGCTGGCTTTCCGAGAACTTGGTGACCGCCGACCCCGAGCTGCGGTAGTTCCCGTAGACCTGCGGCCCGACCACGAATGCGACGTCCGGGTCGCGGAAGTAGCCGAGCATCCGCTCGCAGAACTCCGGCAGCGGGACGTGGTCGGTGTCCACCGAGACCCAGAAGTCGTAGGCGCCGCCATGGGCCTGGAGCCAGCTGTTGTAGTTGCCGTGCTTGGTCTTGGCGCGAAACCGGCCCTTGGACTGGTTCCACTGCTCGACCCCGCGCCGGCTGAAGTGTCGCGCACCCAGCTCGGCGCAGAGCGCGCGCATGGCAGGATCGTTTCCCTCGTCGAGCAGCCAGACGTCGTACGGACCGTCGTGCCGGACGGCCAACGCGGCGGTCAGCGTGGTGCGCACCATCTCCGGCGGCTCCTTGCCCGGCACGCAGGTGGTGATGAACGCGACCCGGGTGCCCGCCTCGGGCGTGACCGGTACCGGGTCGCAGGCGACCAGGGTGGCGTGGGTGTTGGAGACCACGTTGACCAGCCGGAACACCTCGACCACCGCGATGATCCCGATCATCACCTTGTCGCCGAGCAGCAGCCAGGCGTGCGTCTCGCCCGGCCGGACCGGCCAGTGGCCGGGGAGCAGCAGCCAGACGAGCAGCACCGCCTCGACCAGCGGCGCGGCCAGCAGGAGCAGCGCCGCCCGGATCCGATGCGGCTCGCGGCGCAGCAGGCTGCGGTAGCGGACGCGGTAGGGGCCGGCGGAGGCCTCGGACTCCTCGGTGGCCTCGGATGCATCGAGGGCCTCGGGGGCGGTGGCCGGGCCGGCCAGGCGGCTGAAGTGGACGTAGTCGTAAGGGGCTTCGGGGACCGGTATGGAGCGAAGGTCGTCCTCGACCACGGTTTCCGGAGCGGGTGTTTCCGAGGTGGCTGTTTTTGGAGCGGGTATTGCCGGGGTGGGTGACTTCGGGGCGGGTGGCTGCGGGGCGGGCGTTTCCGGGGCAGTTCCGGCTTCGGTGTCCGTCTGTCGAGAGAACAGCTTGATCATGTGTGGCTCCCCCCGTGGCCGGCCGCTTGTGCCGGCCGTTCGTGCGTGCTCCGACCGGGGGTATGCGACCTGAGTCCCGCGCTGCGAGCTGCGCGCGCAGGGATCGAACGCTCCCCCCAGAGCCTTGCTTTCGAAGCAGAACACCGCCCGGTGAACCGCGCTGTTTCCAGGCAGTTTCCGGGCCGTCAATCATTAAAACGTGTACGATCGATTTTGTTGTATGGATGCGCGGCTACCTCGAATGCGGGATCCCTGCTCGTTCTCCGGACTCCCCTCCGGGGGTGCAGGACCCTTGGCTTCCCCAACTCTCCCGGAGCGCAGGCGTGATCGCAACCGATCTGGGAAATGATCATTGCGCAAGCATGAAGATATGACGGTTCCCGGCCATTCCGGTCGCCGACGGTGCTATTGGGGTGGATTCGTGTCCGGGCATTCCCGGGTCCGTCGAAAGAATGCGCGAAGGCCGGACCGCCGCGCGGGCAGTCCGGCCTTCGGGTCCCTGCTGCATGCCGCCGCCGGGGTTGCTGTTGCGTGTCCCTGTTCGTGTCTCTGCTGCGTGCCATCGCACGCGTGCCGCTTGGGCTGTCGTCTCAGCCGATCGGCAGAAGGCGCGCCCCCGTCGCCGCTCGGACCTCTTCGAATCCCACCCCCGGGGCCGTCTCCACCAGGCGCAGTCCGGCCGGTGTGACGTCGATGACCGCCAGATCGGTGACGATCCGGTCGACGACCCGTCGGCCGGTCGCCGGAAGCGAGAGATCGTCGACGATCTTCGGCGAGCCGTCCTTCGCCGTGTGCTCCATGACGACGATCAGCCGCCGGGCGCCGTGCACCAGATCCATGGCGCCGCCCATGCCCTTGACCATCTTGCCCGGGATCATCCAGTTGGCGAGATCCCCGGCGGCCGAGACCTGCATCGCCCCCAGCAGCGAGACGTCGATCCGACCAGCCCGGATCATTCCGAACGAGAACGCGGAGTCGAAGTACGAGGCCCCGGCGGCGACCGTCACGGTCTCCTTGCCCGCGTTGATCAGATCGGGGTGCTCGGCCCCGTCCTCCGGGTACGGGCCGACACCCAGGATGCCGTTCTCCGAGTGCAGCACCACGTGGACGCCGGGCGGAAGGTGATCGGGGATCAGGGTCGGCAGGCCGATGCCCAGGTTGACGTACTGGCCGTCCCGCAGCTCGCGGGCGGCCCGCGCGGCGAGTGCGCTGCGGGGGTCGAGTGCGCTGCGGGGGTCGGGTGCGTGTCCGGGGGTGGGTGTTCTTACGGGGGTGAGCGGGGTGGGTGCCTCCGTGGGGTGGGTGTGCGCCACTGCGGACATGCCGGCGGACATGCCGGCCCTCGTCTCGGCGGTCATAGCGGTCAGGCCTCCTGGAGTGCGGTGCGGACGGTCCGGCGCTCGACGCGGCGGTCCGCGGGATCGGCGGCGACCACCCGGTCGACGTACACGCCGGGGAGGTGGACGGCGTCGGGGCCCAGTTCGCCGGGCTCGACGATCCGGTCCGCCTCGACCAGGGTGATCCGGCCGGCCGCCGCGCAGAGCGGGTTGAAGTTCCGGGCGGCGGCGTGGAAGACGCAGTTGCCGTGCCGGTCCGCCACCTTGGCGCGGACGAGGGCGAAGTCGGCCGTGATGGCCTCCTCCAGCAGGTAGCGGCGGCCGCCGAACTCCCGGACCTCCTTCGGCGGTGAGGCCTGTGCCACCGAGCCGTCCGCGCCGTACCGCCAGGGCAGCCCGCCCTCCTCGACCTGGGTGCCGACCCCGGCGGGGGTGAAGAACGCCGGGATGCCGGCGCCCCCTGCCCTCAGCCGCTCGGCGAGGGTGCCCTGCGGCGTCAGCTCCACCTCCAGCTCGCCGGAGAGGTACTGCCGGGCGAACTCCTTGTTCTCGCCGACGTAGGAGGAGGTCATCCGGGCGATCCGCCCGGCCCGCAGCAGCAGGCCGAGCCCCCAGTCGTCCACCCCGCAGTTGTTGGACACCACCCGCAGGCCGGTGGTGTCCAAGGCGGCCAGGGCGCCGATCAGGGTGCTGGGGATGCCGCAGAGGCCGAAGCCGCCGACGGCCAGCACCGCTCCGTCGGGAATGTCCCCGACCGCGGCGGCGGCGGAGTCCAGGACCTTGTCCAAGGGGTCACCTCGTGAGGGGGTGTGGGTGAACGGGATGGGTGGAGGGAGGGGAGCGCCTCGTCCGCCACCACCGTCACCGTGGGCGGCCTGCCCGTGCCATGGCGGCCGCCGCCACGCACCTACGCGGACCCGTGGCGGCCGCCCACACCGGGCGACCGTCGGCGGGCCGCGGGTGCGGCGATATGGCGGGCACAGCCATATCCGGGCGGGCTGATACGTCGACCGGGCACATGTTGCAGCCTTCGCGCCACACCTACGGTTCCGGCATCCACCCCCGCAGCACCCCCAGGAGTCGGTCACCATGCGCAGCTCGACAGCACTCACCAGGACCGCCTCCGGTGCCCCCGCGGGCGCAGCCGGAGCTGCCGGCCCCGCCCGCAAGGCAGCCGCCGGCCCCGGTCGCAGACTTGCCGCGATCGCGGCCTGCGCCCTCCTCGCGGCGGGCTGTGCCAAGGCCGGCACGGCGGGCACCACCGCGGCGGACGGTGGCGGCTCCAAGAGCCCGGTCAAGGTCGGCCTGGTCTACTCCAAGACCGGGCCGCTGGCCGCGTACGGCAAGCAGTACCTGGAGGGCTTCAAGGCCGGCCTGAACTACGCGACCAAGGGCACCGGTGCGGTTGACGGGCACAAGGTCGAGTTCGAGGAGCAGGACGATGCGGGTGACCCGGCGAAGGCGGTGTCGGCCGCCAAGGACCTGATCGGCAAGGGGCACAAGATCCTCGCCGGTTCCACCGCTTCGGGAGTCGCCCTCCAGGTCGGCCCGATCGCTGCGCAGAACAAGGTGCTCTTCATCAGCGGCCCGGCCGCTGCCGACAAGATCACCGGGTTGAACAAGTACACCTTCCGTTCCGGCCGCCAGTCCTACCAGGACATCAGGACCGCGGCCTCGTTCATCGGTGACGCCAAGGGCAAGAAGGTCACCGTGCTCGCTCAGGACAACGCCTTCGGGCAGGCCAACGTGGCCGCCGTCAAGGCCGTGCTCGGCGTGCAGGGCGCCACGGTCGACGCGGTGCTCGCCCCGCCGAGCGCGACCGATCTGACCCCGTTCGCCACCCAGGCCAAGACGGCCAAGCCCGACCTGCTGTTCGTCGCCTGGGCCGGCGACACCTCGTCGGCCCTGTGGACGGCGTTGAACCAGCAGGACGTGTTCGCCGAGACCAAGGTCGTCACCGGCCTCGACCTCGCAGCCTCCTATCCGCTCTTCGGCCCGGCGGGCGAAAAGATCTCCTTCCTCGACCACTACTTCGGCGGCGCCGCCGGCACCCCGGTGGAGAAGGCCATGGACGAAGCCGTCGTCGCCGGCGGTGGCAAGTCCGACATCTTCACCCCCGACGGCTTCACCGCCGCCCAGATGATCGTGCACGCGATCGAGGCCAACCACGGTTCGGCCGACGACACTTCGGCGCTGGTCAAGTCGCTGGAGGGCTGGAGCTTCGACGGGGTGAAGGGCCGGGCCACGGTGCGTGCCGAGGACCACGCCCTGCTCCAGCCGATGTTCCAGGTCCGGCTGACCGGCACCGGCGCCGCCGCCAGGCCGACCGTGGAGAAGACGCTGACCGCGGACGAGGCGGCGCCCCCGATCACCCCGATGGCAGGCTGATCCCGATGCCCGGTCCTGCTTCGTCCGCGATGGGCACGCCCTCGCCCACCGGGGTCGCGTCCTCGCCGGCCGGGGCCACGGCGTCATCCGCCGGGGTCGCGTCCTCGTCCTCCACGGGCACGCCGGTGCTGCGGCTCACCGGCCTCGGCTGGTCCGTCCGCGGTGTGCCGATCGTCGAAGACGTCTCCTTCTCGGTCGGGGAAGGCGAGTTCATCGCCTTCATCGGGCCCAACGGTGCCGGCAAGACCTCCCTCTTCAACCTGATCTCCGGTATCTACCCGGCGAGCCACGGCACCCTCGAACTCGACGGCACCGACATCACCGCCGAGGCCGTTCACGCCAGGGCGCGCCGCGGGCTCGGCCGCACCTTCCAGACCTCCTCCCTCTGGCCGGGCATGACGGTGGCCGACCACGTCCGGCTGGCAGCCCAGGCCGCGTCCGGGCCGCGGGCCTCGTACCGGATCTGGCGCCGCGCCGACCGCTACGCGGACCAGGTGGCCGAGACCTTGGAACGCACCGAACTCGCGCACCGGGCAGACACCTTGGCGAGTGCGCTCTCCCACGGTGAGAAGCGCAAGCTCGAACTCGCCGTCCTGCTCGTCTCCGACCCGCGGCTGATCCTGCTGGACGAGCCGATGGCCGGGGTCAGCGCGGAGGAGGTACCGGCCCTCACCGAGCTCATCCGCTCGGTGCACCGCGACCTCGGCCGCACCGTACTGATGGTGGAGCACCACATGGACGTCCTGCTCGGCCTGGCCGACCGCCTGGCCGTGATGCACCACGGCACCCTGCTCGCGCTGGACACCCCTGAAGCAGTCATGGCGGATGTCACCGTGCAGCAGGCCTACCTGGGCGAGGCGCTGTGACCGACTCTTCTATCCCCGCTGCCTCCTCCGGTGTTGTTGTCGGCGGGCCGGGTGGTGCCGCTGATACCGCCGGGCTCGCTGCGTCCTCCGGAGCAGCGGCTTCTGTCGGGGCCCTCCTCTCCGTTCGCGATCTGCGGGTGGTCGTCAACGGACTGCACATCCTGCACGGGGTCGACTTCGACGTGGCGCCGACCGGGGTCACCGCGTTACTCGGGCGCAACGGCGCCGGCAAGACCACCACGGTCAAGGCCGTGATGGGCCTGGTGCCGCGCACCGGCAGCGTCCTGTTCGCGGGTGCCGAACTCTCCTCTCTGCCCACACACCTCGTGGTCCGTCAGGGCATCGGGTACGCCCCTGAGGACCGCGGGATCTTCGCGGGCCTCACGGTCGCCGAGAATCTGCGGCTGGCTGAGCGGGACCACGACGCCGAGCCGGCCTACCGCCTTGTCCATGAACTGTTTCCCGAACTCAAGCAGCGGGCCGCCCAATTGGCCGGAACCCTCTCGGGCGGCCAGCAGCAGATGCTGGCGATCGGGCGGACCCTGCTCAACCGCAACCGGCTGATCATCGCCGACGAGCCCACCAAGGGCCTGGCGCCGAAGATCGTTGCCGAGGTGGCCGACGTGCTGGCACGCGCGGCCGAGGCCGTACCCGTTCTCCTGGTCGAGCAGAACCTCGCCCTCGTTCGCCGGCTCGCCGGTACCTGCGCGGTGCTGGCCGACGGCCGCACCGCCCACCGGGGCGACACCGTCGAGCTGTTGGCCGACGAGGAGGCGGCTCGCCGCCTGCTGGGCGTCGGTGGCCGCCGACCCGGATCCGGTCCCGCGGTGACCGGATCCCCGGCGGCCGGCACCACGGCCGCCGGCCGTCAGGTGGCCGGCTCCCCGGTGGCCGGCCAGGCCCCGGCCGGCCCTGCCGTCACCACGGAGGTGAACCCCTGATGGACACGATCGTCCTCCTTACCTTTACCGGGCTCGGTCTGGGTGCGCTGTACTTCCTGGTGGCCTCCGGTCTCTCGCTGATCTTCGGACTGATGGACGTGCTCAACTTCGCGCACGGCGCCCTGCTCTCCATCGGCGCCTATGCCACCTGGTGGGCCGGTGCGGAGGCCGGCTTCCCGTTCTGGCTCGCCGTGCCCTTCGGCACGCTGGTCGGGACGGCCGCCGCCGTCCTACTGGAGCTCTTCCTGATCCGGCCGCTCTACAGCCGGCCGCGCGACCAGATCCTCGCCACCGTCGGCGTCGGGCTGGCCGTGCCCGCTCTCCTGATGGGCATCTGGGGCGCGGACGCCCGCCCCTTCCCGGAGCCGGAGCTGCTCTCCGGCACCTGGCACCTGTTCGGTGCGACCGTCCCGGTCAACCGCTTCGTGCTGGTGGCCGCGGCGGCCCTGCTGCTGCTCGCTCTTCGGTTGTTCCTCGCCCGTACCCGCTACGGGCTGATCGTCCGCGCCGGCGTCGAGGACCGGGCCATGGTCACGGCGCTCGGCATCGACGTCCGCAAGGCGTTCACCCTCGTCTTCGCCATCGGTGGCGCCGCCGCCGCTCTCGGCGGTGCCCTCGGCGGCCTCTACTTCGGCTCGGTCAACCCCGGCCAGGGGACCAGCCTGCTCATCTTCGCCTTTGTTGTTGTCGTGATGGGCGGCATGGGCTCCGTCACCGGGGCCGCCGTGGCCTCGGTCTGTGTCGGCCTCGTCCAGCAGTTCGCCAACTACTACACCGCTGCGGGCCTCGGCGACCTGTCGGTCGTCGTCCTGCTGGCCGTACTGCTCCTCGTACGACCCCGCGGACTCACCGGGAGGCTCGCGTGAGCACCGACACCCCCACCACGAGCACCGGTGGCACCGCGGCCGACCGCACTGCCGCCACTTCAGCAGGGGGGACTGACACCAGCCCTGCCGAGAGACATTCTGGACGGACGGGCGAGGCCGGCGCCATCCCTCGAACAGGTGAATCAATCACTGAGCGCTCGACAGTGGTGCACCGAGGGCTACGCTGGTGGCCGATCGCTCTGCTGATCCTGCTCCTTGTCGCCCCATACAGTGCGCTTCCCGTCCCGGGACTGCTCGACGGCCCGCTCGGCAGCCCCGGAAGCCTCCAACTCATCGCCCTGTGCCTGCTCTACGGGGCCCTCGCCACCGGCTACGACCTCCTGCTCGGCCGTACCGGACTGCTCTCCTTCGGCCACGCTCTCTACTTCGCGACCGGCCTCTACGCCACCAACCTCGGCATGCTGGAGCTCCAACTGCCGTTCGCCGCATCGGCGCTCTTCGGCGTCGCCTGTGCCGTCGTGATGGCCCTGCTGCTCGGCTCGGTCAGCCTCCGCGTCACGGGCATCGGGTTCTCCATGGTCACCCTGGCCTTCGCGCAGGCCGGTTCGATCCTCGTCCAGCGCAACCCCGGCGGCATCACCGGCGGCGAGGAGGGCCGGTCCGCGCCGGCCGACCACCTGCCCTCCGCCTTCCTGGGCATCGAGAACACCGCCAACCTCTACTGGATCGCCGTCGCCTACCTGGTGCTTACCCTGGCCGCGGTCCACTGGGCCGTCGGCTCCCCGACCGGGCGGGTCTGGGAGGGCATCAAGGAGAACGAGCGCCGGGTCGAGGTGCTCGGACTCCGCCCCTACGGCTACAAGTTGATCGCCTTCGTCCTCGCCGGAGCCCTCGCCGCGGTGGGCGGGGTGGTCTACCTCCTGCTGACCGGTGGGGCCACTCCGCAGGCCGCCACCTCCGACGCCACGCTCTCACTGCTGGTCATGGTCGTCCTCGGCGGATCCGGCACCCGCTGGGGGCCGCTGCTCGGCGGCGTCATCTACACCTGGGCAGGTCACCGGCTCGGCGACCTCGCCAACAGCGAGGCCATCGCCGGCCTGCCCGCGGTCCTGCGTGTCCCGCTCTCCCAGCCGCTCTTCCTGCTGGGTGGTCTCTTCGTCGCCGTGGTCTACCTGCTGCCCGGCGGCCTGGCTAGACTGCCTGCCCGCATCCGCGCCGCCCGCTCCAGCCGGTCGGCCCGGGCCGCCGGCCGCGCCGGTGCCCCCAGTGCCCGCCCCACAGGAGGTAGCCCCGCGTGAGCCAGTCACTTCCGCAGCCCCAGCAGCTGACGGTCCCCGTTCCCGGCGGGGACTTGGCGGTGCTGCGCTGGCCCGCCACCGTGCCCGGGGCGCCGACCGTCGTGGCGGTGCACGGCATCACCGCCAACGGCCTCGCCTGGTTCGAGGTCGCCCGCCGGCTCGCCGGCCGGGCCACGCTGCTCGCGCCCGACCTGCGTGGACGCGGAGCCAGCCGGACCGTGGGCGGCCCGTACGGCCTGGCCCGGCACGCGGACGACATGGCCGCCCTGATCACCGCGCTCGACCTGGGGCCGGTGCTGGTCGTCGGGCACTCGATGGGTGCCTGGATCACGGCGCTGACGGCGGTGCGACACCCCGGGCTGGTCAGCCGCGTGGTGCTGGTCGACGGTGCGGTCAGCTTCCCGCTGCCGGAGGGCGTCCGGGAGGAGGAGGCCCTGGCCGCAGTGCTCGGCCCGGCCCTGGCCCGGTTGTCGATGACCTTCCCGGACCGCGCCGCCTACCGCGCGTTCTGGCAGCAGCACCCGGCCTTCAACGCCGACTGGTCGGAGGAGATCGACGCGTACACCCAGCGCGATCTGATCGGCACCGAGCCCGGACTGCGTTCCTCCTGCGTCCTGGAGGCGGTGCAGACCGACGGCGTGCAGGTCCTGCTGGACCAGGACGCGGCCGCTGCGGTGCACCGGCTGCCATGCCCCGGTGAACTGCTGTGGGCGGAACGCGGCCTGCTTGACGAGCCGCAGGGCCTCTACGACGACAAGCGGATCGCGATGGCAGGCCTGGATCCGGCCCGGGTGGTGGCGGCGTCGCCGGTGCCCGACACCAACCACTACTCGATCCTCTGGGGACGGGCCGGCGCCGAGGCCGTGGTGCAGCGCCTCCTCGGTACCGGGCCTGCCGCCGGATAGCAGCTGCGGGTACCGGCTGGGCGGGTTGCTTGCGGGGGGTGGCGGCCTCGTCGGCCGGCCCGGCACGGCCACGCGGGCCGGTCCGGCACGGCCTCACCCGATGGTCCGTCACGGCCTCCCCTGACGGCGGGAGCTGTGCGCCCTGCTCAGCCGGCGGTACCGAGGAAGGACTCCCACCCGCCGGTCGGCGCCTGCCCCACATTCAGCGAGCGCAGCTTGCGGATCGTGGACTGGTCCTGCACCTCCAGCCAGTCGACCAGCTGCCGGAAGGAGACCAGCCGGACGTCCGGCTTGCCCGCGATGGTCTTCAGGGCCTCCTCGACGGCGTCCATGTAGATGCCGCCGTTCCACTGCTCGAAGTGGTTGCCGATGAAGAACGGCGCGCGGTTGCTGTTGTAGGCGCGGTCGAACCCGGCCAGATAGGCGTCCCTGGCCTGGGTGCGCCAGTCGTTGTACTTGGCCGGGTCGCCCTTGGTGCTGCCGGCCGACTGGTTGGCCAGGATGTTGTAGTCCATCGACAGGACCTGGAAGGTGTGGCCCGGGAACGGGATGCTCTGCAGCGGGAAGTCCCAGACCTTGCCGTCCTGCACCTTCTGCGGCCATATCTGCTGGCCGCCGGAAGAGCTGGCGTCGTACTTCCAGCCCATCTTGGCCGCGGTCGGCAGCAGGGCCTTCTGCCCTTCGAGGCACGGGGTGCGGCCGCCGATGAGCTCCTTCTTGTAGTCGAAGGGGAGCGGGTCGACGTCGGTGAAGCCGGTGTTGGTCCGCCACTGGGTGACGAAGCCGATCGCCTGGTCGATCTCGCTCTGCCAGTCTTCCGGGGTCCACTTGTTGACGCCGTTGCCGTCCGAGCGGGTCGAGCAGAAGTGCCCGTTGAAGTGGGTGCCGATCTCGTGTCCGGCCAGCCAGGCCTGGCTGATCAGCTTGATCGTGTTCTTGACCGCGCCGTCCGACAGGTACGGGATGTCCGACGCGCCGACCGAGTGCTTCGGCGGGTGGTACAGGTCGGACTTTCCCTTCGGGAGGGTGTAGATCCCGGAGAGGAAGAAGGTCATCGAGGCCTTGTGCTCCTCGGCCAGCTTGAGGAAGCGGGGGAACTGGCCGTCGTCGGTGGCGCCGGCGCCGTCCCAGGAGAACACCACGAACTGCGGCGGACGCTCACCGGGCTTGAGCTTCTCCGCCTTCGGCTGGTTCGGCTGGGGGCCGGTGTCGGAGGTGGAACCGTCGCCGATCGGCGTCCCCTTGGGTGCACCCGTGCTCGGAGAGCCGCTGCCCGTCGGCCCGTTGCCTGCACTGCTTCCGCCCGGGCTGGGGGCGGTGCTCGACCCTGAATCCGACCCCGAGCCCGATCCGCCGCTGGAGCACGCCGTCACTGCGCCGAGGGCCACAGTCGCGGCGGTGGCACTGAGCACGGTCCTGCGCGAGATGCTGGTCATGGTCTCCCCTGGGTGCCGCTGGCCGGGTGGTGATGGCGTCCGTGGGCCGTACCGGTCAAATCAGGCAATTGATGATTTTCTGCTTTTAGCATGTTACGCGGACGCAGGGGGCACCAAGGTGCCGAGGTCCGTTGACAGTCAATACGCAGAATGCGTGCCCAGGGGCTGCGATGACAGGCCTTCTGTTGCCGTCCTGTGACGCGCGGCTCCCACCCGTCCCGTGGCTGCTCGGGTGCGTCGCCGGGTGTGTCGACGGCCTGCGGGCGGAGAACCGCCGGGGCGTCAGATGGTGGCGAGCCGGCGGTGGCGACGAACGATCCGGGCGATCGTCGTGCTGACCGCAGTGGCGGCAGTGCAGGAGACCGCGAGGCTCAGCCAGGCGGTGTCGAACCAGTGGCTGTTGAGCCAGCCCAGCGTGACGATGTAGGCGGCCCAGATCAGTGCGGCCAGCGCGGACCAGCGGAGGAATCGGTGCGGCTGGGCGGGGGAGTGGCCGATGGCCAGGTCGAGGACGGTGCGCCCGGCCGGCACGAACCGTGCGACGACCACCATCGCGGCGGCCGCCCCGGTGGTCCGCCCGTCCAGCGCCTGCTGGACCCGGGCCACGCTGGCCGCCAGCTTGGGGCGGTGTTCGAGTCGTCGCTGCACCGAAGGGGCGCCGCGGCGGGCGAGCCGCAGGAGTAGCAGGTCCCCGAGGAAGGAGGCCACCGCCACGCCGAGCCCCAGCAGCAGTGGCGCACCGTCTATCTGTGCCGTATTGAGCACGGCCAGGATGACCAGCGTCCCGCTGGGGATGAAGGGGAGAAAGGCGTCGCCAAGTACGGCGAAGAGCGCCAGGGCGCAGATCCATGAGGATCCGATCACCGCTGAGATGTCCAAGGTCCGACTCCCTCCAGGCTGCCCGGGGGAGCAGATGGCTGCAGGGGTTAACGCTAGCGCCTCGACTTTTCATGCCATGAAGCACCCCGGCTGTGCCAGGCCTCACAAAGGCGCGAACCCCCGGGGCGGGGTGCCGCTCCGGGGGTTCGTGGGGATCGATCGGCGCTGGTCCAGCCCGATGACCTTGCTGGTGAGGACGGATCCGGTTGGGTGATCCGCTCTGCTCCCTAGCCTGCCGGACGCCGGGCGCTGATCGCGAGCCCTGTGGCTGGCGACTTCCCGCGCTGGCGTGAAGTCGCCACGCGTGTCCGCCTGCTGGCTCTGAGTCAGCCGAACGGTCGGTAGGCGGCTCGTCGCATGCCGGCTCGTCGCACGCCCGCACGCCCGCACGGCGGCACGGCGCACGGCGCGCGACGAGTCGGCGCGCCGGGCAGCGGCGAACGAGACCGGGCTCCGGGAGCCGGGAACACCCGGACCGGCGGCGTGGTTGACGTCCGTCGGCAGCAGCGACCGCCGGCCAAGGACACGGTCGTTCGAGGCAGCCGCGAACACGGCCACAAACACGGCCGCGAACACGGCGGCGAAGACGGCGATGGCGATGGCCACGAGGACGGCCACCACGACGGCCACAGGAGCGGCCGCCAGGGCGGCCAGAAGGGCGGACGGCATGACCACCGAGGACCAGCAGGAGCGCGGGCCCGAGCCGCAGACCGGCGCGGCGATCCGCGGCACCGTCCGCGGCACGGCACCCGCGCCGCTCTCCATCCTGGACCTGGCCACCGTCGGTGTCGGCTACACCCCGTCCGAGGCTCTGGCAGCGACCACGACCCTGGCCCGCAGCGCGGAGGAGTGGGGTTACCACCGTTTCTGGGTCGCCGAGCACCACGGCATGCCGGGCGTCGCCAGTTCCACCCCGGCCGTCCTCCTGGCCCACCTCGGAGCCCACACCACGACGCTCCGGCTCGGTTCGGGCGGGGTGATGCTGCCCAACCACGCCCCGCTGGCGATCGCCGAGCAGTTCGGCCTGCTGGAGGCGCTGCACCCCGGCCGTGTCGACCTCGGGCTCGGCCGCGCCCCCGGTACCGACCCCGCCACCGCCCGGGCCCTGCGTCGAGGCCTGGCCGAGGGGGCCGACGACTTTCCCCAGCAGCTGGCCGAGCTGACCCACTTCCTGGACGGTGACTTCCCGGCCGGCCACCCGTATGCCCGGCTCACGGCCGTTCCGAAGGGCGACGGACGTCCGCCGGTCTGGCTGCTCGGCTCGTCCGGCTTCAGCGCCCAGCTGGCCGGCCGGCTCGGCCTTCCATTCGCCTTCGCCCACCACTTCAGCGGCGCCAACACCATCCCGGCCCTCGACCTCTACCGCTCGTCCTTCCGCCCCTCGGCCGTGCTCGACGAGCCGTACGCCCTGATCGGCGTGAGCGCGGTCGCGGCCGACGACGAGGCGTCCGCCCGCAGGCTGGCCCGCTCGGCGGCGCTCGGGATGCTCCGGCTGCGGCGCGGAAACCCGGGCCCGATCCCCACCCCGGAGGAGGCCGAGGCCTACCCGTACAGCCCGCTGGAGGCGGACTTCGTCGACGACTGGCTGGGCAATGTCGTCCTGGGCTCGCCCGGAGAGGTGGCCGACGGCCTGGAGGCGCTGCGCAAGCGGACCGGCGTGGACGAGCTGATGGTCACCTCGCACATCCACGGCCACGAGGCCCGCTACCGCTCGTACGGACTGATCGCCCAGGCCTACGGGCTGACCGGGGCGTAAGGCCCGTAGCGGCGGCGGTGGGGGCGTAGGGGCAGACCGGGCAGCCCCCTACGCCTCACCGGCAGCACAGTCGGCGGAGCCCGGCGGGCGAGCCCCTACTGCTCGGCCGCCGCCGGGCGCTCGTCCGACCCCGGGCGGCTCTCACGGAGTATGGCCGCGACGAGTTCGGCCTCGCCGGGCCGGGCGAAGTACCAGCCCTGGGCGGTGTCGCAGCCGGTCAGCCGCAGCCGTTCGGCCTGGGCCGCGCTCTCGATCCCCTCGGCGGTGACGGTCAGGCCGAGGGTGTGCGCCAGCTGCACCATCGCGCCGACGATCTGCTCGTCGGCGTCGCTCCGGCGGGAGTTGAACGCCGGGAGTTCCGGCCGGCCGGCGGGGGCCGGGTCGCGGAACCCCTCGATGAAGGTGCCGTCCAGCTTCAGGACGTGCACCGGCAGCCGGGAGAGGTACGCCAGGTTGGAGTAGCCGGTGCCGAAGTCGTCGATCGCGATCCGGACGCCCATGTCGGCGAGTGCCTGCAGAGCCTGCAGCGGTCGCCCGCCGGGGCCCAGCAACGCGCTCTCGGTGATCTCCAGTTGCAGCAGCCGGGCCGGCAGGCCGGTGCTGTCGAGCGCCTGTGCCACGTCGGCGACCACGTCCGAGTCCCAGATCTGGCGGGCGGCCAGATTGACGCTCACAAAGGTCTCGGTGTCGGGAAACTCGGTGAGCCAGCGGTGTGCCTGGCGGCAGGACTCCTCCAGCACCCACTTGCCGAGTGGCACGATCGCGCCGGACTCCTCGGCGAGCGGGATGAAGCGGTCCGGGGAGAGCGTTCCGTAGCGCGGGTGACGCCAGCGGACCAGAGCCTCAGCGCCGTGCACCGCCCCGTCGGCGAGCCCGACGAGGGGCTGGTACTCGATGGTGAACTCGCCGCGTTCCAGAGCCGGGCGGAGTGCGGTCGTGAGCAGTTGGCGGGTCAGCTGATGGGCGCCCCGGTCCGGGTCGTAGAGGGTCCAGCGGGCCCGACCGTCCGCCTTGGACCAGTAGAGGGTGGCGTCGGCGTCCTTGACCAGGTCGGTCGGCGTGGTCTCGTCCACCGAGCGTTCGACGACGCCGATGCTGGCGGTCACCACCAGCCGGTGCCCGGCCACGTCGAAGGGGCGCTCCAGCGCTTCGAGGATCCGGGCGGCCAGCTCGGTCAGCTGGTCGCTGCCCCGGCTGTCGGTCACCAGGACGGCGAACTCGTCGCCGCCCATCCGGGCCACCAGGTGGGCGCTGCGTTCGGAGAACCCGCGTCGCAGCCGGGTGGCGACGGCGATCAGCAACTGATCGCCGATGTGGTGGCCGAGGGTCTCGTTGATCGCGGCGAAGCCGTCGAGATCCAGGTAGCAGACGCCCACCCGGCGGCCGTCCGCCGCCGAGGCACCCACTCCGGCTCCACCCACCGCCGAGGCACCCGTCCCGGCGGCGGGTGCAGCCGCCCCGGAGGCCCCGCCGGGGCCCGAACCCGGGCCCGTGCCGCCAACCGTGCCGCCGCTCCCGCCCATCGGGCCGCCCGTCACCGCGAGGCAGGCGGCGTCGAGCCGTTCGAAGAAGAACGTCCGGTTGGGAAGCCGGGTCAGCGGGTCGTGCAGGGCCTGGTACTCCAGGCGGTCGCCGAGCCGGCGCTGCTCGGTGATGTCCTCGACCATCGCGAGGGTGTAGAGCGGACTGCCCGAGCCGTCCCGGATCAGCGAGATGGTCACCTTGCTCCAGACCGTGTGGCCCTCGCGGTGCCTGAGCTGCTTCTCCACACGGAGCCGTTCGCGCTCGCCGCGGACCAGCTCGGGGAAGAGCCGGTCCGGCATGCCCTCCGGGTCGATGACCTCACGGATGTGGGTGCGGACCAGTTCGCCGACCCCGCAGCCGATCAGGGCGGCGAAGGCGGGGTTGACCTCGATGATCCGGTCCTCGGGGTCGATCAGGGCCATGCCGATGCCGGCGTCGCAGAAGGCGGCGCGGAACCGGGACTCGCTCGCGCTCAGCGCGGCCAGCAGCCGATCGGTTCCCCCGGCCGACACGTCCACCACGTCGGCGGGCCGGTGCGTGCCAGTGGCGAGCGGGGCCGAGCAGGTCGGGCAGAGGACGACGCCGGCAGCGCCCACGCCGCCCACGCCGCCCACGCCACCCGCACCGCCCACGCCACCCGCGCTCTCCGTGTCCTCGGTGCCGGTGCCGGGTGGAGCCTGTGGCAGAACCAGAGGAGGGTTGCCGTTCACGGTGTCGACGGCATCGACGGTGGTTCCGCGGGTGTCGTCCAGCGCGGTGCCGACGGCCGCGCCGTTGGTCGGGCTGTCGTTGCGGGAGCTGCCGTTGCCGGGGCCGCTGTTGGTGGCGCTGCCGTTGGCGGGGCGGAGGATCGGAGACCGGAGGCGGCGGCGGTGTTGCGGTTCCTCGTGCCGCACGCCTGGGCGGTGTGCGTCGGCCCCCTCGTTCTGGCCCGGCACGGCATGCTCCCGTCCGCTGCTGACGCTTGACGCTGGTCCGGCCGGTCGCCCGGAACTGCGGCGGCCGGCTCCCGCACTCTGTCGAGGTCCTCGCAGTCCGGTGTGGAGCGCTCGCGGAGGAGCGCTCGGGTGGGGATCCGCGTGAAGAACAGGGCGTTGCGGCCGATCATAGGACGCGGCGGCAACGCGCGGTAACCGCCGCCAGGGTGATTCGCCCGCTTTCCGATCATGTGTGGCGGTACATGCGGACGCCCCTGGTGCACATCACATGATGTGCACCAGGGGCGCGTGCTTCCACAGTGCGCCCCAGGGCGCTAGTCGAGCGCCGGGAACGCGCCGTCCGGCCGGGCCGCAACGCTCTGTGGTCGCGGCCCTGGCGAAGCGTCGGGGGTTCAGGCCAGCTTGGCCGTGAGGGTGATGGTCGTTCCGGTCAGGGCCTGGCTGACCGGGCAGTTCGCCTTGGCGTCCTCGGCGGCCTTCACGAAGCCGGCCTCGTCCAGGCCGGGTACCTCGCCGGTGACGGTCAGGTGGATGCCGGTGATGCCGGTGCCAGGCTGGAAGGTGACATCGGCCTGGGTGTCGAGCTTGGTGGGCGGGGTGCCGGCGCCGGCCAGTCCGTGCGAGAGGGCCATCGAGAAGCACGCGGAGTGCGCGGCCGCGATGAGTTCCTCCGGGCTGGTCTTGCCGTTCGGCTCCTCGGCCCGGGCCGGCCAGGAGACCGGGTACTCGCCGATGCCGGACGAGGCGAAGGTCACCTGGCCCTTGCCGTCGAGCAGGTTGCCTTCCCAAGCGGTGCGTGCGGTGCGAGTGGTTGCCACGATCGGTACCTCCATCACTGAGGAACTGCTGAGTCGTCACTTCCGGTCATGCCGCGCACCAGACTACGGGCAGGCCGGGGGCGGATCACAAGAAGCGCCCGGGGGTGCCGCGGCAGCGAACCGGCGGGCTCGGGGGTCGGAGGCGGCCGTCGGTCCGTACGCTGTCCGGATCGTGGACGGATACGCCAAATGGTGCGGATCCGGACCGGGCGCCCTGTTAGATTTGCCCGGGCCTGATCCCCGGCCTCGGACGGCCGGGTGCCCACCAACCAGAGAGCCGCGGAGCCGCCCCGATGACGGATCACCCCACGACCCCCGATACCGGACTGCCCAAGGGGATCGACGATGCCGTGCGGGCCGAACTGACCAGCCTGCGCGAGAGCATCGACAACATCGACGCCGCGGTGGTCCACATGCTGGCCGAGCGGTTCAAGGCGACCCAGCGGGTCGGCCGGCTCAAGGCCGAGCACAAGCTGCCCCCGGCCGACCCGGCGCGGGAGCGCGACCAGATCAAGCGCCTGCGGGAGCTGGCCGCCGGGGCGCACCTGGACCCTGTGTTCGCGGAGAAGTTCCTCAACTTCATCATCGCCGAGGTCATCCGGCACCACGAGAAGATCGCCAGCGATGCGGTGACCGGCCAGAACGTCGCGGGCTGACGAACCCGCCGTGGCGTCCCCCGGGGCGTTCCCGGGGTGTTCCCGGGTCCTCTCGGCCCTTCCGGGGCGTTCCCGGGCCTTCCCGAGCACCGGCGGGATCTCCAGGAGATCGCCTCCGGACTCGCCCACCGCAGAGAGCATGGCGGAGCCCCCACGCCCGGGGCGTGATGTCTGCCGCGGGTAAATGCCCGATTTCGCGTGGCTTCGTGGGTGGCGTAGCGTGCAGGTTCCCCCAGCCGGAGAGGTGGAGCAGCGACGATGGCGGTGAACCTGCCCGATACGCACGGCGATGCCGGGACCGGTCAGGCCCAGGCCGCCGGCGCCGGACACAGTGATCCCGGCGCTCCCGGTGCACCCGTCGGCGGCCGTGCCGCGGCGCGGCGGGCGCGCAGCCGGAAGGCGGGCAAGGGCTCGAAATCACCGAACGGCCCGAAGCCGGCGAGAGGGTCGAAGGCGCGGCGGGCGGGGCGTCGTCAGCGGCCGTGGTGGGTGGAGATCCCCGCGATGGCGGCGGTCGGGCTGGTGGTCGCGCTGCTGATCAAGACCTGCCTGTTCCAGGTGTTCACCATCCCGTCCGGGTCGATGGAGAACACGCTGCGGATCGGCGACCGGGTCGGCGTGAACAAGCTCGCCCCGCTCACCGGATGGGAGCCGAAGCCGGGCGAGCCGGTCGTGTTCAAGGACCCGGGGGACTGGCTGCCGCCGCAGCCGACCGACGGCAACCCGGTCTCGCGGGCGGTGGGCTCGGCGCTCAGCTTCGTCGGCCTGGTTCCGCCGAAGGACGACAACTACCTGGTCAAGCGGGTCATCGCGACGGGCGGCCAGACCGTGCAGTGTTCGGGCACCACGCTGACCGTCAACGGAACCAAGGTGGACGAGCCGTACCTCCACCCCGGGGACGACTCCTGCGCGGGGCTGGACTTCGGCCCGGTGACGGTGCCCCAGGGCTACGTCTGGGTGGAGGGCGATCACCGGAGCGACTCCGCCGACTCGCGCTACCACCAGCGCGGCCCGGGCGGCGGCGCCGTGCCGGTGGACAACGTGGTCGGGCCGGTCTCGGCCGTGGTGTGGCCGCTCAATCACCTCGACTGGTTCGGCTGGGTCGGCCACTGACCCCAGGTTCGGCGGCGGGCCGGTCCTCGACGCCCTGCTCTCCGATGCCCTGCTCGGCGGCCGCACGCGCGAGCCGGTCGCCCAGCGCGGTCGCACCCGCCGCTCCGGCAGCTCCGGCCGCTGCTGCACCCGCTGCTGAACCCGTCACGGCACTCGCCGCCGCGCCGGTGTCCGGCACCTCCCTGCCCACCTCCGCAGCCGTGGTGGCGGGCTTGCCCGTCTGGGCCGCGAAGGCGCCGGCCAGGACGAGCAGGCCGCCGGCCATCTGCGGCGCGCCCAGGTGCTCGCCGAGCAGGATCCAGGCCAGGACGGTGGCGACGACCGCCTCCAGGTTGGCCACCACCCCGGCGACCGGGGGCGACAGGTGCTGGACGGCGATCACACCGGTCAGATAGGCGAGCACGGTCGCGATGAGGATCATCCAGGCGGCCGGGATCAGTGCGGGCAGCGAGTGCCCGTTCATGACGACGTTCCCGCCGAGCAGGCCCCAGTCGGCGTTCCACGGGCTGGTGAACGCGGTGAGCACGACGGCGCCGATCAGCAGGCCGAACGCGCTGAGGGCGAGCGGGTCGACCGGGCGGTCGCCCCGGCTTCCGGCGTCGGCCAGGACGAAGTAGCCGACCTGGCAGCAGGCCGCCCCGAGGGCGAACAGGACGCCCAGGGCGTCGAAGCTCAGGCCGTTCCAGACCTCCACGACGCAGGCGAGTCCGGCCACGGCGACGCCGGCGCCGATGGCCGAGCCCCGGCTGATCGGCTTGCGCTGGACGAACTTCACGTAGCCGATGAGCAGCGGCGGCCCGAGGTACTCGATGAGCAGCGCGACGCCGACCGGGATCCGGGAGATGGCCGCGAAGTAGCAGGCCTGGACGCCGGCCACGGCGAGCAGGCCGAAGCCGAGCAGCACGCCGGGCCGCCGGAGCACGGCGTCGCGGTGGCGGTAGGCGAGCGGGAGCAGGACCACGGCGGCGCCGGTCACTCGGAGCCAGACCACGTGCAGCGGCGAGAGGCCGGCCTCGATCAGTGGCTTGGCGGCTGTGCCGGAGCCCCCGAAGGAGAAGGCGGAGACCAGGGCGAGGGTGAGACCGAGGGTTCTGCCCGAGGATCGGCCGAGCAGGGGCTTTGAGCTGTACACCGACGCATTGTGACAGTCATGCCATCGGATCGGTAAGGCGCCATTCCGGCATTTGGTCCTGCCTCCAACTGTGCGCAATGGCAGATTTACGGACAACTGCCCACCACCGCGCCGCGGGCGGCCGGGCACCCGCCCAGCCGCCCGACCGGCGCCCCGCCCGTCGGCTACTGCCCCGACCCCGCCAGCGCGCCCGTTCCGGCGCCCGAACCCGACCCGCCCGTGCCGCCCGACGGCTGGGGCGCGGTGGTCGGGCCGGTGGTCGGCGCGGTGGTCGGGCCGGTCGTTGGCGTCGGCGTCCTGGTGGGCCTGCCGGTCGGCTGGGTGGTCGGCTGAGTGGTCGGCTGGGAGGTGGGCGGGGAGGTCGGCTGCTGGGTGGGCGCGGTGGTCGCCCCGCCGCCGGGTCGCGAGCCGCCCTGCCCGCCGGACGCCCCCGAGGAGCCGGACGACCCCGGGCCGCTCGGCGAGGCGCCGGCGCCCGCGCCGCCATCCGGCGAGGCCGGGGTGGAGGCCGCCCCGGACGGGGTCGAGGAGCTGTCCGAACCGCCCGACGGCGTGTCGCTGCCACCGAACGAGGAGTCGTTCCTGTCCGAGGGCGAAGGGAAGTCCGTGACCGGCCGGCCCTTCAGCGCGGCCTTCATGTAGCTGGTCCAGATCTGCGCGGGGTACTGACCGCCCGCCGCGCCGTCGATCCCGCCGGTACCGCTGAGGCTGACCTGGGCGCCGCTGGCCGGGTCCTGGCCGAACAGGGCGACCGAGGTCACCAGCTCGGGGGTGTACCCGACGAACCAGACCGACTTCTGGTCGTCGGTCGTGCCGGTCTTGCCGGCCGCCGGGCGGCCGAGGGACTTGGCACGCCAGCCGGTGCCGCCCGGGTCGCTCACCACGCCCTGCAGCATGGACGTCACCTCGCGAGCGGTCTCCTCGCTGACGGCCTGGGTGGTCTTGTGGGCCGGCAGCTGGAGCGCCTCGCCCTCGCGGTCCACCGACTGCACCAGCCAGGGGGTGATCTGCTTGCCGCCGTTGTCCAGCGTGGCGTACACGCCGGCCATGTCGAGCACGCTCGGGGTGGCGGCGCCGAGCGGGATGGACGGCACCGGTTCGAGGCCGGGGGTGCTGCTGGGCAGGCCGAGCGCGATGCCGGTGTCCCGCACCTTCTGCAGCCCGGTGTCCTGGGCGAGCTGGGCGAACACCGAGTTCACCGACCAGTCGGTGGCCTGCTGGAGGGTGATCTGGCCGTAGCTCTTGTCGCCCTCGTTCGGCGGCGCGTAGGGGGTGCCCTTCCCGCCGCGGACCTTGCGGCCGCTGGTGCCGTCGTAGACGGTGCGCGGGGTGACGGTCTGGCCGGACTGGGTCCTGGCCTCGTTCTCCAGGGCCGCCGCCAGCGCGATCGCCTTGAACGTGGAGCCGGCCTGGTAGTCCCGCCGGGTCGCGTTGTCGATGTAGTGCTTGGTGTAGTCGACCCCGCCGTAGAGGGCGACCACGGCACCGGTCTTCGGGTCCACGGAGACGGCGCCGGCCTGGGCGGCCGCGTCCTTCTTCCGCTTGTCCGGGTTGAGGGTGTCGTGCAGCTGCGCCTGGACGGAGTCCTGGAGGTCCTGCTGGCGCGCCGGGTCGATGCTCAGCTTGACGGTGTAGCCGCCCTTGGCCAGCTCGGACTCGCCGATGATCTGGTTGCTGGTGAGGTACTCGGTCGCCGCGTTGACCAGGTAGCCGGCCTGGCCGGAGAGGCCGAGCTGGGCCTGCGGGTCCCTGACCTCGGGGAAGGTGGTGGCGGCCCGCTCCTCGGCGGAGAGCCAGCCCTCCTTCACCATGCCGTCCAGGACGTAGTTCCAGCGGTTCACCGCGTTCTGCTTGCCCGCCGGGGTCGCGGTGGCGACGTCGTACGCGCTCGGTGCGTTCAGCAGGGCGGCCAGGTAGGCGCCCTGGGCGGGGTTGAGCGCGGACGCGTCGACGCCGAAGTACTGCTGGGCGGCGGCCTGGATGCCGTAGGCGCCGCGTCCGTAGTAGGAGGTGTTGAGGTAGCCGGAGAGGACGTCGTCCTTGGACTGGGTGGCATCCACCTTGATCGCTATGAAGAGCTCCTTCACCTTGCGGGTGATGGACTGCCTCTGGCTCAGGTAGGTGTTCTTCACGTACTGCTGGGTGATCGTGGAACCGCCCTGGGTGCCCTCGCCCTTGGCGGTGTTGACGGCGGCGCGGACCAGACCGGGCACGTTGACGGCGCCCTCGTGGTAGAAGTTGCGGTCCTCGGCGGCCAGTGCGGCGTGCTGGGCGGCGGGGGAGACCTTGTCGAGGGGGACGTTCTGCCGGTTGGTCTGGCCGGTCCGGGCGATCACCGAGCCGTCCTGGTAGAGCCAGGTGTTGCTCTGGGCGGTCGCGGCGGCGTGCGCGTCCGGCACCTTCACCAGGGTGATGCCCAGGGCGAAGAAGCCGACGCCGAGCAGCAGGGCGGCGGTGAAGCCGAGCAGGGTGAGCCGCCAGGTCGGGATGAGCCGACGCCAGCCGGTGCGCCTCGGGCGGCGGGCCTTCTTGCCTCCGCCGTTCCTGCCGCCGCTCGTGCCGCTCGCGCCGTCGGCGGGGCGCTGCGACGACCGCTTCAGGCTCTTCACCGGGCGGAGACGGACGGTCGGCATGCGGCAGCCGCTCTGGGCGTTTCGGGACAAAGCGGCGGCCTTTCCTGCGGGCGGACCGTGCCGGCCTGCACGGCGTGGGACATCGGGGGTCGGGGACCTTTGTCCCGTTTCCGGTTTACAGCCCAAAACGCGTCGAACGGGTCGGCTGGCTCCACCGGAGCGGCAAGCGAGACCGACATCACACACAAAACGGACGTCGATGGGCAAAAAAATCGGAGAGCCCCTCGCTGCTGCGAGAGGCTCCCCAATGTCTGTGCGCCGCCAGGGACTCGAACCCCGGACCCGCTGATTAAGAGTCAGCTGCTCTAACCAACTGAGCTAGCGGCGCCTGCTGACTCGGAAAACAATACACGGTCCGCAGGGGTGCCTCGCACCGCCGGGGGCGGCCGAGTGTCCATTGCCGAATCCAGGTGTCCGTTTCCGCCCGGTTGGGAGGGACTTTTCTGCCGGTTAGGGTGGAAACGTGTCCAGCCTCCGCCCCGGCCGCCGGAACGCTCGGCTCGTCGTCTCCGCTCTGCTGCCGCGAGCCTCGCCCGGGCCGACGACGAACGAACCGACCACGAATGGGCCGGCCATGAACAGGCTTACCGGGAGCCGGTGGGGAAAGAACGGGACAAGAGCGGGGCAGGAACGAGTGGGAGACCGGGCGAGAAGCCCGCAGAGAAGGGGTGGAGCCGCGATGACCAGGCCCGGGGCCGGTGCGGGGGCGGGGGCAGGACCGCGAGCGGGGGCGGGAACCGTGGCCGGCGCGGGCTCGGCGGCGATGTTCCTGCGGATCGACGGCACGCCCCTGCACGTCCGTACCGAGGGCAGCGGCCCGGTCTGCCTGCTCACGGGCGGGCTCGGCAGCAGCTGGTTCGACTGGGATCTGGTCGTCCCCTTCCTCACCCCCTACCGCACCGTGGTCCGCTTCGACCGTCCCGGCTACGGGCTGAGCGCGCCGGAGACCGCCACCCGGTCCGGCCCGACGCTGGTGGGCGAGGCGGAGCGCATCCGGGGCGTGCTGGACGCGCTCGGGCTGCGCGAGCCGTGCACGGTGGCGGGCCACTCGCTGGCGGGGTTCCATGCGGAGGCCTTCGCCCGGCTCCACCCCGAGCGGACGGCCGGGCTGGTCCTGCTGGACGGCAGCGTCGAACCAGACCCGCGTCCGCTGCCGGCGCCGGGGCTGCGCGACCTGGCGGCCCGTACGGTCGCGGGCGCGGCCACGGCGGTCGCGATGCCCTACCTGTTCGGGCCCACCACGCGGCGGCTGGTCGCCCGGGCGTGCACGGTCCGTCGCGAGGACCTCGCCCCGGCACCGCTGGTCCGGCACTGCTACCGGACCGGGCGGGCCCTGCGAGCCCTGCTCCGGGAGAACGCGGCCTACCTGGACCTGGCCGCCGCGCTGGCCGAACTGCGCGGCACCGCGCCGCTGGCGGACGAGCTGCCGGTCACCGTCCTCGCCGCCGACGACGGGTGCCGGACCCGTCGCACCCAGGAGTGGCTGGGCAGCCAGCGGGACCTCGCCGCGCTGCTCGGGGCCGACTTCCGCACCACCGCGCCGGCCGGTCACCTGATGATGTTCGACCGCCCGGACGCGGTGGCCTCGGCGATCCTCGACACCTGTTGAGGCCGGCTGCCCAGCGAGGCGCCGGCCGTCCCGCCCCTCCAGGGCACAGCCTGCCCGGCCCTCAGAGGCGCAGCCTGCCCGGCGCTCCAGGGCGCAAACCCGCCCCGCCCGCGTCCATTCCGGGGGCAGCCCGGCTCAGCTCGCGCTGTCCGCAGCGGAGTCCGAGTTGATGACCCGCCGGACCGCCCGGGCGATCGGCAGTTCCTTGGTGAGCCGCTGTACGGCCCGCCGGGTCGGGGCACCCGCCGACCCCGGGTAGAGCCGGCGCTCCAGTCGCGCCGCACCGATCAGCCCGGCCAGCTGCCGGTCCCGCTCGGCCGCCGGCGATGCATCGGCCGAGGGCGAGGGCGGTGCATCGCCCTCCCGCGCGAGCGTGGCGGCCACCCGTGCGGCGATCTCCTGCCCCACACCCGGCCGCGTTGCCGCATGGCGTCGGTAGGGCAGGCCGAGGAAGCGGCGTGTCTCCACCACGAGCAGGCCGTCGGAGGTCAGCCGGTCGAGGAAGGGGGTCAGTCCTGGCTTGCGCGGGATCCGGCGTAGCACGAGGTCCAGGCCGAGCTGCTGATTGCGCTTGCCCGCCTTCTCCAACCGGGCGAGCACGCCGGCCGCGACCTCGTCATGCGCGCCCAGCGGCTGGAACCCGGTGATCCGCCGCCCCTCGACGGTGATCGCGCCGGTCACCAGCAGCTCTGCGACGGCGCCGCCCGCGATCACCCGGTGGAAGGTGGAGTACGGGATGCGCAGTCGGCCGCGCACCGGATCGGCGCAGAGCAGCAACAGCTCCTCGGGGATCGAGCGGGCGTTCAGCGGAGCCACGGACGGGCACCTCCAACGGTGGGGCGGCCAGTGACGCCGCGTACCCCTGGAACCTACCCGCCCGGAAACGCCTCAGGCCGCCCACCGGAGTGGACGGCCTGAGACCTTGCCATGTGCGCCGCCAGGGACTCGAACCCCGGACCCGCTGATTAAGAGTCAGCTGCTCTAACCAACTGAGCTAGCGGCGCCTGCTGACCTGGAGAACATTACACGGGGTCGGCCCGATCCGCCGAATCGCCACCGGCCGGATACGTTCCGTGATCGATCCGTCGGGCTGGTGGGGCACACCGGATCGCGACCCGCCGGCGCACCGGCCACAGCTGCAGCCGCGGCCGCAGCTCGCGGAGCAGGAAGTCGGCCGGTCCGACTTCCTGCTCCCCATTGCTCTCGGCCCCGGTTGCCGAGGGTCCGCTACTCCGGGAAGTGGCAGGCCGCCCGGTGGTCCACGTCCGGCGCGGGGCCGGTCGGCGGCGGGGCCTCGGTCTCGCAGCGGGTGCGTGCCCCGGCGTCGAGCCCGGCGTAGACGGGGCAGCGGGTGCGGAACGGGCAGCCGGTGCGCCGCGCGGTGGGCGAGGGCGGGTCGCCGGGCAGCAGGATGCGGGTGCGGGCCCGTTCGGCGGCCGGGTCCGGGAGTGGGACGGCGGAGAGCAGTGCGCGGGTGTAGGGGTGGCGGGGGTGGTCGAAGACGGTGGAGACCTCGCCCTGTTCGACGGTCCGCCCGAGGTACATCACGCTGACCCGGTCGGCGAGGTGCCGGATCACCGAGAGGTCGTGCGAGACGAAGAGGTAGGAGAGGCCCAGCTCCGCCTTGAGGGACTGGAGCAGGTTGAGCACACCGGCCTGGATGGAGACGTCCAGCGCGGAGACCGGTTCGTCGAGGACCAGCAGCTTGGGCCGGACGGCCAGCGCGCGGGCGATCGAGATCCGCTGTCGCTGCCCGCCGGAGAACTGGTGCGGATACCGGACGGCGTGCGCCGGGTCGAGGCCGACCTGCCGCAGCAGTTCGGGCACCCGGCGGGCGATCTCCTCGCGGGCGGCGCGCTGGGCGCGCAGTGGTTCGGCGACGATGTCGCCGACCGGCATCCGCGGGTCGAGGCTGGCCATCGGGTCCTGGAAGACGATCTGCAGCTCGGCCCGGAGGCGGTGGGCGTCGGCGCGGGAAAGCTCGGCGGTGTTCTGCCCGAGCAGTTCGATCCGGCCGGACTCGGGGGCGGCTAGCCGCAGCAGCTCGAACAGCGTCGTGGACTTGCCGGAGCCGGACTCGCCGACCAGGCCGAGGGTCTCGCCCTGCCGGATGTCCAGCTCGACGCCGTCCACGGCGTAGACCTCGCCGATCCGGCGCTTGAAGACGGTGCCCTTGAGCAGTGGGAACGTCTTGGTGAGGCCGGTGACGGAGAGCACCGGCGAGCGCTCCTCCCGGGCGGCGTCCACGCCGACAGCGCCCCCGGCCGAAGCCGGCGGGACCACCGGCACCGGGTATACCTCGGCCGGCGCCGGCCGCCGCTCGGCCAGCTCCCCGGCCCGGACGCATGCCGCCAGATGGTCGCCGGGGCTCCCGCTCCCGGGGCCCCCGACCTCGGAGCCCCCGCTCCGGGAGCCCGCACCCCCGGAGCCCGTCCCCCCGGAGCCCTCGTCGGGTCCGCCCCCGCCCACGAGCCCGGGCTCCGCCGTCCGGCACCGGTCCTCGACCAGCGGGCAGCGGGCGGCGAACGGGCAGCCGGGCGGCAGCTCGGCCATCGGCGCGGGCGTGCCGGGAATCGGGACGAGCGGCCCGCCGCGGGCGTCCAGCCGTGGCACCGCGCCGATCAGCCCGAGCGTGTACGGGTGGCGGGGTGCGGCGAACAGCTCGTCCACGCCGGCCGTCTCCACCACCCGGCCCGCGTACATCACGGCGACCCGGTCGGCCATCCCGGCGATGACGCCGAGGTCGTGGCTGACCAGGACGAGCGCGGCACCGGTCTCCCGCTGGGCGGTGCGCAGCACGTCGAGCACCTGGGCCTGGATGGTGACGTCCAGCGCGGTGGTGGGCTCGTCGGCGAGCAGGATGTCGGGGTCGTTGGCGATGGCCATGGCGATCATCGCGCGCTGGCGCATGCCGCCAGAGAACTCGTGCGGGAAGCTGTCCAGCGCGCGGTCGGGTGCCGGGATACCGACCAGGTCGAGCAGTTCGGCGGCCCGCTTGCGCGCGGCCGGCTTGTCGAGGCGCTGGTGGATCCGCAGGGCCTCGACGATCTGGTCGCCGATCCGGTAGACGGGGGTGAAGGCGGAGAGCGGGTCCTGGAAGACCATGGCGACCCGGCGGCCGCGGAGGGCGGCGAGTTCGCGGCCGGGCAGGCCGATCAGCTCCTTGCCGTCCAGCCGGACCGAGCCGTGGACGCTGGCCGTGCCGGGCAGCAGGCCGAGTACGGCCAGCGCGGTGACGGACTTGCCGGAGCCGGACTCGCCGACGATGCCCAGGGTCTCGCCGCGCCGCAGGGTGAGCTCGACGCCGCGGACGGCGGGGACGGCGGTGCCGCGCGGCCCGGCGAAGTCGACCCGAAGGTCGCGGACGTGCAGCAGCGGGGCCGCGGGCAGCGGGGTTTCGACGGTGGTGGTCACGTGCGGTTCCGCTCTTTCCGGAAACGGGGGCGTCGACGAGGGGCCCGGGCCGCCTCGGAGGTGGGGTCGAGGGCGTCGCGCAGCCCGTCCCCGATCAGGTTGACGGCCAGCACGAAGAGCACCAGCAGCCCGGCGGCGAAGTAGAACAGCCAGGGGAAGGTCGGGGCGTCGAAGGTGCCGGCGGCGAGCAGGGTGCCGAGCGAGACGTCGGGGGCCTTCACGCCGAAGCCGAAGTAGGAGAGCGCGGTCTCGCTCATCACGGCGCCGCCGACGGCGATGGTGGCGTCGATGATGAGGAAGGAGGCGACGTTCGGCAGGATGTGCCGGGTGATGATCCGCAGCGGCCGCACGCCCATGAACTGCGCGGCCCGGACGAACTCGCGCTCCCGCAGCGAGATGGCCATCGAGCGGACCACCCGGGCGGTGATCATCCAGTTGAAGAGGGCGAGCAGCAGCACGAAGGCGAGCCAGCCGGCGCCTTTGAGCCGGGGCGAGACGATGGTGATGATCAGGAAGCTGGGGAAGACCAGCATGAGGTCCACCACGAACATCAGTACCCGGTCGGTCCAGCCGCCGAAGTAGCCGGCGCAGGCGCCGAACAGGGAGGCCAGCACGGTCGAGAAGAGCGCCACCAGCAGGCCGATGACCAGCGACTTCTGCAGGCCGCGGACGGTCTGCGCAAAGACGTCCTGGCCGACCCCGTTGGTGCCGAACCAGTGGGTGCCGGACGGGGGTTGGCGCAGCGCGTTGTAGTCCGGGGTGGCGTAGTCCCAGGGTGTGAGGTACTGGCCGCCGAAGGCGAGGGCGAACAGCAGCAGGACGATGACGGTGCCGGCGACGGCCCAGCGGGCGGCGAGCAGCCGGGCGAGGACGATCCGGCCCCGGCCGGCCACCGCGGGGGCGGGCTCGGGAACGGCGGCGGGATCGGGGGTGGGCGCGGAGGACTCCGCGACGACGGCGGTCACAGCAGGTCTCCTCCGGTCAGGACCGCACACGCGGGTCGAGGGCGGCGTGCAGGGTGTCGGCGAGGAAGCCGGAGGCGAGCACCACGACGGCGGCGAACAGGTTGACGGCGACGACCGCGTTGACGTCCTGTTCGTTGATGGACTGGATGAACCACTCGCCCATGCCGTGCCAGCCGAAGATGGTCTCGGTGAAGGCGGCGCCGGTGAAGATGCCGAGGAAGCTGTAGGCGAACATCGTCGACATCGGGATCACCGCCGTCCGCAGCCCGTGTTTGAGCAGGGCGCGGTTGCGGGTGAGGCCCTTGGCCTCGGCGGTGCGCAGGTAGTCGGAGCCGAGCACGTCGAGCATGGTGCCGCGCTGGTAGCGGCTGTAGGTGGCGAGGCCGCCGAGCGCCAGCGAGAGGGTGGGCAGCAGCAGGTGCAGCGTCCAGTCGCCGAGGTGGGTGCCGAGGCCGCCGGTCAGGCCGGGGGTCTCGTACCCGGTGAACGGGACGACCTCGTGGCCGGCGATGTCCTTGGCGGCGATGGCGCCGTTCTTGAGGAAGAGCGCCACCAGGAAGACCGGGGTGGAGAGCATCAGGAAGGAGAAGGCGGTGAGCAGCCGGTCCGATATTCGGTACTGGCGCACCGCGCTCCAGGCTCCGGCGGCGACGCCGAGGGCCATGCCGAGCAGGCTGCCGATCAGCAGCAGTCGCAGCGAGACCCAGATCCGGCGGCGGAAGTCGTCCATCACCGGGGTGTCGTGGATGGTGCGGCCGAGGTCGCCGTGGAGCAGCAGACCGCCGGCCCAGTGGCCGAAGCGTTCGACGACCGGTGTGTGGTCGTTCAGGTTGAGATCGGTGAGCTGTCGCTCGACCGAGGCGGCGGACGGCCGCGGCACCTTGGCCTCGAAGTAGGTGCGCGGCTGGAGGGCGGCGGCGGAGAGCGCGTACGCCAGGAACACGGCGGCGATCAGGAGCACCGCGTAGTAGCTGAGCCGCTTCGCCAGGTAGCGGAGCATCAGCGGCCGCCCGGGGTGGGGGCGGGGCCGACGCGTCTGGTGGGCATCGGTGGGTGGCCTTCGGTCGGTGGCCCTGTTCGAGCCGGTGGGGGAAAGGTGCAGGTCAAGAGTCTGGCACCGGTGCACGGCCGCGGCATTGCGGCAGTGTTGCGGCCTGTTTCGTTTGGATCAGATGTGAACTCCTCCCCCTGGTACTCGCCCTGATCCGCTGTTACGTTCGGTCCGCCGGCACCGACTTGGCTGCCCACGCTCAAGCCTCGCCACACCTTGCGACGCCCAACTCTCACAACCTGTCATTTCACGGGGGGAACCCTCATGGACGCTTCCAGCACACCCGCCCGCGGCTTCGGCCGGGCCGCCGCGCTCGCTCTCGCCGTGGCGCTCGCGGCCACCGCGTGCACCTCGGGCGGCGGCGGATCGGCCGACAGCGTGGCCAAGAGTCAGCCCCCCGGGCAGGGTGCGATCGACATCAACGCCAAGTCGCCGGACCAGCTGCGCGACGGTGGCGAGGTCCGGTTCCCGCTCTACCAGTGGATCACCCAGTGGAACCCGTTCCAGGTGGACGGCCGCTACGGCGACGCGGTCGACATCATGAGAGCGCTGGAGCCGAACCTCTTCACCACCGACGAGTCCGGCACGTTCAAGCCGGTCACCGACTACCTGCTGGAGGCCAAGGTCACCTCGACCTCCCCGCAGGTGATCACCTACAAGCTCAACCCGAAGGCCAAGTGGTCGGACGGGAAGCCGCTCGGCTACCTGGACTTCAAGGCGGACTGGGAGGCCAGCAACGGCAAGAAGGACGGCTACAACATCGCCGACTCCGCCGGCTACGAGCTGATCTCCGGCGTCGAGCAGGGCGCCGACGCGAGCGAGGTCAAGGTGACCTTCTCGGAGCCGTACGCGGACTGGCAGAACCTGTTCCGCCCGCTGGTCCCGGCGGCCGGGATCGGCACCGCGGACGACTTCAACAAGGGCTGGATCGACAAGATCCCGATCACGGCCGGGGCGCTGAAGATCGGCACGATGGACAAGACGGCGCAGACCATCACGCTCGTCCCGGACCAGGCGTGGTGGGGTGCGAAGGCCAAGGCGGACAAGGTCACCTTCCGGGTGATGTCGCAGTCGGCGACCACGCAGGCGTTCCTCAACAACGAGATCGACCTCGCCACGGCGGGCACCGCGACGGCGTACGGGCAGCTCAAGGACGCCAAGGACACCGTGATCCGGTCTGCCAGCCCGTGGGACGAGGTGCACCTCTCGTTCGGCGGAGGCGGTGCGCTGGCGGACCAGAAGGTGCGCCAGGCGCTCGGCAAGGCGCTGGACCGCTCCGCGCTGATCAAGATCGCCAACAACGGTGTGCCGGTGGAGTTCAAGCCGCTCGGCAACCACATCTTCATGCCCAACCAGACCGGCTACCAGGACAACTCCGGCGAGTGGGCCAAGTACGACCCGGCCGCCGCCAAGAAGGCGCTGGACGAGGCGGGTTGGAAGGAGGCCGGCAGCGGCCAGCCGCGCACCAAGGACGGCCAGCCGCTGACCCTGCACTTCGTCATCAACGACGCGACCCCGCAGGCCCAGCTCGACCTCGCCACCGCCGCCCAGGCGATGTGGCTGGCGGCGGGCGTGAAGGTCGAACTCGACAAGGTCCCGTCCAACGACTTCTTCACCAAGTACGTGAACACGGGTAAGTTCGACATCGCCAGCTGGCGCAACACCGACTCGTTCCCGCTCTCCAGTAGCCTGCTCAACTTCCGGCTGCCGCAGGGTGACAACGTCTTCGGCAACTACTCCAAGCTCGGCACGCCCGAGATCGACGAACTGCTCAAGAAGGCGGCCGGCACGATCGACCCGGTGGAGGCCGCCAAGCTCTACAACCAGGCGGACGCCAGGATCTGGGAGCTCGGCCACACCGTCGAGCTGTACCAGCGGCCGACCGTGCTGGCGGCCCGCAAGGGGCTGGCCAACTACGGTGCGTTCGGCCTGGCCGGCGCCGACTACGCCAAGGTGGGCTGGGAGAAGTAGCCGCCGCGGCCGCTTCGGCGGGCCCCGGGGTGGCGGGGGTGGCAGGGCAGGCGCTGGCGAGCAGCGCGGTGATCACGAGGCCGGTGGTACGGACACGGAAGGACGGCTCCGCCGCCCCCGTTCTCCTGCCACCGGCCTTGACCTTCCGCGATGCCCGCAGGCCACCCGTGTCGTGGGGTCCCCTCCGGACCCGCCCGCTTCCAACCGGGGAAGAATCTAGCGGGGCGATCGGGCCGCCGTGCCGTACGCCGCGGGCGCGCCCGGAAACCCGCCGAGCTGTCACCCGGTTCGCGCACTCGGGCGTCAACTCTCGCTGACGGCACGGCAAATCGGACGAAACCGACATGCGGGGGGGGGGGGGCTCCGGGTACGGCTCCCGGCACGGCCCCGGGCACCACGCCGCCGGCGGCCCCCGCAGGCTACCGGCGCCGCCCTCCCGCCGTACGGTGGCCGCGCCGGTGCGTGCGCCCGGCCCGGGCCGCTGCCAGGATGCGGCGGGACGGCGCAGCCCGCCCGTCCCGGAGCCCGGAGACCCCCGCCCATGACCAGCGAATCCGCCGCAGCCCACCGCCCGCACCCCGTCGACCGGCACCCGGTGCGCCGGATGGTCCCGCGCAGCCGGGACGAGCCGCACCGGGTCGCCACCCCGCTGGAGCTCTTCTTCGACCTCTGCTTCGTGGTCGCGGTCGGCCAGGCCGGCCGGGAGCTCGCCCACGACCTGGCCGCCGGCCACTACGGCGACGGCCTGACCGGCTACGTCTTTGCGTTCTTCGCGATCTGGTGGGCCTGGATGAACTTCACCTGGTTCGCCTCCGCGTACGACTGCGACGACGTCCCGTACCGGGTCACCACGTTGGTGCAGATCGCCGGAGTGCTGATCCTGGCGGCCGGCGTGCCGCGGATGTTCGCCGAGCAGGACCTGGGGCTCTCGGTGATCGGGTACGTGGTGATGCGCCTCGCCATGGTCACCCAGTGGCTGCGCGCGGCGGCCAGCGAGGAGGGGCAGGCGCGCGGGGTCGCGTTGCGGTACGCGGCCGGGATCACGGTCTGCCAGATCGCCTGGGTGGTGATGCTGGCGCTGCCGCACGGCGCCCGGCTGTACGTGATCCCGCTGGGCATCCTGGCCGAGCTGTCCGTGCCGGTGATCGCCGAGCTGCGCCTCCAGACCTCCTGGCACCCGCACCACATCGCCGAGCGGTACGGCCTGTTCACACTGATCGTGCTCGGCGAGACGGTGGCGGCGGCGACGGTCGCGGTGCAGTCGGCGGTGGACGAGCACGAGGGGCTGGGCCGGCTGGTGCCGGTCGCCGTCGGCGGCCTGCTGATCTGTTTCTCGGCCTGGTGGATCTACTTCGCCCGGCCGGTCCACGACCACTTGCGCTCCAACCGGCAGGCGTTCCTCTGGGGGTACGGCCACTACCTGGTGTTCGGCTCGGCGGCGGCGATCGGCGCCGGGCTGGAGGTGGCGGTGGAGTCGGCCGTGCACAAGGCCCACATCTCCGAGGCGGCGGCCACCGCGACGGTGACCGTGCCGACCGCGCTCTACCTGTTCACCGTCTGGCTGCTGCACGCCCGGCACGTCAAGACCGGGGTGGAGCAGGCGCTGCTGCCGGCCGCCTCGGTGGCGGTGCTGGCGTGTACGGCGGCCGGTGACTCCGGTGTCCTGGCAGCGGGTCTGGTGGGCGCGGCCACGGTCGCATTGGGTGTGACGCTGGACGCCCGCGCGGCCTCACCGGACCGGGCGGCCTGACCGTCCCGGCCCTCCCGGCCTGGGCGGCCCTCCCGGCCGGGGGAGGGGCGGGACCCCGGCGGCTGCCCGTCGCGGGGGTCCCCCTCGGGGGAGTGGCCGAGCAGGTGGTGCAGTGCCTGGTCCTGACGGGAGAGCCAGGCCCGGTAGGCCGGGTTGACCTGCGCGAGGTCCAGGTAGGCCGCGCGCAGCTCCCCGAACAGCGCGTCCAGCGCGGGCGGGCTGAGCGCGCGCGGCCGCCAGGTGAGCAGTAACCGGACGGCGAGCGGGTCGCCGTGCACCGGCCGGACGACCGTGCCCGGTCCGGCCGCGGAGGTCGGCTGGCAGGGGCGGACGGCCTCGCCGGAGGCGACCAGCTCGGCGGCGGTCGCGTTGTCGCGCACCTGTACCACCCGGGGGTTGAGCCCGGCCTCGGTGAACACCCGGCGCATCGCCGCGTACTCGTGGTCGGCGGTCGGGTCGACCATCCAGGTGTCCTCGGCGAGGTCGGCCAGGTGCACCACCGGACGGGCGGCGGCGGGGTGGCCTGCGGCGAGCGCGACGAACTGCGGCTCCCGGGCCATCAGGACGCGGTGCTCGGCGTCCGGCGGCACCCGCAGCGGGAAGCCCTCGCTCTCGTGCACGAAGGCGACGTCCAGCTGGTCGGCGGCGACCATCCGCAGCAGGGCGTTGGCGGAGATGTCGATGTGGATGGTGGTGTCCGTCTCCGGCAGCCGCTTGTGCACCCGGCGCAGCCAGGCCGCCACCGCCCGGCTGCCGACGCTGCCGATCCGCAGCCGGCGGGCGCGTTCGCTGCCGGCGGCCTCCCGGGCCTCCTGTCGGGCGGCGGCGACCAGTGCGGCCATCTCGGCGATCACCGGCCGGGCCCGGGACAGGACCGAGTGGCCGAGTACGGTGGGCCGGCTGCCGGTCTGCTCGCGGGTGAACAGCGCGCCGCCGACCGTCCGTTCGATGCGGTGCAGCTGGGTGGTGAGGGAGGGCTGGGTCATGCCGAGGTGCAGCGCAGCCTTGCGGAGGCTGCCGGTGTCGGCGATCGCGCACAGCACCCGAAGGTGTCTCACGTCGAGCTCCACATCGGGAGCATAACGGGCGAATGGGTGTGACGCCAGGGACATGACAGGAAGCTGGCTCGCCCCCGGACCGCCGCGACCCCCGCCTCCCGGGGGAGATTGGTCCGCGCTATCGGCGGTTGACATCATCCGCCGGGCCGCCGCCCTGACCGAAGCTCTGGGGCAGGAATTCATCCGGTGCCCCGCGGCAGGCCCCCACCGGCCGCGGCATTCGCATAATCGGAGCCCCCCACATGAACCGCATCCCGCGGACGCTTTCCGCTGCCCTCGGCCTCGCCCTGGCCGCCGGCGTCGCCACCCTGCCCACCGCCGCGACGGCCGCACCGGCCGCACCGGCCGCCGGCGCCCCCGCCGCGCAGCACTACACGGCCCCGGCCCCGGGGCAGAAGAGTGCCGGGAAGGCCGACAACCAGGCCTTCTTCGAGGCCGTGATGAAGTCGGCGCGCGCCAAGCAGGCCGCCACGCCGTACCTCAAGGCCGTCGTGGTCACCTACGACCCCAGCAACGCGCCGTCCTTCGCGTCCGAGATAGCCCGGGCCGCCCAGATCTGGAACGGCTCGGTCGGCAACGTCCGGCTGCAGGCCGGCTCCAACGCCGACTTCTCCTACTACGAGGGCGACGACCCGAGCAACGGCTCGTACGCCAGCACCGACGGCCATGGCTCCGGCTACATCTTCCTCGACTACACCCAGAACCAGGAGTACGACTCCACCCGGGTCACCGCCCACGAGACCGGGCACGTGCTCGGGCTGCCCGACCACTACTCCGGCCCGTGCAGCGAGCTGATGTCCGGCGGCGGCCCTGGCCCGTCCTGCACCAACCCGTACCCGAACTCGGCCGAGCGTCGCCGGGTCAACTCCCTCTGGCAGAACGGGCTGGCCGCCACCGCGCGCTGACCACCGCCCCGTTCGGGAAGGTCCCCGGCCATGGCCGACCGTCCGGAACGGTCGAGGACCGCTCGGGACCGTCCCACCCACCGTTCACCCGTTCACCGCGGCCCACCCCCAAAGCGGCCGCGGCACCCGCGAACAGGAGCCCCCACGTGAACCGCATGTCCCGCACGCTCTCCGCCGCCGTCGGCCTGGTGCTCGCGGCCGGCCTGGCCGCCCTGCCCACCACGGCCGTTGCCGCGCCCGCACCCGCCGCCGCGTCCGTCCAGGGCTACACCGCCGCCGCCGGCTACGCGGGATCGGCCGCCGAGGACGCCGACAACCAGGCGTTCTACGAGGCCGTGATGAAGTCGGCGCTCGCCAAGCAGGCGGCCACGCCGTACCTCAAGACCGTCGTGGTCACCTACGACGCCAGCAGCGCGCCGACCTTCCGCAACCAGATAGCCCAGAGCGCCCAGATCTGGAACGGCTCGGTCAGCAACGTCCAGCTGCGCTCCGGCTCGGCCGCCGACTTCCGCTACTACGAGGGCAACGACTCGCGCGGCTCCTACGCCAGCACCGACGGGCACGGCCGCGGCTACATCTTCCTGGACTACCAGCAGAACCGGCAGTACAACTCCACCCGGGTCACCGCCCACGAGACCGGGCACGTGCTCGGCCTGCCGGACCACTACTCCGGCCCGTGCAGCGAGCTGATGTCCGGCGGCGGCCCGGGCACCTCCTGCACCAACCCGTACCCGAACAG
Source organism: Kitasatospora sp. NPDC041988 (assembly GCF_055588525.1). NCBI lineage: Bacteria > Bacillati > Actinomycetota > Actinomycetes > Kitasatosporales > Streptomycetaceae > Kitasatospora > Kitasatospora sp. NPDC041988. The sequence goes on from NZ_JBVJCO010000008.1 coordinate 182,798, forward strand.
CACCGAGCGCAGCCGGGTCAACTCCCTCTGGTCCCGCGGCTGATCGACCGCCCCGGCGCCGGAACGGCCCGGCCGCCCACCCGGGCGGCCGGGCCCTGTCGGTGGCGCGTGCGAGCATGCGGGCGAGACCGTCCACCGATCGCGAGGTGCCACCCGTCATGCCGCTCTCCGTCCCCGACCGCCTGGCCGACCTGCCCTTCGCCCACCTGCTGACCCCGCACACCGGCGGGCTGCGCAGCGACGGGCGATACGACACCGTGCACTTCGACGGCGGCGAGTACGCCGACCAGTCGGCCGGCGGCGCCACCTTCCTGGAGTGCGCGTTCACCGGCGTCGCGCTGAGCGGGGTCAGGCTCCGCCAGGCCCGCTTCAACGAGGTCTGGGCGCAGGCCGGCCGCTGGGTGGGCTGCGACCTCAGCGAGTCCGAATGGCAGGACAGCGCGATCACCGGCGGCGTGCTGGCCGGTGTCGCCGCGCACGGCTCGGCGCTGCGCCGCACGGTCTTCCGCGGCTGCAAACTGGAGGCGGTCAACCTGCGCGCCGCCGTGCTGCGCGACGTCGTCTTCGAGGACTGCCTGCTGCGCGACGTGGACTTCGGCGAGGCCAAGCTGACCGACGTCTCCTTCCCCGGCTGCACCCTGGAGGAGGTCCGCCTGCGCGGGGCCGGGCTCAGCCGGGTCGACCTGCGCGGCGCCGTCAGCCTCGGCCTGCCCGACGGCCACCAGGGGCTGAAGGGCGCTGTCATCAGCTCCACCCAACTCCTTGAACTGGCACCCCAGTTCGCCCATGCTCTGGGCATCACCGTGAAGGACTGAGCCCGGGCGTTCAGCCGTACGTCGCTCGGTGACGGTGGGGCGAACAGTCCGCCAACCCTGACGAGGCCCTCTGGTGGGGAGGTTCGGCCGGGGTGGAGGATGCTGCGCGATCGGGGGGTCCCAACTTGTGTGCACAACATCGCCAGTGAAGGGACGGGCTGGGCTGATGGCCGAGCTGAGTCGTAGGAAGTTCGTCGCACTGTCCGGAGCTGCCGCGGCCGGTCTGGCCGTGGCCGGGACCACCGGTGCGGGCGCGGCACCGGGAGCGCCCGCCGCCGTGCCGTCGGCGGCACTGTCGCAGACCGGCACCATCGCGGACGCGCAGCACATCGTCATCCTGATGCAGGAGAACCGCAGCTTCGACCACTACTTCGGGATGCTGCGCGGCGTGCGCGGCTTCGCCGACCGCAGCGCGATCCAGATAGCCGGCGGCTACAGCGTCTTCAACCAGCCCAACGGCCTGGGCCGCCAGTACCCGTGGCAGTTCAGCGCCACCAAGCCGGCCGGCGGCGCCGACCCCGAGCGCCTGGCGCAGTGCAACGGCGACCTCGCCCACGGCTGGAGCGACCAGCACACCGCATGGAACGGCGGCAAGCTGGACTCCTGGGTCCTCGCCAAGGGCAACGTCCGCACCCTGGGCTACCTCACCCGCCAGGACATCCCGTTCCACTACGCGCTCGCCGAGAACTGGACCGTCTGCGACGCCTACTTCTGCTCCGTCCTCAGCGCCACCGGCCCCAACCGCACCTACCACTGGTCCGGCCAGATCGACCCGGACGGCAAGGCCGGCGGCCCGGCGTACGACGGCGGCGACGAGAAGGGCCTGCGCTGGCAGACCTACGCCGAGGCGCTCCAGAACGCCGGGGTGAGCTGGAAGGTCTACCAGAACGCCGCCGACAACTACGGCGACAACGCTTTGGCCTACTTCACCCAGTTCGCCAGCGCCCCGGCCGGCAGCCCGCTCGCCGTCAAGGGCATGGGCTCCGTCCCGAAGCCCACCGGCCGAACCCCGGACGACATCGTCGCCGCGATCAGGGCCGACGTGCTGAACGGCACCCTCCCGCAGGTCTCCTGGATCGTCCCCAACCAGGAGGTCTCCGAGCACCCGTACGCCACGCCGGCCGACGGCGCGCACTTCGTCCACAACGTGATCGACGCCCTCAACGCGAACCCGGACGTCTTCAACTCGACCGTCCTCTTCCTCAACTACGACGAGAACGACGGCTTCTTCGACCACGTCCCCCCGCCGGCCGCCCCGGCCGGCACCCCCGGCGAGTTCTACGGCGGCAAGAACATCGGGCTCGGCTTCCGCGTCCCGATGATCGCCATCTCGCCCTGGACCCGCGGCGGCTGGGTCGACTCCGAGGTCTTCGACCACACCTCGGTGCTGCGCTTCCTGGAGAAGTGGACGGCCGCCATCGGCAAGCCGGCCACCTGCCCGAACATCAGCGACTGGCGTCGGCGCGTCTGCGGCGACCTCACCGGCCTCTTCGACTTCGCCAACCCGGTCTACGGCCTGCCGGCGCTGCCCGACACCTCGCAGACCATCGGCCTGTCCGCCTGCGGCCCGCTGCCCAATCCTGCCCCGGTGAACAACCAGCTCCCGGTGCAGGAGTCCGGCACCCGCCCCGCGCGTGCCCTGCCGTACCAGCCCAACGCCAACCTGGACCACCTGTAGTTCGGCTCGGCCGGGGTGATGAAGGTCTGGATCAAGATGGAGAACGCCGGCGCGGCGGCGGTGAAGTCCGCGCACTTCGCCGCCTACGCCAACGCCTACCGCAGCGGCGGCCCCTGGCAGTACACCGTCGACCCGGGAACCAACACGAGCGACTTCTTCAACTGCGGCACCGGCTTCGGCAGCGGCCCGTACGACCTCTCGGTGGTCGGCCCCAACCGCTTCCTGCGCCGCTTCAAGGGCGATGCGACGAAGGCGGGCAAGAACGCGGCGGTCACCGCCTCGTACGCGGTCGAGCCGGGCACCGGCAAGCCGGCGCTCTGGTTCAAGCTCGCCAACTCCGGCACGACGCCGCTGACCTTCACCATCGCCTCGAACAACTACCGCACCGACGGCCCCTGGACGTACCAGGTGCCGGCCGGCGCCAGCGTGAGCGACTACTTCAACGTGGTCGCCTACAACAACGGCTGGTACGACTTCACCGTCACGGTGGACGCCGACACCAGCTGGTCCCAGCGGTTCACCGGCCACCTGGAGACCGGCGCGGCCAGCATCAGCGGCTGAGCCCTCCGCCACGGGCCCCGGGGCGCCGCCCCGGGGCCCGTGGCCTGGGGATGCGTTCCTCCCGTCCCGGTGTGAGAGTGGGGTCAGCCCGGTATCCGTCCGGAGGAGGAGTCATGGGCATCTTCGACAGGTTCCGCCACAAGGCGCACGGCGACGCCGAGGAGGCCAGGTCCTCCCTCGGCGGGAGCCATGAACAGGACACCACCGCGATGACGGACGCCGCCCAGCGCGCCGCCCTCGCCCACGACGAGGCCGCCGACGCGTTCGGCCCCGAGATCGAGAAGGCCCGAGAGGCGCAGGAGGCCGCCGGCCTCAGCGACCGGGAGGCCGAGGAACGGGCCCGGGAGGACATGACGGCCGAGGGCGACCCCTGGGACTGAACCATCCCGAACCTCTGTACCCCCGCCCCTGGACCTCTGGTCCTCGGGACCGGCCACGCGGTGACCCGGGGCTGACACACGAGGGGCGCGCCCGGCCGGGCGCGCCCCTCGTCACGCCCGCGGCGGCAGCGGCGGGCGCCGCAGGTCCGGGCGCGGGGTGTCGTCCGGCGGCGGGACGGCGGCCGGCGCGTCCTCCAGCAGGTCCAGCGCCAGCCGCACCGCCGTGACCAGCTCGACGTGCCGCCCCCGGGCCCAGTCCTGCGGGGTGCGCAGCACGTGCACGTCCGGCTCCGCGCCGTGGTTCTCCACCGACCAGCCGAGCCCGCCGGTGAACCAGGAGGCGTTCTTCGGCACCGAGATCTGCGTGCCGTCGCCGAGCGTGTGCCGCCCGGTCATGCCGACCACCCCGCCCCAGGTCCGGTTGCCCACCACCGGGCCCAGCCCGAGCAGCTTGATCGCGGTGATGATGACGTCCCCGTCCGAGCTGGTGGCCTCGTCGGCGAGTGCCACCACCGGCCCGCGCGGTGCGTCCCGGGGCCAGCGCACCGGCTGCCGTCCGCGACTGAAGTCCCAGGCCAGCACCCGTCGGGTGAGTTTCTCCAGCACCAGTTCGGAGACGTTGCCGCCGGCGTTGCCGCGGACGTCGAGCACCAGCGCGGGCTTGTCCAGCTCCCGGCGGAGGTCCCGGTTGAACTGCGCCCAGCCGGAGCCGCCCAAGTCCGGGATGTGCAGGTAGCCGCACCGGCCGTCGCTGAACTCCCGGACCAGGGCGCGCCGTTTGGCCACCCAGTCCTGGTAGCGGATGGGCCGCTCGTCGGTCAGCGGGGAGACGGCGATCCGGCGGACCGGGCCGTCGGGCCCGCTGCGCAGGGTGAGCTCGACGGTGGTGCCGCCGGTGCCGGCCAGCAGCGGGCCCGGGCCGCGGACCGGGTCCAGCGGGCGCCCGGCCACCGCGAGCAGTTCGTCGCCGTCGCGGACGCCGTGGACGGCGAGCGGGGCGCGGGCCCGCGGGTCGGAGGATTCGCCCGGCAGGACGCGGTCGACCAGCCAGCGTCCGTCGGCGGCGCGGTGGGCGTTGGCGCCGAGCAGCCCGAGCGGCTGCTGCGCGAGCGAGGGCCCCTCGCCGCGCCGGGACGGGGTGACGTACGCGTGCGAGGTGCCGAGTTCGCCGAGGAGTTCGCGCAGCAGGTCGGCGAAGTCGTCCGGGCCGGCCACCCGGTCCAGCAGGGGCCGGTACTGGGCGACCAGCGCGGGCCAGTCCAGCCCGCACATCCCGGCGTCCCAGAACTGGTCCCGGACGATCCGGGCCGCCTCGCCGTACGCCTGGCGCCACTCGGCGGCCGGGTGCACGGTGTGGGTGATCCGGCGCAGGTCCACGGTGGTCCCGGCGGAGGGGGCGGTGACCGGGACGATCCGCAGCGTGCCGGCCGAATAGATCGCGACCGAGCCGCCGTCGCCGGAGACGGCGTAGCCGTCCAGTTTGTCGGCCAGCGTCGTGCGGGTGCCCCGGGCCAGGTCGTAGTACTCCAGGGAGGGGCGGCCGGAGGTGTCGTCCGGGTTGGTGAAGGTCTGCCCGAGGGTGCCGGAGATCGGCCAGCGCAGCCAGAGCAGCCCGCCGCGGGCGGCGTCGGTGGCCGAGTACTTGGAGGCGATCACGGGGAACTGGAGCAGCCGTTCGCCGATGCCCTCCGGGTCGACGTGGACGGTGCCGTCGCCGCCGCCGTCGCCGCGCGGGGTGCCGTCCTCGGCGGGCGCGGCGAACGGGGACGGGGTGTCGGCGGCGAGCGGGACGAGGTAGGGGCGGCAGCCGAGCGGGAAGGAGAGGTCACCGGTGTGCACGTCGTGGACCGGGTCGAAGCCGCGCCAGGAGAGGAAGGCCAGGTAGCGGCCGTCCCGGGTGAAGACGGGCTGCTCGTCCTCGAACCGGCCGTCGGTGACCTCGGTGGTCGCCGCGGGCGCGTCGGTACGGGTGAGCCGGATCCGGCGCAGTGAGCGGCCGGTCACCGGCTGGGACCAGGCGATCCAGCGTGAGTCGGGGGAGAAGCGGGCGCCGGAGACGGGGCCGTGCTCGGAGGCGGCCAGTTCGCGGACGGCCCCGTCGGCGGTGGCGACCAGCAGCAGGCGGCCGTCGGAGGCGGCGGCGGCCAGGTGGGCGCCGTCGGGGGCGGCGGTCAGTTCCAGGACGCGGCCGAGCCGGCCGGCGGCGAGCAGCCGGTGTGCGTGGTGGCCGGGGGCCTGCTCGTGCCCGGGCAGCGGAACGATCTCGACCGCGTCCTCGCCCTGGGCGTCGGTGATCCAGCAGGCCTCGCCGGTCTGCCCGAGCACCACCGGCAGCCGGGTGCGCACGCCCGGGGTGTCGGCGAGCGCCCGGGCCGGGCCGTCGCGGTGGGTGAGCCAGTACTGGCTGCCGCGTACGGTGATCACCCCGGCGCGGCCGGTCTGGTCGCAGGCGAGGTCCTTGACGTGCGAGGCAGCGCTCACCTGGTACGGCCGGCGTCCCGCGCGGGCTCCGCCGAGCGGGACGCGCAGCCGATGCGGGGCGGGGGCGTCCAGGCTCTCCAGCAGCCAGAGGTCGCCGGCGTGCTGGTAGACGATCCGGGTGCCGTCGGTGGCGGCCTCACGGGCGTAGTAGGAGGCGTGGTCGGTGTGCCGGCGCAGGTCGGTGCCGTCGGGGCGGCAGGAGTAGAGGTTGCCGATGCCCTCGTGGTCGGAGAGGAAGGCGACCCGGTCGCCCTCGGCGGCGGTGACCGGCATCGGGGAGGCGAGGTGCCCCCGGTGGCCCTCCAGGACCTGCATGCCGTCCACCCAGAGCCGCCCGACGGCGCCGCCCCGGTAGCGCTTCCAGGCGGCGGGTTCGTGCGGCGCGGTGCCGGTGAGCAGGACGGTGTGCGCCCGGCTCATCTGGGCGTCGCCGACCGGCCCCCAGGGCATCCGGCGCCCGGGAGAGCCGTCCGCTGGCAGGGCGTGCGCCCAGGTGTAGTGGCCGAAGGGCTCGTGGAAGGAGGTGACGGCGAGCAGTTCGCCGTCCGGCAGCCAGCCGCGCAGCCGGGTGTCCTGGCTGCCCCAGTGGCTCATCCGGACGGCCTCGCCGCCGTCCACGGGGGCGGTCCAGACCTCGGGAGCCAGGGCCTGCCAGCCGGTCCAGCCGAGGGTGCGGCCGTCGGGGGAGAGGCGGGGGTGGCTGACCCGGGTGCGGTCGCAGCTGACCCGCCAGGCGCGGCCGACGGTGCCGTCCGGGTCGAGCGGCGCCACCCAGACGTCGTCCTCGGCGGTGAACGCCAGCAGGCCCCCGCGCAGGTGGGGGTAGCGGAGATAACCGGGTGACGTCACCCCTCCATGGTTCGACGGGGTGTCACGCCCGGCAACCGGACACCGTGCCGGGGCGGCCCCGAGGCGATGTCGTATCGGTCTGGACCATTGACACCGCACCGGCGGATCCACTTCAGTGGTCTAGTCCAACTAGGGTGCGCGGTCGGGCCGAACCCCCACTGGCACGACCTTCACCGTGCCCTCGGACGTCCCCCACGATCCGCGCCCCCGCAGGAGTCCCCCGCATGCGCAGAACACCCGCACCCGCCGTGCCCGTCCGCCGCCGCCCCCGCACGCTGCTCGCCGCCGGCACCGCCTCGGCCGTCGCCGCCGCCACCATGGCAGGCCTGGCCCTCGGCCTGGCGCCCACCGCCTCGGCCGGGGAGTTCCTGGCCAACGGCGGCTTCGAGAGCGGCGCCCTGGGCCCGTGGAGCTGCACCGGCGGCACTGGCAGCGTCGTCACCGGCCAGGCCCACGGCGGCAGTTACGCCCTCGCCGGGGCTGCCTCGGCGAGCGACACCGCCCAGTGCACCCAGACCGTCACGGTCGCCCCCAACACCACGTACACGTTCAGTGCCTGGGTGAAGGGCGCGTACGTCTACATCGGCGTGAACGGCGGCACCAGCACCTGGACGCCCGGCACCGGCGGCGCGTACCAGAAGCTCAGCGTCGGCTTCACCACCGGCGCCAACCAGACCAGCGCCACCGTGTACACGCACGGCTGGTACGGGCAGGGCACGTACTACGCCGACGACCTCTCGCTGGACGGCCCGGGCGCGCCCTCGCCGACCGCCTCGCCCACGGCCACCGCCTCGCCCACTGCCTCGCCCACCGCGACTGCCTCCCCCACGGCGACCGCCACCGCGACCCCGACCGACACCGCCTCGCCGACCGCGCCGCCCACCGGCGGCCACTCCCTGGTCGGCTACCTGCACGCCAGCTTCGCCAACGGCGCCGGCTACACCCGGATGGCCGACGTCCCGGACTCCTGGGACTTCATCAACCTCTCCTTCGGCGAGCCGACCTCCGTCACCTCCGGTGACATCCGGTTCAACCGCTGCCCGGCCACCGAGTGCCCGACCGTCGAGTCCGACGCCGACTTCAAGGCCGCCATCGCCGCCAAGCGGGCCAAGGGCAAGAAGGTGCTGATCTCGATCGGCGGCCAGAACGGCCAGGTCCAGCTCACCACCGCCGCCGCCCGCGACACCTTCGTCAGCTCGGTCTCCGCGATCATCGACAAGTGGGGCCTGGACGGCCTCGACATCGACTTCGAGGGCCACTCGCTGTCCCTGCAGACCGGCGACACCGACTTCAGGAACCCGACCAGCCCGGTCGTCGTCAACCTGATCTCCGCACTGAAGACGCTGAAGGCCAAGTACGGCCCGAACTTCGTCCTCACCATGGCGCCGGAGACCTTCTTCGTCCAACTCGGCTACCAGTACTACGGTTCCGGCCCCTGGGGCGGCCAGGACCCGCGCGCCGGCGCCTACCTGCCGGTGATCCACGCCCTGCGCGACGACCTCACCCTGCTGCACGTCCAGGACTACAACTCGGGCTCCATCATGGGCCTGGACAACCAGTACCACTCGATGGGCGGCGCCGACTTCCACGTCGCGATGACCGACATGCTGCTCAAGGGCTTCCCGGTGGCGGGCAACACCGCCAACATGTTCCCGGCCCTGCCGGCGAACAAGCTCGCCATCGGCATGCCGGCCACCACCAACGCGGGCAACGGCTACGTCGCCCCCGCCGAGGTCGACAAGGCCCTCGACTGCCTCACCAGGCTCACCAACTGCGGCACCTACGTCCCCAAGGCCGGCGCCCAGCCGAACCTGCGGGGCCTGATGACCTGGTCCATCAACTGGGACCAGTTCGGCGGCCGGGAGTTCTCGAAGAACTTCGACGGCTACTTCCGCCGCTGACCGGCCTCCGCCGGGCGCCGGACGGCCCTCTCCCCACCGTTCGGCGCCCGCCGGTGCCCGGAGGCCCTCACGGCCCGACCCGGACCACTTCCAGGTACTCGGCGATGGCGTCCCGGTTGCGGGTCAGGAACTCGATCCGCCGGGTCATGCCGGTGAGCTCGCCCTCCAGGGTGGCGATCATCTCCGGGGTGGCGTCGGGGAAGTGGATGACCCTGGGCTGGTTCAGGCAGGGCAGGATCTGCTTGATGATCCTGGTCGGCAGTCCGGCGTCGAGCAGGCCCCTGATCTGCAGCACCCGGTCGACGGAGGAACCGTCGTAGGAGCGGTAGCCGTTGGCGCAGCGCTCGGCGAGGATGAGGCCCTGCTCCTCGTAGTAGCGCAGCAGCCTCCGGGACGTGTTGGTCCGCTCCGACAGTTCTCCGATGCGCATCAGAATCCACCTCGTGACCGGGCTTGACCCTCACATCAGTGTGAGGGTTCGAGCATAGCCGTCATGTCGACCATCGAACGTCCAACAGCCGTGGAACAGCGGAAACTTCCCGTGCCCGCCCTGCTGGCACTGGCCACCGCCGTCTTCATCACCGCCCTCACCGAGACCCTGCCGGCCGGCGTCCTGCCCGCGATGAGCGCCGACCTGGGCGTCAGCGAGTCCGCCATGGGCCAGTCGGTCACCATCTACGCGATCGGGACGGCGCTCACCGCCATCCCGCTCACCTCGGCCACCGCCGGCTGGCGGCGCAAGCGGCTGCTGCTCACCGCGATGGCCGGGTTCGCCGCCGCCAACACCGTCACCGCCGTCTCCGGCACCTACCCGCTGACCATGGCCGCCCGGTTCGTCGCCGGCGTGGCGGCCGGCCTGGCCTGGGCACTGCTCGCCGGGTACGCGCGGCGGCTGGCGCCCGAGCACCTCCAGGGCAAGGCGATCGCGATCGTGATGACCGGCATCCCGGTCGCGCTCTCCCTGGGCGTGCCCACCGGGACCTTCCTGGGGCGGGTGCTCGGCTGGCGGGTGGTCTTCCTGCTGATGACGGCCCTCGCGGTGATCGTGATCGGCTGGATCGCCGCCACCGTCGCCGACCACCCCGGGCAACGGGCGGCGGGCCGTACACCGGTGCTGCGGGCTCTGGCCGTCCCCGGGGTGGTGCCCGTCCTCTTCGTCACCCTGGTCTTCGTACTGGCGCACACCGTCCTGTACGCGTACGTCGCGCCGTTCCTGGACCGGCTGGGCATGGGCGGCTCGACCGACCTCGTCCTGCTGGTCTTCGGCGCCGCGTCCCTGCTGAGCATCTGGATCACCGGGGCGCAGATCCACCGGAGGCTGCGCGCGCTGACCATCGCCGGCGCACTTCTGGTCGCCCTGGCGGCCGCGGTGCTGGCCGTCCTGTCGGACAGCCCGGCCATGGTCTACGCGGCCGCGGCTCTCTGGGGCCTCGGCTGGGGCGGCACCCCGACCCTTCTGCAGACCGCCGCGGGCAACGCCGGCGGCGAGCAGGCGGACGCGGCGCAGGCGATGCTGGTCACGCTCTGGAACGCCGCGATGGCCGCCGGCGGCGTGGTCGGCGGGATCCTGCTGGACCGCTACGGCGCCGGCTCCCTCCCGTGGAGCGCGTTCGCCGTGCTCGTGCCGGTGCTGGTGGTGGTGGCCGCCGCCCGCGTCCACGGTTTCCCGGCCCGGCGGCCCTGAGTCGCGGCGGCCGTTGCGTAAGTGACGGCCTATCATCGGCGCATGCCCACCGCAGAGTTGATCCGTATCGTCTCCCGTTCCTCGCCGATGGCGCTCGCCCAGGTCGAGCGGGTCCGGGCCGAGCTCGCCGTCCTGCACCCGCGGGTGCGGATCGAGGTGGTCCCGGTGACCACCTCCGGGGACCGCTGGATGGGGGACCTCGCGCGGCTCGGCGGCAAGGGCGCCTTTACCAAGGAGGTGGACGCGGCCCTGCTCGCCGGCGAGGCGGACCTCGCCGTGCACTGCCTCAAGGACGTGCCGGCCGACCGCCCGCTGCCGGCCGGCACCGTCTTCGCCGCCTACCTGCGCCGCGACGACATCCGCGACGCCGTCGTCCACCCCGGCGGCCGCACCCTCGACGAGCTGCCGCCCGGGGCGCGGATCGGCACCTCCTCGGTCCGCCGCCGGGCCCAGCTCGCCGCCTCCCACCCGCACCTGGTCTGCGTGCCGATGCGCGGCAACGCCAACAGCCGCCTCGCCAAGCTGGCGGCCGGCGAGGCCGACGTGCTGCTGCTCGCGGTCTCCGGGCTGGAGCGGATCGGCGAGGAGGCCCGGATCAGCGAGATCCTGCCGCCGGAGTCGATGTGCCCGCCGATCGGCGCCGGCATCCTCGCCCTGCAGTGCCGCGAGGAGGACACCGCCACCATCGAGGCGGTGACCGGCCTCGGCGACCACCTGACCTGGCGCGAGGCGACCGCCGAGCGGATGTTCCTGCACGTCCTCCAGGGCCACTGCAACTCGCCGATCGCCGGCTACGCCAAGGCCGAGCCGGACGGCCGCCTCTCGCTGCGCGGGCGGGTCTTCTCCCCGGACGGCAAGCAGGTGCTGGACGCCCACGAGTGGGCCGGCTCGCTCACCCCCGAGGACCTCGGCACCGCGACCGCCCTGGCGCTCAAGCGGCAGGGGGCGTCCGAGCTGATCGCCGCCATCCCGCACTGAGCGGACGGGCAGGCAGCAGGGCGGACGGGCAGGCAGGCAGCAGGACGGACAGGCGGGACGGACGCCGAAACGCCGGAAGGCCCCTCGCTCTCGCAAGGGGCCTTCCGGCTGTCTGTGCGCCGCCAGGGACTCGAACCCCGGACCCGCTGATTAAGAGTCAGCTGCTCTAACCAACTGAGCTAGCGGCGCCTGCTGACGTGGAGAACATTACCTGGTCAGCAGCCGAAACTTCCAATCGGGCCGGGCAGCCCGACCGCCCGCCGGGCCTTCACGGGGTGAGGACGACCTTCCCCCGGACGTGCCCGGCGCCGACCAGCCGGTGGGCGTCGGCCGCCCGTTCCAGGGGGAAGGTGTCGGCGATCTCCAGCCGCAGCCCGCCCGCCTCCCAGAGCTCGACCAGCTCGGTCAGCCGGGCGGCCGTCCGCTGCGCCCGCAGCGAGCGCAGCCCGAGCCGCTCGGCGGTGGCGTAGTCGACGATGGTGCCGATCCGGTCCTTGTCGGCGACCAGCTCGACGGAGGCCTCCAGCGCGCCGCGCCCGGCCGCGTCGAAGGCGGCGTCCACGCCCTGCGGTGCCACCGCCCGCACCCGCTTGACCAGCCCCTCGCCGTAGGTGACCGGGATCGCGCCCAGCTCGCGCAGGTAGTCGTGGTTGCGCTCGCTCGCCGTGCCGATCACCGTGGCGCCCCAGGCGCGGGCCAGCTGGACGGCGACCGTCCCGACCCCGCCGGAGGCGCCGTGCACCAACACCGTCTCTCCCCGGCCGACCTTCAGCTCGGTGAGCCCGATGTGCGCCGTCTGGCCGGAGGCGGAGAGTGAACCCGCCTGCTCCCAGGGCATCCCGGCGGGCTTGGCGACCAGCTGGGAGGCGTCCACGGTGACGAACTCGGCGTGGCTCCGCAGCAGCCGGAAGCCCAGCACCTCGTCGCCGACCTCCCAGCCGTAGCTGCCGGCGCCGAGCTGGTCGACCACCCCGGCGAACTCGTTGCCCGGCACCACCGGCGGCTCGGTCCGCACCCCCGGGGGCGACCAGCCCTCCCGGACGGCGAGGTCGGCAGGCTGCACCCCGGCCGCGTAGACCCGGACCCGTACCTCGCCCGGCCCGGCGCTGGGGGTCGGCACCTCGGTCACCTGCAGCACCTCGGGGCCGCCGAACCGGGGGACGGTGACTGCCTTCATGTGGAGCCTGCCTCTCTGTCAGTCCTCGGATGCGCCGTCCTCGGATGCGCAGTCCTTGGATGGGCGCTCCTCCGATGATCAGACTTGAAGTGCGCTTGAGGTCAAGCCCGTTCGGCGTGTTGCGGCAGTTGGGTGCATTGTCAGATTTATCCTGAACGGCGGCCCGGGCCGCGTGGTCCGATCCGTCCCGCTCGTCCGTCGCCGAGAGGATTCCCCGTGGGCCAGCTGCCCCTGCTCTTCCTGGTGCTGCTCGCCTCCGTGGTGACCATGCCGCTCGCGCGGAGGACCGGCGTGCCGCAACCCGTGCTGATGACGCTGCTCGGCATCGTCATGGCGATCGTGCCGCAGATCCCGGACATCTCGCTCAACCCCGAGCTGATCCTCCCGCTCGTCCTGCCGCCGCTGATCTTCGCCGTCGCGCGGCGCTCCTCGGTCCGCTACTTCCGCGCCAACATCCGCTCCATCCTGCTGCTCGCCGTCGCCCTCGTCGTGGTCACCACGGCGGCGGTGGCGGGCGCCGTGCACTGGCTGCTGCCCGCGCTCCCCGTCGCGGCCGCCATCGCCGTCGGCGCGCTGGTCTCCCCGCCCGACCCGGTCGCCGCCGTCGCGGTGGCCGGCAGCGTCGGCCTGCCACGCCGGCTGGTGGCGATCCTGGAGAGCGAGGGCCTGTTCAACGACGTCACCGCCATCGTCATCTACTCGCTGGCCATCGACGCGGTGGTCGGCGGCGACTTCTCGGCCGGCCACGCGGTGCTCCGCTTCGTGCTCTCGGCGGTCCTCGCCGTGGTCATCGGCATCGCGCTCGGCTGGGCCAACGCCAAGCTCGCCGCCCTCCTGGAGGACCCGACCCAGCAGGTCGCGCTCAATCTGCTGGTGCCGTTCGCCGCGTACAGCCTGGCCGAGGAGATCCACGGCTCCGGGGTGCTCGCCGTCGTGGTCTGCGGGCTCTACCTCGCCGAGCGGGCCGCCGACGCCGACGCCGTCTCCTACCGGCTGGTCGGCAACGCCTTCTGGGAGATCGTCGAGATCCTGATCACCGGCGTCGCCTTCGGCCTGATCGGCCTGGAGCTGGCCACCGTCCTCAAGGAGGCCGGCAACGGCTGGACCGGCATGCTCGGCGACGCGGCCGTGGTGATCGCCGTCGTCGTACTGGTCCGGCTGCTCTGGCTACTGCCCGCCGGCTGGCTCACCAAGAAGCTGCGCGGCGGGGCCGAGGAGGACATCCCGATCAGCTGGCAGGAGAGCGTGGTGCTCTGGTGGTCCGGGATGCGCGGGGTGGCGACCGTCGCCCTGGCCCTGGCCATCCCGCTCACCGTCGACTCCGGCGCGGCCTTCCCCGAACGCGGCCGGCTGGTCTTCATCGCCTTCAGCGTCGTCCTGTTCACCCTGCTGGTCCAGGGCCTCACCCTGCCCTGGCTGGCCAAGCGGCTGCACCTGGACATCGACCAGGACCGGCACGAACAGGCGGTGCGCCAGCTCTGGTGGCGGGCCGCCAAGGCCGGGCTCACGCGCCTCGGCGAACTGGAGGAGCAGGACCGGCTGCCCGCCGAGGTCGCCGACCGGCTGCGGGACCGTCAGCACGACCGGCTGGCCCGGCTCTGCCCGGAGAAGTACGCCGAGGAGGACGCCGCCGAGGCGAAGCAGCGGCTCGGCCAGTGGCGCGCCGCGTACGCCGTCGAGCAGGAGATGATCGCCGCCTCCCGGCGCGAGATGGTGGCCGCCCGCAGCGAACTCGGCGCCGACCCCGAGCTGGTCGACCAGGTGCTGCGCGGGCTCGACCTGCGCTCCGAACGAAAGTGACGCGGCGTCCGGAAACCGCCGGTAGGACGTCGGCGAACGGAATGTGAGCACCTCGCCCCGGCGTTGCATAGGCTGGTCCCGGGCAGGCCGTCAACGGAGTCGGCGCACCACCAGTACCCGCACGACCTCGCGAAACCCTCCCGCCTGGCCCTGCCGGTATCTGCACCCAGATGAATCGAGGAGCCACCGATGTCGGAGACCCGTGCCGACGCCCGTACCCCGCTGGACCGCACCCCGCAGTGGGCCGCCCTCGGCAAGCACCGCGCGGAGCTGGGCGAGACGCACCTGCGCGAGCTGTTCGCCGCCGACCCGGAGCGCGGCCGCCGCTACACCCTCCAGGTCGGCGACCTGCACGTGGACTACGCCAAGCAGCTGGTCACGGACGAGACGCTGACCCTGCTGCGCGAGCTCGCCGAGGCCACCGGCGTCGCCGGGCTGCGGGACGCCATGTTCCGCGGCGAGAAGATCAACACCACCGAGCACCGCGCCGTCCTGCACACCGCGCTGCGCGCCCCGCGCGGTGCCGTCATCGAGGTCGACGGCGAGAACGTGGTGCCCGCCGTGCACGCCGTGCTCGACAAGATGGCGGCCTTCGCCGAGCAGGTCCGCGGCGGGGAGTGGCGCGGCCACACCGGCAAGCGGATCAAGGCAGTCGTCAACATCGGCATCGGCGGCTCCGACCTCGGCCCCGCCATGGCCTACGAGGTGCTCCGCTCCTACACGCAGCGCGACCTCGACGTCCGCTTCGTCTCCAACGTGGACGGCGC
The DNA here is from genome assembly GCF_055588525.1 of Kitasatospora sp. NPDC041988. Taxonomy (NCBI): domain Bacteria; kingdom Bacillati; phylum Actinomycetota; class Actinomycetes; order Kitasatosporales; family Streptomycetaceae; genus Kitasatospora; species Kitasatospora sp. NPDC041988. Next base: position 197,869 of record NZ_JBVJCO010000008.1, read on the forward strand.
CGACCTGCACGAGGCCGTCCGCGACCTGGACCCGGCCGAGACGCTGTTCATCGTCGCGTCCAAGACCTTCACCACGATCGAGACGATCACCAACGCGGTCTCCGCCCGCGACTGGCTGCTCACCGGCCTCGGCGCCGGCAGCGAGGCGGTGGCCAAGCACTTCGTCGCGCTCTCCACCAACGCCGAGGGCGTCGCCGACTTCGGCATCGACACCGCCAACATGTTCGAGTTCTGGGACTGGGTGGGCGGCCGCTACTCCTACGACTCGGCGATCGGCCTCTCGCTGATGATCGCCATCGGCCCGGATGCCTTCCGCGAGATGCTGGACGGCTTCCACCTGGTCGACGAGCACTTCCGCACCGCGCCCCCGGAGGAGAACGTCCCGCTGCTGCTCGGCCTGCTCGGGGTCTGGTACGGCGCCTTCTTCGACGCCCAGGCGCACGCCGTGCTGCCGTACTCGCACTACCTGTCGAAGTTCACCGCCTACCTCCAGCAGCTGGACATGGAGTCCAACGGCAAGTCCGTGGACCGCGACGGCAACCCCGTCGGCTGGCAGACCGGCCCGGTGGTCTGGGGCACCCCCGGCACCAACGGCCAGCACGCCTACTACCAGCTGCTGCACCAGGGGACGAAGGTCATCCCGGCCGACTTCATCGGCTTCGCCGAGCCGGTCGCCGACCTGCCGCCCCGCCTGGTCGCCCAGCACGACCTGCTGCTCGCCAACTTCTTCGCCCAGACCCAGGCGCTGGCCTTCGGCAAGACCCCGGAGGAGGTGGCGGCCGAGGGCGTGCCGGCCGAGCTGGTCCCGCACAAGACCTTCAAGGGCAACCACCCGACCACCACCATCCTGGCCGGCCGGCTGACCCCGTCGGTGCTCGGCCAGCTGGTCGCGCTGTACGAGCACAAGGTGTTCGTCCAGGGCGCGATCTGGAACATCGACTCCTTCGACCAGTGGGGCGTCGAGCTCGGCAAGGTGCTCGCCAAGCGGATCGAGCCGGTGCTGCTGACCGGCGAGGGTGCCGACGCGCTGGACAGCTCCACCGCGGAGCTGGTCGCCCGCTACCGCTCGCTGCGCGGCCGCTGAGGGCCGACGGCGGTCGGCCGGGGCCTTCCCCGGCCGACCGCCGTCGATCCGGTCCGATCACACGGATCACACGGAAACGCCGGAAGGCCCCTCGCTTTCGCAAGGGGCCTTCCGGCTGTCTGTGCGCCGCCAGGGACTCGAACCCCGGACCCGCTGATTAAGAGTCAGCTGCTCTAACCAACTGAGCTAGCGGCGCCTGCTGACAGAGAAGACTTTAGCAGCGGGGCGCGGCCCGGCCAAAATCGAATATCCGCGGCCCGGGGCGGCTTGGCTCCCCCGCTCGCTCAGGCCGTCGGCAGAGCCACCGGCTCGGTCCGGCCGACCGGCTCACGGGTCGCCCGGACGCAGGCCCAGAGCACCACCGAGGCGCCCGGCAGCCACGGCTCCCGGCTCTCCGGTGCGACGATCCACCGCCCGGCGCCCAGCCCGGGGGAGTCAGGGCTGTTCACCATCCGCTGCACCGGCGGGACCGTCACCGCATCGCCGCGGCCGTGGCAGAGCAGCGGCGGCACGTCCCGGGCCCACTCCTCCCAGGCCAGCAGCCGACGCAACCGGGCCGCCGCACCGGGCTGGACGAAGAGCAGCGTGCGCCCCCGGTAGACGGCGACCGGCCCGCAGCCCGGCCCGGAGGCCCACAGCTCGTCCAGCACCCGGCGGCCGAACAGCGACGGCATGCTGATCACGTCGAAGGCGCGCCCGCAGGGCAGCACCGAGGGCGCCCACGGGCGTGACTCCCAGAGGGCGCGCATACTGCGCGGGTACTCGCTGGCGGAGGCCAGCCAGGCCTCCCCGGCCGCGGTGACGTACTCCACCGACTGATACGTCCAGATGTCCACAGAGAGCAGCGTGGAGCGTCCGGAGCGTGGCCGGGAGGGAAAGAGCGGTTTGCCGGACAGCGCGGCGGGGAGCGGCGTACCCTTCCGCGGCGCATATGCCAGTGGCGAGGTTGACGGCCGGGAATCGTGGCCGGGGATGGTGGCCGGGGATCTTGGCCGGGCGGCGTCAGCTGTCGTGGCGGCGGGGCTGGAGCAGGCCGCGGCCGTACTCGATCATCTTGGCCGCGTAGTCCGGGGTCCAGTCCGCCCGCTCCGCGATCTCCGCGTCCGAGAGCCGGTCGAAGCGGCGGGTGTCCGCCAGCTGCGCGGCGGCGACCGCCTGGAAATCGGTGGCCCGATCGGCGGCCGCGCGGAACGCCAGCGCCAGCTCGGTGGAGCGCCGCAGCAGCTCCGCCGGGTCGTCGATCGACTCCAGATCGAAGAAGCGCTCCGACTCCGGCTCGGCGGCCTGCGGCTCGAACAGCAGCTGCACGGGGCGTCGTCGCGGGGCGGGCGCTTCACCGGCGCCTGCGCCCGGACCGGCCGGCGCGGTCGAACCGCTCGGGTCGGAAGCCTGGGCGTGGGAGTCGGGCATGGACGGACACCTCCGGGTGCTCGGTGGGGGCGGACGACGGCCGCCGGGGAACGGCGCCGCCCGGTCGTGGCCGTCGTCCATTGTCTCGCGGCGATAGCCGGTAACGGAACGGTGCGAGTCCGGGCGCTATTCCCTCCCCGTGCGCCGGGGGAGTGACCCCAGCGCCGTCCGGTGCCGCCCGCCGCCGGCCACCGCCCGCCGGACCTGTGCTTTCGGACCGGATCTCCCGGCGCTGTTCCGCAGCCGCGTCCGCCCCGATGCTGTTCCGCAGGAGCGTCCGGCCCGGCCCCGTCTCAGAGCCGGACGCGGTGCCCGGCGAGGTGGTGCAGCACCTGGTGATTGGCCTCCCAGCCGTCGGGGAACTTGACCGAGACGCCCAACTGCACCGGCTCGGTGGACGGGTGCTCGTCCAGCAGCTCGGCGATCCCGGCCCGGGCCACCACGATGCAGGCGTGCCGGTGCCGCGAGGCGAGCACGCAGAGCCGGCCGGTCTCCAAGTGGAAGGCGGTCGCGTCCGGCCGCCCGGAGAGCGGGTGAAGCACCACCGTGACGTCGTACTCGCGCCCCTGCAGCCGGTTGGCGGTGTCCACCGTCACGGCCGGCCCGGCGGTCGGATCGACCGGGACCCCGGCCTTGACCAGCGCCGCCCGGACCGCCGCCGCCTGGTCCCGGTGCGCCGTCCCGACCGCGATCCGGTCCGGTGTGAGCGGTGCGGAGCCCTGCTCGGAGTGCGCCGTCAGCCCGCGCTCCAACAGCCGCCGGACGGTGGCGGCCACCGCGGCCACGGCCTGCGGATCGGTCCGGACGGTGTGCCGGGCGGGCAGCTCCAGCAGCGCCCAGCCGTGCTCGGCCGCCCGGTCGATCGCCGCGTCCAGGGCCGTGCCGTCCGGCCGCACCGCGGCGGTGAGCCGGCGCTCCTGCGGCCCGGTGCCGGAGCGGAACGGCGTGTACGGGTAGAACGCGTCGGAGATCAGCGGCGCCGCACTGGCCGGCAGCCGCCAGGAGACCGGCAGCCGGTGCGGCTCGATCTGCGGGTTGTGCGCCAGCAGGGTCACCACCGCACTGCTCGACGGGTCGTACGACAGACCCGACCACTGCTCGGTGCCGACCACCGTGAACGGGTCCAGCTGGCCCGGGTCCCCCACGAACAGGGCTCGCTCGAACAGCCGGGCCACCGCGAGCAGCGCGTCCGAGCGCATCTGGTACGCCTCGTCGACGATCGCGTGCCGCCACGGCGCCTCGGCCTTCACCCACTGCCACTTCGCCGCGGTCGAGATCACCACGTCGAGCTCGGCGAGGTCGGCCACCTTGTCCGAGGGCGTCACGTTGGCATGGCGCAGCACCTCGGGCCCCGGGCGGGAGTCGGCCGCGTGCAGCCGGCCGATCGTCAGGTCCGGCGCCTTCTCGGCCAGTCGGCCGACCAGGTCGTCCACCTGGCCGTTGGTCTGGGCGACGATCATCAGCCGCTCGCCGGACCCGACCAGCTCCCGGGCGGCACGCACCACCAGGGTCGACTTGCCGGCGCCGGGCGGGGAGTCCACCACCACGCCGCGCGGGGCGCCGACGGCCGGGCGGACGGTGGCCTCCAGGATCCGGGCCACCGCCGCGTCGGCGGCCGCGCCGGGGGCCTGCTCGCTGCTCATCTGGCGGATCACTCCCACTCTTCGAAGGCTGCGGACGCGCCGGCCGCCGCTGTGGCCGTGGCTCGTCCGGCCGCTGGTGCGGCGGGCGGCGCGGCGGCGGGCGCAGCGGTGCCGGGTGGGCCGCCGTGCGTCCACGGGGTGTCGTCCGGCTCGGGCAAGGGCGCGGACTGGCGGACCGTCAGCTCGAAGAGCGTGAAGGTGATCCGCTCGCCCGGCTCGGGCAGGCTCCCCGGTTCGGGCTCCTTCTTGCGGCCCATCCCGGAGAGCACCCGCAGCGTGACGGTGCCCTCCGCCGGGTCGACGGCCGCGATCACCGCCTTCTGCGCGCTCGGCCCGTGGACGCGGTGCGCCTCCCGGCCGAGGTCGGCGTGCGGCCGGTCGGTGGTGCGGACCGTCACCAGGGGGCGCGGCTTGGGCGAGCGGCCCGACGTGTCGTAGTCCGGCACCACCTCGGTCACCACGCCCGAGAACGCCTCGCCGGCCAGCCGGTGCTCGGCCATCGCCAGCGGGTCGTCCAGCGCCTCCTGGACGTCCAGCCGGGCCTGCTCGCGCTCCCGCTGTGCCAGCTTCCGGGCCGCCGTGACGGCGTCGTCCTGTCGGGGCTGCGGCGGCTCGCCGGCGGCCAGCCGGTCCCGGTGGCCGGTGTAGGACCAGCGGTCGCCCGTCCACCGCTCCTCCAGGTGCCCGGCGGGTGGCAGCGTGCGCAGCAGGTCCAGGCCGGTCCAGACGTCGTGCCAGGTGGGCAGCAGCACCTGCTCCAGCACCGTGCGCAGTTGCTCGACGGCCGTCCGGACGGCGGCCCGGGCCTGCTCGGCGGCCGCGGCGCTCCGCCCCTCGGCATCGTGCAGCAGGGTCGCGGCGGCGGCGTCGTAGCGGGCGATCGCCGGGCCCAGCACCAGCTCGTCGAAGCGCGGGTCGGTGGCCGGACCGGCCGGCGGGTGGAGCAGCCGGCCGCGGTCGTCCCGGGCGGACTCGGCCAGCTCGGCGGCCTCGGCGCCGGACAGGCCGGGCGGCGGCGCGTGCCAGGCCAGCCGGGCGGCCAGGTGCTGGTCCTCCAGGTGGCTCTGGCCGGTCGCCCAGTGCCGGGCGAGCAGACCGGTCATCGGCAGCAGCAGGCTGGAGCCGGGCACCTGGGCCCGGTCGGTGAGGTGGGTCAGCCAGCGGCCGAGCAGCGGCACCCGGGCCGGCGCCGGGTACGGGCCCGGCTCGTCGTCCTCGATCGTGCGGCGGAACCGGGTGGACCGGCCGATCAGGGAGAGGTGGTGGACGCCCGCGCCGTTCGGCACGATCAGCTGCGGCGCGTCGGTGCACAGCTCGCGGAAGACCTGCGCCTTCTCGCCGGTCTCAGGGTCCTTCTCGGAGCCCTCGATCTGCTCCACCGCGGCGGCGAAGGACTCCAGGTAGGGCAGCAGGTCGGCGGCCACCTCGGCCAGGTAGTCGAAGCGCAGCGTGCGGTTGAGCGGCTGCGCGACGAAGTGCAGCCGGGGCGCGGACCGGTCGGTGCCGAGCATCACGGCCAGTGGCGCGCCGGCCTCACCGGCCGCGGTCAGCGGGACGAGCACCATCGGACGCTCGGAGAGGTGCCGGTGGCGGACGGTGGCCAGCGGCTCGGCCCGGCCGCTGCGGACGGCCTCCAGGCGGGCGAGGGTGCCGAGCAGGCTCATCCGGCACCTCCCGCTGCGGCCGGGGCGGGGGTCGCCGCCGGGGGTGTAGCCGGCGAGGTCGGCCCGGTGGGCCCGGTCGGCCCGGTGGTGCGGCCCAGGGCCTCGGCGCGGAGTGCGGCGGCGTAGGCCAGTCGGGCGACGGCCTCGTCGGCCTCGGCGTCGTTCTCCGCCGCCTCGGCGGCTCCGGTGCCGTGGTCGCTGCCATGCCCGGTGCCGTGCCCGGTGCTGGGGCTGCTGCCGGTCGCGCCCTCGGCGGCGGCCAGCGCCGCGGTCACCGTCCGGATGGTGCCCAGTTCGCCGCGCACCCCCCGGCCGAGCTGCTCGACCCGGTCCCCGCAGCGTGCCTCGGAGCGGCAGTGGAAGCCCAGCTCGCAGGCGGAGAGGCAGTCCGGGCTGTACGCGGCGGGCACCGCCTCGACCGACGCGGCCAGCTCCTCGCCGGAACGGGCGGGCACGCCGTCCTCGCCGGGCGCGAGGTCGAAGCCGACGCCCGGCGGCAGCGTGTCCAGCAGCCGGCCGATGCCGGTCATCCGGCTCAGCTGGCGGCGGGTGGTGGCCAGCTCGCGGCGGATGTCCACCGGGACGGCGGTCGGCCGGTTGCTGAAGTCCTTCGGGCAGACCAGCAGCACGCTCAGCCACGGGCTGCCCGGCAGCCGCTGCTCGGCGTACGGGTTGGCGTCCACCGGGCGGCCGGCCAGCGCGGCGGCCGTCTCCTGGAGCGCCAGCACGTAGACGGCGGCCTGACGGGCGGCGGCACCGACCTTGGCCGGGTCCGCGCTGCCGTCCAGCACCGGGAAGGACTTGATCTCGACCACGGTGCACCGCCCGCCGTGCACCACGACGGCGTCCGGCTCCAGGTAGGCGGTGCTGCCGGCCACGTCGAGCCGGAGCAGCGGGTGGTCCAGCAGCGTCCAGGCCTCCGGGTCGGCGGCCGCCTCGGCCAGCGCGGCCGCCGTCCGCTCGGCCCGGACCGCCGGGCCGGAGCGGCGCAGCAGGTCGGGGACGGTGAGCGGGGTGCCGCCCTCCACCGGGAGGCCGAGGTGGCGGCGGAGCGGCTCCAGCAGGGCCGCGTAGCCGTCGTCCTTCAACCGGGACTCGAAGATCACACCGCGTGCTATGGCGAACGGCGACTGCCCGAACGGTGCGGGGCGGCCGAGCCGGCCGGCCAGGGCCGACTTGTCGACCCCGGCGGCGTCGAGGACCGCGCGGCGCTGGCAGCCCGGATTGGCGGCGAGCGCGGCGAGGGCGCGGGCGGTCAGGCTGCGCTGCGGCGCCGGACCGCGCAGCTCGGCGAGCCGCCGGGCGAGCGGCTCAGAGTGCCCGCTGGGCGGGACGTTCGTCGAGACGTTCATGGTGCGGCCCAGTGTCGCACCAGGGTCCGACAATCCGGTCCGGCCCGGGCCATCCGCGGCCATCGGCGTCCATCCGTGGCCATGCGCGTCGATTCCGGGCGGTATCGGGACGGTGGTGGCGCGCCGATGGGGCGCGGGCGGGGCGCCGATGTCCGTGGGCGGGCTGCTGGTGGGGCGTGCGGGGAGATGGTGCCCGGGGTGGCGTCAGGCCCGGGATCGTGGGCGGCGCACGGGTGGGGGATCATGGAGCCCGGTGCTCAATGGTGAGACCGACCGTTGCCGCCACCCCGCTGCGAGGAGCCTCCCATGCCCGCCCGAATCGTCCTGGTCCGCCACGGCGAGACCGAGTGGTCGGCCACCGGCCGTCACACCGGCCGGACCGACATCCCGCTGACCGAGGAGGGCCGCGCGATGGCCCGGGCCCTCGGTGCCCGCCTCGCCAAGGCGCCCTGGAACGGCCTGCCGGACGCCCTCGTCTACACCAGCCCGCTCGACCGGGCCAAGGAGACCTGCGCCCTGGCCGGCTTCGGCGACCGCGCCGTGGACCGCCCCGAACTGCTGGAGTGGGACTACGGCCAGTACGAGGGCCGGACCGGCCAGGACATCCGCGCCACCGACCACCCCGGCTGGCTGATCTGGCGGGACGGCGTGCCCGGCGGTGAGAAGCTGTCCGACGTGGCCGCCCGCGTGGACGACTTCCTCGCCGACCTCAACGACGAGCACGGCGTGCCCGAAGCGGACACCACCGTCATGCACTGCGCCGACCGCGACGTGGTGCTCGTCGCCCACGGCCACCTGCTGCGCATCCTGACCGCCCGCTGGCTCGGCCTGCCGCCCGAGTACGCCCAGCGCTTCAAGCTCGGCACGGCCGCGCTCTGCGTCCTCTCCTGGGAGTACGGCGCGCCGGCGGTCGAGGTCTGGAACGACCTCGGCCACCTGGAGGGCCTGAAGCACTGAGACCGCAGCGCTGCGGCCTCAGTGCTGAGGCCTGATGTGCGGCCGCTGCACCACCGACGCCCTGGGCCTTCCCCGACGACTCGCCGGGGAAGGCCCAGGGCGTTCCGCGTTCGGGTGTTCCGGGTGTGGACGTTCCCGGGTTCGGGCGTTCCCGCCGGACGTCCTGGCTCAGGCCGCCGCCGCCAGGTCGTAGTCGACGAGGAACCGGCCGACCTCCGGGACGCCCCCGTGCGGGCGCAACCGGTCGGCGGTGTCCGCCAGCATGCTCCTGATCCGGGCCGAGCGGACCTCGCCGAACAGTGCCACGGCGGCCGTGCCGTGCTGGGCCGCACCGGCCAAGTCCCCCCGGCCGAGCCGGTCGTGCGCGAGCTCGGCGGTGTACAGCACGCGGTTGCGCACGAAGTGCGGCTCCTGGAGCGTTATGGCCAGGCCGGCCTGCTCGCTGGCGCGGTCCCAGTCACCGAGGGCGGACCAGCACTGGGACTGCAGCCCGGCGATCTCGGCCTCGCCGAAGAAGGACATCCACTCCGGGTCGGCCTCGGAGGGGCCGCGGTCGAACAGCCGGTACGCGCGGGCGAGCGCCCGTTCGCAGCCGGACCGGTCCTGCAGCAGCGCCCAGCCGCCGGCCTCGCGCATGGCGAGCAGGGAGAGCAGGCGGTCGGAGTCCAGGCTCCGGGCGGCGGCCTGCCCGGCCTGGGCGGCGCGCAGTGCCTCGCGCGGACGGCCGGCGTCCCGGGCGAGGAAGGCGCTGTTGCAGAAGACGTGCGCCTCCAGGGCGGCGTCGCCTGCCATCCGGGCGGTGGCGAGCGCCTCGGCGTAGAGCGAGCGGGCGTCCGCCAGCCGGTTCGAGTCGTGTGCCAACCAGCCGACCGAGATGGCCAGTTCGCCGGCGCCGGCCTGGAGTCTTCGCTCCGTGTCGGCGCTGTAGTCGCCCTCGTTGAGCAGCACGTACGCGGTGCGCAGCGACTGCCCGGCCCGTTCGTACAGGGCGTCGGCGCCGTGGGCGTCGTCGGCCATCCGGATCTCCCGGACGGCCTGCTCGACGCCGAGCACCTCGGCCGCGCCGACCTTGCGCGGCGGCGGGACCGGCCCGGGCCGACCTGGCACGAAGGCGGACCCGGGGTCGAACAGGGCGGGGGCGGAGTCGAACCGGCCTGCTCCGGGCCCCGGTTGGGCCGGGATAAACGCGCCGGCGGCGGTCTTCCCGGCAGCGGTTGCGGCCGGGAGGTACACGGCGTGGGCGGGTGGGGCGGTGGCGGCTTCGGCCGGCGGGTCGATGCCGATCACGGTGGCCAGCGCGGCGGAGCCGCCGGCCAGGAACGTACGGCGACGCACGTCGTCGTTCTCCTCGTCGAAATGGTGCGGTCCAGCGGGCCCCCAGGGTGGCGCCGCGGGCCTCGACAGCAGGGGCCCGTCCGGTGGGGGTGGTTCCGCATACGGCGAGGCAGCGTACGGGAGTTGGGTGGAGAGCGGCGAGCGCGGGGCGGGCAGGGGCGGGAACTGCGGGTGGAACGGCGGTGGCACGGGCTCCCCGCCGCCGTCCGCTGAGCGGCGGCGGACGGCGGTGCGGGGGGAGAACCCGAGTTCGGCCAGCGAGCGATCCGGCCACATGTGCCGGAAGACCCGCTCGTACGCGTAGTTGGGACAACGGATCTCGCCGGACTCCACCCGCCCGACGTAGCGGGCGTCGCAGGAGACGTGCTCGCCGATCTCGCGGGCGGCCCGGCGCACGGCCATGGCGAACTCGCCCGGCGAACGGTCGCCGCGCAGTGCGCGCATCACGGTGTTGGGTGACGGGCGGTTCGGCTCGGCCGGTGGGGTGGCTGCCATGGTGCGCTCCGTGGTCGTGCTGGGGTGGTCGTGCTGGTGTCGGTCCTGTGGACGGTCGGTCCTGCGGACGGTGGACTCGGCTCGGCTGGTGGACGCGGCGGGCTTCGGCGGGGTTCGGCCGGGGATTTCGCCTTCGGGATTCGCCGGGGGGTTCGGCTGGTGGCACGGTGTTCGGCTGTGGGCGGGCCGAGGGGTTCGGCGCCGACGGACCTGGGGTACTTGTGGGTCCGGCCCGGGTTTCGGATGGGCCCGGTGGGGCCGGATGGACCACCGGGCACGCAACCGACAGTACCGGGAGTCACCGACTGGACACAGCGTGTTTGTGGCTGATGTGGGGTCAATTGCGGGCAAAACGGACGCGGTTGCCGGGTTCTGCCATGAAATGCCATGCCTTGCTGTAAGGCGCCCCGTGGCCTGGAACATGCCCTCCGCGTTGTCCTGATACGTGGAAGCCCCGGCCACCGCTCCGGCCCGCCGCCCGCAGCGGCGACCCCCACCTGCCGGGCGGCGGCGCTTCCGATCGGACGAGGTGACAGGAGGGCCCATGATGGCCACCGGAGTACCGCAGTACCACCGCCTGGTCGCCGGAGGGGTGCTCGCCGCCGCCCCCGCCCTGCTGCCCGAACCGGCCGACGACCGCGGACCGGGCCGCGGGCCCGTCGAGGGCGGCCGCGCCCCGTGCGGCGGCAGCGGGTCGCTCCGCCGCCTCGCCACGGACGGCGACGGTGCGGTTGTCACCGGCTGCGACACCGTGACGGTCGCCCTGCGGCACGGCCTGGAGGCGGTCGACATCCTGCGGCTGCGCCGGGCCTGCGGCGCGGTCCTGCAGAGCCGGAACGGCAGTGCCGTCTCCTTCTTCGTCCCCGCCGGCACCTCGGAGACGTGGCACCTGCCCGGCAGCTCCTGTACGGCGGGCGCCCTGCTCCTTCCCCCCACCGATCCGCGCTGGGTGATGCCCCCGGCGGGCCCCGACTCCGTCGTCCGCCCCACCGACGCCTGGGTCCTGCGCTCGGCCCTCTGCGAGGCGGCCTGCACGCTGACCGCCGGCGGCCTCGGCCCGTTCTGACACCGGTTGCCAAGCCCCCGGTATCCCCTCACCCTCGCCGAGCTGCGGAGCCCTCCGCCGGCCCGGCGATAATGGCCGGTATGGGACGAAGCAGCAGAGCCGGCCGCAGCGCCGAGAGGGGCCGTACGGCGGCGGAGCCAGAGCCGACGGTCACCGGCCCCGGCGGGCGGACGCATGCCCAGGGCCCGCTCACCCGTCCCGTCGACTCCGGGCTCGCCGAACTCCGCCCCGACCGCGACCGCCCCGCCGCCTGGTCGCTGCTGATCGACGGCGCCCCGCAGTCCATGGTCGACCTCGCCGACCCCACCCATCTGGGCTTCGAGTACCAGCGCCGGCTCGGCCACCTGATCGACCTGGTCGCCCCGCCCGGCCGTCCGCTGACCGTCCTGCACCTCGGCGGCGGCGCCCTCACGCTGGCCCGCTACGTCGCGGCCACCCGTCCGCGCTCCCGCCAGCAGGTCGCCGAGATCGACACCGCGCTCACCGAACTCGTTCGCGCCGAACTCCCCTTGGAGCGCGGCTGGCAGATCAAGGTGCGCGGCTCGGACGCCCGCAGTGTCCTGGAGCGGACCCCCGAGGGCAGCGTCGACCTGGTGATCGCCGACGTCTTCTCCGGGGCCCGGGTGCCGGCCCACTGCACGACCGTCGAGTTCACCACGCTGGCCGCCAAGGCACTGGCCCCCGGCGGCTGGTACGCGGTGAACATCGCCGACGGCTCGGCACTGCCGTTCGCCCGCTCGCAGATCGCCACCCTGGGCGCGGTCTTCCCCGAACTCTGCCTGGTCGCCGATCCGGCGGTGCTGCGCGGCAAACGATTCGGCAACCTGATCCTCGCCGCCGGCCACGCCCCGCTCCCACTCGCCGAACTGGGCCGAAAGGTGGCCTCCGACGCCGCCCTCGGCCGGGTCGAACACGGCCGCGCCCTGGCCGACTTCGCCGCCGGCGCCGCCCCGGCCACCGACGCCACCGCAGCACCCTCCCCGGCCCCGCCGCCGGGGGCCTTCCGCTGAGCTCCGGCCGACCGGCTTCGCCCTGGGCGCGGCACGGCCGCCGGCCTCGGGCCGGCAACGCGTCCAGGGCGTACATCCCCGCCCGTCGTATGCCGCCCGCCGCCGGCCGCCGGAAAATCGCTTGGTGAGAGGAGGGCGGATGCCGAGAATGGGCCCGTCCGTCCGGAATCCGGACAGTCAGAGCAGGCGGGAGGGGTGTGGCATGCGGATCAGGCAGGCCCGGCCGGACGAGGCGGAGCAGCTCAGCGCGCTCGCCCTGCGCTCCAAGGCGTACTGGGGCTACGACGAGGCGTTCCTGGAGGCCTGCCGGGAGGAGCTGACCCTGGACGCCGCCGGGATCGAGCGGCGCCGGACGGCAGTGGCCGAGGACGGCGGCCGGGTACTGGGCTTCATCACCCTCGTCGGGGCGCCCCCGCAGGGCGAGTTGGGCATGCTCTTCGTCGAGCCCGACACCATCGGCCGGGGCGTCGGCCGCCGCCTGGTCGAGCACCTTCGGGCGCAGGCCACGGCTCTCGGCTTCCGCCGGCTCACCATCGACGCCGACCCGAACGCCGAGCCGTTCTATCTCGCCATGGGGGCCGCCCGGATCGGCACCACCCCGTCCGAGTCGATACCCGGCCGCGAACTGCCGTTGCTCGCCCTGGAGATCGCCGCCGCGGACTGACGGTCCCGGGGTCCGGCGTCCGGCGTCCAAGCAGCCTCAGTGGCCTGAGTGCCTCAGTGGCCTGAGCGGTCTGAGTGGCCTGAGTGGCCTCAGTGTCCGCGTGGCAGGCCCCGGTGCTTGCACATCGCGGCGCCGGTGAGCAGCAGCCCCGCCGCGATCGGCGCGAGGACGGCCGTCCCGGTGCCCGCGAGCCCGTGACCTGCCGGAGCGGTGAGGGCGCCGGTCAGTGCGAGGTCCTCGTGCGGGGCGGACCGGTCCGGTGCGGTGACCCGGGTGCCCTCGGCGTCGCCGAGGCCGGGCTGCCCGGCGCTCCGGTCCTGCCGGTCGGCGCCTTGGGGCGCGGGCGGCGGAGCGGCCGGGCCGTGCTGCCCGGCGGCGGGCGGGGCGGGCAGTGCCGTGGTGGTGCCGGACCGGCCGGCCGTCGGCGGTGCCCCGGTGGAGTCGTTGTCGGTGTTCCGGGAGGCTCGTGCCGACGCCGTGTGGGCCTGTGCGGGCACGGTCCCGAGCAGCCCGGAGGCGATCGCGAACGCGTCCGGGACGGAGGCCCGCTGACCCGGCAGGGGCAGGTCGCCCGCCCTGATCCGGTCCTGGAGCACGGTGCCGACCGGTGCGGTGGCAGCGTCCAGGCCGGGTACGGGCGCGGGTACGGCACCGGCCGCGTCGGCGAGCTGACCGAGCAGTCCCGGCGAGGAGGCCTGGCCGGGCGTCGGCTGACCGGGCGCGGCCCGGCCGGGGGAGTGCGGCTGCCCCTCGTGCGCCGCCGGCCCCGCTGCGGGAGCTTCGTCGGCGCCCCGGCCCGTTCCGGCGGGACGTCCGGCTGACTCCCCGTCGGTGTCCTGTCCCCGGGGTGCCTGCCCCCCTGTGGTCTGCCCGTCCGTCGTCTGCCCGTTGCCCGCTGCCCGTCCGACCGTGCGGCTCACCGGCCCGGGCAGCGGATCGGTCGCCGCCGCGTACGCACCGGTTGCCCCCAGCCCCCAGAGCTGTGCGAGGAGTGCTCCGCCCGCCGCGACGGCACGCGGCCCGGGCAGCCACCGGCCGCCCGCGCGCCGTGCGCCGCCGCCGACGGCGCGTCGGGCGGGTTCCAGGGCCTTGCTCGCGTGATTGGCTCGCACGTGAATCGAGAACGAGCGGACGGGCTGTGAGGTCACGGTCGCCGTCACGGACAGTCATCACCCCGGGTGCCAGCCCACCGGCCCCGGGGTCCGGGGCCGGTTGCCCGCGTGGCGGTCAGGAGTTGGGGCGCAGGGTCCAGATGACGGTCATGATGCCCGTCACGGCGCCGTCGGCGCGGGTGATCTCGACGGTGACGGGGAACTCCGGCCGCTCGCCCTTGTCCAGCTCGGCGACGATGTCGGCGGCCGGGCGGCCCAGCACGGCGGTGGCGGTGACGGCGCCCATGGCCAGCTTCTTGTACGAGATATCGGCGCTGACCGCGAGCGGCACCGCGCGCGAGAGCTGGTCGCCGAAGGCGCCCAGCACGATGCAGCCGCTCGCGGACTCGGCGAGCGTGAACATCGCGCCGGCGTGCGGCCCGCCGACGTGGTTGTGGTATTCGGGCTGGTCGGGCAGCCGGAGGACGGCGCGCTCCGGCGTCGTCTCCAGGTACTCCAGCTTGAGGGTGTGTGCCATCGGCACGGTGGAGTCGAGCAGCTGGCCGATCGAAGGTGTGGTCATGGCGGCAATGTTACTGGCAAGTAGCTTCGGGGGGCAGACCTGTCGGCAGATCTCTTGCCGGGAGGGTGGGGGCGGCGAGGGCGCGGGTGCGGCGAGGGCGAAGCGAGGAAACGCGAAAACGCCTGAGGGGCCGATCTCTTGAAGAGATCGGCCCCTCAGGCTCTGGGGTGAGTGACGGGACTCGAACCCGCGGCCACCTGGACCACAACCAGGTGCTCTACCAACTGAGCTACACCCACCATCTGTCCGGTCCGTTCCCGCTCTTCGCGTTCCCGTTCCGACAGGAAGAACTCTACAGGATCCGAGAGGGTGCTCGCGCCAGGGTTTCGGTCGGGCGGTCGAGGCCCCCTCCCCGACCCCCGGCGGCCCCTGACCGAGGCCGCCGCCGGGCCGGGTGGGAGGGTCAGTCCGTCGATGCCTGGTACTTCTCGGCGATCGCTCGCGCGGTGTCGGAGTCCGGACCGGGCTGCGGGACGAACACCGCCTCGCGGTAGTACCGCAGTTCGTCGATGCTCTCGCGGATGTCGGCGAGCGCCCGGTGGTTGCCGCCCTTCTGCGGGCTGTTGTAGTACGCCCTCGGGTACCAGCGGCGGGCCAGCTCCTTGATCGAGGAGACGTCCACGATCCGGTAGTGGAGGTGACCCTCCAGGGCCGGCATGTCCCGGGCCAGGAAGCCGCGGTCGGTCGCCACCGAGTTACCGCAGAGCGGCGTCCGCCCGGCCTCCGGCGCGTACTCGCGGACGTACGCGAGGACCAGCGCCTCCGCCTCGGCCAGCGTGACGCCGTGCTCCAGTTCGTCGAGCAGGCCGGAGGAGGTGTGCATGGTGCGCACCACCTCGGGCATGTTCGCCAGCGCCTCGGCGGGCGGGCGGATGATGACGTCCACGCCCTCGCCGAGGACGTTCAGCTCGGAGTCCGTCACCAGTGCCGCGACCTCGACCAGGGCGTCCCGGTCGAGGTCGAGGCCTGTCATTTCACAGTCGATCCATACCAAACGGTCATTCACGCCACTCACCCTACGGCGCGATCACGCGCCGCGGGCACCGGAGGAGCCGAGCGCGGCGCCGGGGCGCAGCCCTCCGCGGCGTGCTGGTCCTGGCCGTGGCCGTCCGGCTCGTGCGTCTCGCGGGCCGGGGCGGCCTGGTCGGCCTGGCCCACCGGGTGGGCCGGGTGCGCCTGGTGAGCGTCCCGAGCGGTCCGCGGGTCGCGCGGCTCCCGGGCGCCGTCAGGGCCGCCGGCATGGCCGCCCTGCGGACGGACCTGCGGAGCGCGGCCCTGCCGGGCCCGGCCCTCCGGAGTCCCGGACCCCGCTGGCGCCGGCATCCGGCCGGCGGCCGAACCGTGACCCCGGCTGCCGGCCGCACCGCCGGAACCGACTCCGGCGGCACCGGCCGCGCCGGTGTCGTCCGACGACCGCTCGGCCGCACTGCGGTGCCCCTGCCCCTGACCGCGCGCTCCCGGCTGCGGGTGACCGTCCTCGGCCGCGGCGTGCTCCGCCGTGCGCGGCGGACGGCCCGCCCCCGGACCGGCCTGCGCCGGTACCAGTGGCGGCCGGGCCGGACCGCGCCCCGCCCCCGGCTGGCCGGGGTGCGACGCCTGCTGGTGCGGGTGCGGCTGCGCGGCGCGCGCGTGGAACCCCGGGGCGGACGGCTGCCCGTGCTGCCCCAGCGGACCGTGCTGGCCCGGGTGCCCGGCGTGCCCTGCCCCGAGCGGATGCGCGGACGGCTGACCCCCCGGACCGTGCTGCCCGGGCTGTCCGAGCAGTGCCCCGCCCGCCGCCGCGGCGGCAGCGGCAGCGGAATGCGCCCCTGCCGACTGCGGTGCGGCCCCGGCCAGCCGGAGGTCGCCCGGGTGCGACGGGGCCTGGGCCGGCGAGACCGTCCCCGGGCGGCGGGCCCGGTAGCTGGTCCGG
Source organism: Kitasatospora sp. NPDC041988 (assembly GCF_055588525.1). Lineage (NCBI taxonomy): Bacteria > Bacillati > Actinomycetota > Actinomycetes > Kitasatosporales > Streptomycetaceae > Kitasatospora > Kitasatospora sp. NPDC041988. The sequence continues at coordinate 214,135 of NZ_JBVJCO010000008.1, forward strand.
TACGCGGCCGGCGAGACCCCGAGCTGGCGCCGGAAGTGCCCGCGCAGCGCCACCGGTGACCGGAAGCCGCAGCGGCGGGCGACGTCGTCCACCGACAGCTCCGAGGTCTCCAGCAGCCGCTGCGCCTGGAGCACCCGCTGGGTGATCAGCCACTGCAGTGGTGCGCTGCCGGTCAGCGTGCGGAACCGCCGGTCGAAGGTCCGGCGGCTCATGTAGGCACGGGCCGCCAGCACCTCGACGTCGAACTGCTGGTTGAGGTTCTCCAGCGCCCAGGTGACCACCTCGGCCAACGGGTCGTTGCCGATCTCCTCCGGTAAAGACTGATCGATGTACTGGGCCTGTCCGCCACCGCTGCGCCGGCTGGGCACCACCAGCCGGCGGGCCAGCGCGTTGGCCGCCTCGGCGCCGTGGTCGCTGCGCACCACGTGCAGGCAGAGGTCGATACCGGCGGCGGTGCCCGCCGAGGTCAGTACGTCACCGTCGTCGACGAAGAGTTCGCGCGGGTCGACGTGGACCCGGGGGTAGCGCTTGGCCAGGGTCGGCGCGTACATCCAGTGCGTGGTCGCCGGGCGGCCGTCCAGCAAGCCGGCGGCCGCGAGTACGAACGCGCCGGTGCAGAGCCCGATGATCCGCGCGCCCTCGTGGTGCGCCTTGCGCAGTGCGGTGATCGCCTCGACCGGCGGCGGCTGCGAGATCGAGCGCCAGGCCGGCACCACGATCGTGCCCGCCCGGGCCAGCGCCTCCAGCCCGTACGGCGCGGAGAGCGTGAGGCCGCCGGTGGTGGCGAGCGGACCCTCCTCCCCGGCGCAGACCAGCAGGCGGTAGCGCGGGACCCCGGCGTCCTGGCGGTCGACGCCGAAGACGGAGAGCGGGATCGAGCTCTCGAAGATCGGGGCGCCGCCGAAGATCAGTACGGCGACGGTCTCGCGCCGGCGCCGGCCGGACAGCTTCCGGGGCGCGGCGGCCATCACGGCGGCCGAGGAGCCGTTCGCACCTGGTCCGCCGCCGGCGCCGTGACCGGCCGGGCCGTGACCGCTCCCGCCCAGTCCGAGTGGACCAGCCGGGCCGCCGGGCGCCATGCCGCCGCCCGCCATGCCGCCGGGCGTCAGCCCCGTGGACGGGGAGACGGGGGCGGGACCGCCGGAGAAGGCGGGGAACCCAGCGTCCTGCCCGGCCTGACCGTGGCTCGGGACGCCGTGCTGGCCGTGGTTCTGGCTGTGACCCTGAGCGCCAGGATGGCCGGGAACCGACGGACCGGCGTGGCCGCCCGGACCGGCGCCGTGAGCGGCAGCAGGATTGACGGACAGTCGGCTGACGATGCATCCACCCTGCTCCGCGGGCGCCGAGAAGGCCGTCGCTCCGCTGGATCCCGATGCCGCGGGGGCCGCTGATGCGGAAGGGGCCGAGGTGGCCGCAGAGGTGTACGAGGGGTACGGGGCGGCGCTGGAGGTGCCGGAGGAACGGGGGTTGGCAGCGATGGCCGAGGCGCCGGTGGCTCTCGGGGAACGACCCGTGATACCGGCCACGGCCTGGCCGTTGTCAGGACCCGCGTCGCTCCTGCTCACCCTGCTCAAGGCGCTCAAGCCCCCTCGGTGGTGTGGTGTGGTGGTGCGGCACTGCTGGCCAAGATCGAATCTATCGGGTGGACCGTTGCCGTTGTGACAAGTTCACCATCCGACGCTATGTCGACATGGCAATTTGGCGTGATGCATTCGATCACGAAGCGTGGCACCCGTCGACCCTTCTGGGAAGGGGGCCGGGGCAACGGTGGCTGGTTGTCGCGGGACTGGTCCTGGGACGTCCGGCTTCGGCGCGCCCGGCCGGCGGGTCTGGGCTGCGACTTTGCCCAAGGGCAGGGGAGCCGCGTGAGATTGACCGAAAATAGGCGGTGCACAGGAGGGCGCACGCCAGTCGAACCGTGCGCCTCCCTGGCTTCATCCGGCCAGTGCCGGGGCGGCAGAGCGGCAATCGGCGGCCCGCGCTACCGTCCTGGCGTGGAGACCAACAGCCGGCTCGAACAGGCCAACGACAACGCCGCCGCATTCTGGCTCGCCCAAGCCCGTGCGAACGGCTGGCAACAGCTCATAAACCCCCGATTCACCGCCGTCCGCTGCGCCCGCACGCCGGACGACGCCCACCGCATCGTGGTCACCCGCCCCTACGGCGATTCCACACCTCTCGAGGATGAAATGGCGGCCCTCCTGCAAGAGTGGTCCACCGTCAAACTCACCCTGGAAGACCCTTACGGCCGCCTGGACATGACGCGCCACGGCTGCGGCCACGGCCGGGGCATGGCCGTGATGGTCCGCGAACCCGGCCCGCTCGACGCACCCCTGCCCAGCTCGCTCCCGCGCTCCGGCGGCCAGGGCGGTGGCCCTCTGACGGTCGATGAGGTACGGGACGCCGACGGCTTCGCCGAGGTCGAGCGCGCAGTGGTCGAGGGCTTCCCCATGCCGGCCCGCCAGCCCTGGACACGGGGCGGGATGCTGCCGGTGGAACTCCTTCGGGAGCCGGGCTGCCGGGCCTGGCTCGGCCGCATCGACGGTGGCGCGGCCGGCGCCTGCCTCACCTACGACGACGGCCGGGCCACCGGGGTGTACTGGGTCGCGACGCTCCCCGACCACCGCTCTCGCGGCGTGGCGCGGGCAGTCCTGGAGACCGCCCTGGCCGCCGCGCATCCCGACCGCCCGGCCACCCTGGTCGCCACCCAACTCGGCGAACCGCTCTACCGCAAGCTCGGCTTCACCGAGTGGAGCCGCACCCACTGGTGGACGCTGACCGACCCCTCGGACGGGTAGCGACTCCTCGGGCGGCAGGTCGGCTGGTCGGCCGGCTGACCTGTCGACCGGCCGGTCCGCCGGCCCGGCCGTCATTGCCGGCCCCGGCCCCGGCCGCGGCGGCCCCGGCTTACGGTGAGACCGCCACGCCCTCCACCGCGGGCACGGCCGGACGCGGGCCGAACCACGCCTGCGGCTTGGCGAACCTCGTCCGAGCCGGGTGCCCGGAGGAGTGGCGCCCGGAGAAGGGGACTTCGGCGGTGGGGTGGGCAGTGGCGGCGTCGCCGGTCGTGGCAGGGGCGCCGGCCGCGGTGGGGCGGTCGACCCGGAGCCCGGACCGGTCCGCCGCGCCGGGCAGCCCCGCGCCGACGAGGCGGCCCGCCGGTGGCCGCAAATTCGCCGGAGCGGTTTCGGACACCAACCTCCGCCGTCGCGCCCGGAGCGCCGCCGTCCGGGCCGTGCACGGGAACAGGCGCACGAGGGCCGTCCGGGGCGGACGGCGAGAACTATGCGCCGGACCGCGCGCCGGGCAGCGCCGCCACCGTCCCGTTCCGGGACCAGAGGCCTTCCGGCGCCGCGCCCGCCACCCTTCGGCGGACCGGCCCACCCGCCCGGATCCCCGGTCCCGGCCCAGGCGCGCTGCGCGCGGACAGGACCAGCCCGACGGCCTCCGGCAGGCCGGCCGCCTTGAGCGTCGGCCGGTAGCCCGGCTCGGCCCAGGGGCGGCCGTGGTGCAGCCAGACGCTGCGCAGCCCCGCCAGCTCCGCCCCCGCGATGTCGGCGGGGGCGTGGTCCCCGATCATCCAGGTCTCCGTTGCCCAGCTGCCGGTGGGCGCGATGCCGCAGCGCTGCGCGGCGATCTCGAAGATCAGCGGGTCCGGCTTGACGCACTCCGCCTCCTCAGAGATGACCCAGCCGTCGACCATCGGACCGAGTCCGGTCCGGCGGATCTTCTCCAACTGGGGCCGGGTGCCGCCGTTGCTCACGATGCCGAGCGTCCACCCCGCCGCGCGCGCGGCCTGCAGCGCTTCGATGTGCCTGGACGGGCAATGGATATGGGAGTTGATGCCACGACGGTAGTGCGCGAGCAGGAATTCGAGGGAGTCGTCCAACCCGTAGCGGCGCTGCGTGGCGGACAGTACGGTGCTGCGCGGCACGTAGCCGCCGCCGTCGATGGTGACGAGCCAGTCGAGGTCGCCGGGCGGCAGCCCTCGTTCGGTCAGAAAATCCTGAGCCCAGGCCCGGAAAGCGGCATCCCTGGGGAGCAGCGTGTTGTCGAGGTCGAGCAGGAGCAGGGGCATGCCGAGCATGGTGCCAGCGGCCGCGCGTATGCACGTGGCAAATGCCAGAGGCCGTCGCGAACCCGTGCGAATTGGCTGAAACGGATGCCGGCGGGGTCGGAGCGCCCCTGTCTCGGAAACAGCGGCCCGTGACGGGCGGCAACCGATCGTTGTCGATCCATGACAGTCCGGTCACGGTGTCCCGGTGGCCTGTTGCATCGCCCGGTTCGCTCAGTCAAGCTCCAGAGAACCTCCTTCGCCTAAGGGGGCGCAATCGTTCGCAGACGGGGGCGCACTGCGGCCTGCGGGCGCATCCTCCGTTCGCGGGAACAAAGGCGGTCGGAGGCTTCGCCGCTGTGCTGAGTCTCCCGCCCGTCGTACTCTGAAAGGAAATAGGTCACAAACGGTGGTGCGCGGCGCAGACCGACGTCGTCCCGTGGGCGGCCCTGCTGCCTGGGCAGCGTTGTCCTCTCCTGTCGGCCCATCTCCCTCGAAGAGCCTTGAGCCATGGCTGGTATTGAGTCCTCCCGACCGGTTGAGCCGGACGCGTTCCGTGGCACGGGCGCAGCGGCCGGTGGAGCCGGTGGTGGCGGCCGTGACCGCCATGACGCGGGAGATCCAGGGGGAGAGCCGGTTTCCGTGGACGCTCGGGCCCTCTCGCGCCTTCTTCGCAACATCGCGCGCCGGAGCCGCCCCGGCTCCCGTCAGCGACGGGACCAGCACCGGGCCGACTCTGCGGAGTCGGCGGTGACGGGGCGCCTGGGTCCGGGTGCCGAGCACCCGGGGGCCCCGGGCTTGCCCAGTGCGCCGGGCGCGCCGGAGCCGCAGGAGTCGCCGGCCCGTTCCTGCGATCCCGCGTTCCAACACGGTGTGGTGGTGGGTTTCGACGGCTCCCTGTCGAGCGAGCGCGCCCTCGCCTACGCGGTGGGCATGGCCCGTCGCTCGCAGTGCGGCCTGGTGATCGTGCATGTTGCCAACCGTCTGCCCGCCACGGTGTGGGCCGGCTGTGAACCTCCCGTCTTCGTCGACCTCCCCGACCACCGGACCGAGGTCCTCGGCCTGGAGCTCGCCTGTGCGGACTTCCTCGCCGGGGTTCCCTGGATTCTGGTCGAGCGGGGTGGCGACATCTGCCACGAGATCGAGGAGGTCGGCCGCGAGTACGCTGCCGACGCCATCGTGGTCGGCAGCACCCACGGCCTGCTCGGAAAGATCTTCGGCTCGGTCTCCGGCCGGCTGGCCCGGCGTGCCAACCGCCCGGTGATCGTGATCCCCTGACGGTCAGACGTGCGGCCCGTCAGGTCGTGCGGCCAGTGAGGACCGCCTGGCTCGTGAGGCCCGTCTGGCTCATATGGCCCGTGAGGCCCGTCTGGGCCGCCCCGATTCTCCGACGGACCCGAAATCGGCAGACGTAGGAGTCGGCAGACCGGAAAGTCGGTGGGCCTGAACGTCGGCAGACCGGGCAGCCGGAGAATCGGAGAACAAGCCTCTTCAGGATGGGTGCAGCCTCAGGAGAGAATGCCCAACTCCCGGGCGATGAGCATGCGCTGGACCTCGGACGTGCCCTCCCCGATTTCGAGAATCTTGCAGTCACGCCAGAAGCGTGCGACCGGGAATTCGTTCATGAAGCCGTACCCGCCGTGGATCTGGGTCGCCTCGCGGGCGTTGTCGACGGCAGCCTCGGACGAGTACAGCTTGGCGATCGCGGCCTCCTTCTTGAACTTTTCGCCGTGCAGCAGCCGGGAGGCGGCGTCCCGCCAGGCCAGGCGGGAGGTGTGGGCGCGCATCTCCATGTCGGCGAGCTTGAACTGAATGGCCTGGTTGGCGCCGATCGGCCGGCCGAAGGCGCGGCGCGTACCGGCGTAGGCGACGGACTGGTCGACGCACCCCTGGGCCAGGCCGGTGCCCAGGGCTGCGATCGCGATGCGGCCCTCGTCGAGGATCCGCAGGAACTGGGCGTAGCCGCGGCCACGCTCGCCCAGGAGGTTGGCCGCGGGGACGCGGCAGTCGGTAAAGGACAGTTCGCGGGTGTCGGATGCGTTCCACCCGACCTTCGAGTACTTCTTCGACACCTGGAACCCCGGGGTTCCGGTAGGCACGATGATGGAAGAGATTTCGCGCTGTGGCGAGGAGAATTCGCCCTCTTCACTCGAACGAGCGAGCGGTTCGGTGAGGGCGGTGACGGTGACCAGGCCGGTGATCTCGGTGCCGGAGTTGGTGATGAAGCACTTGGTGCCGTTGATGACCCACTCGTCGGTGGCCTCGTCGTACCGCGCCGTCGTGCGGGTCGCGCCGGCGTCGGAGCCGCCCTCGGGCTCGGTCAGGCCGAACGCCCCGAGCAGTTCGCCGGAGGTCAGCCGGGGCAGCCACTCGCGCTTCTGCTCCTCCGTCCCGAAGCGGTAGATCGGCATCGCACCGAGCGAGACCGCGGCCTCCAGGGTGATCGCGACCGAGGAGTCGACCCGGGCGAGCTCCTCCAGGGCGAGGCAGAGCGCGAAGTAGTCGCCGCCCATGCCCCCGTACTCCTCGGAGAACGGCAGGCCGAAGAGGCCCATCCGCCCCATCTCCCGGACGATCTCGTAGGGGAACTCGCCCTGCTCGTAGAACTCGCCGATCTTCGGCGCGACCACGTCCTGGGCGAACTCGGCGACCGTGCGCCGCAGTTCCTCGTACTCGCTGTTCAGCCGGTGATCGAGCATGGTGATCCTCCTGTGGCCCGGCCGGGGCGGCCGCGGGCGTGATCGGGATGACCACGCGCCGGTCGGACGGTGTGACCGGCGCGCGGAGCGCGGAGAGGGAAAGAGAGAAAGGGTGATGCGGGGCGGGGCGCCGGCCGGCGCCGGGCCGTCGCGGGGACGGAAGTCGCAGAGGGGCGTGTGGAGTTGTGAGGGGGCGCCGGGAGGCGGGCCGCCGGCGCGTCAGCCCCGGTTCGTGCCGAGCAGTGCCTGGACCGCGCGGGACGGGCTGGGGCGGCCGAGCCGCTCGGCCATCCAGCCACTGGTGGCGACCAGGGCGCGGAGGTCGACGCCGGTCCGGATGCCGAGTCCGTGCAGCATCCACACCAGGTCTTCGGTGGCCAGGTTGCCGGTGGCGCTCTTGGCGTAGGGGCAGCCGCCCAGGCCGCCCGCCGAGGCGTCGACCGTGGTGACACCGCTGCGCAGCGCGGCGAGCGTGTTGCTGAGCGCCTGGCCGTAGGTGTCGTGGAAGTGCACCGCGAGCCTGCCGACCGGCACACCGGCCTCGACGAAGCCGTCCAGCAGCGCCGTGACCTGGCCCGGGGTGGCTACCCCGATGGTGTCGCCGAGGCTCAGCTCGGTGCAGCCCATCTCCAGCAGCCGCACTCCGAAGCCGATCACCTGTTCGGCGGGCACGCGGCCCTCCCACGGGTCGCCGAAGCACATCGAGAGGTAGCCGCGTACCCGGACTCCGGCCGCGGTGGCCCGCTCCACCACCGGCCGGAACATCGCCATCGCCTCGTCCGCCGAGCGGTTGAGGTTGCGGCGGGCGAAGGTCTCGGTGGCGCTGGCGAACACCGCGATGTCGGTGGCGTGGTGGGCGAGCGCGCGGTCCAGCCCGCGCTCGTTGGGCACCAGCACCGGCAGGCGCAGCCCGGGGTGACGGTCCGGCAGCCCGGCGAGCCGGGGGACCAGCTCCTCGGCATCGGCGAGCTGGGGCACCCACTTCGGGTGGACGAAGCTGGTCGCCTCGACGGTGCGCAGCCCGGCGGCCGCGAGCCGGGCGATGAACTCGGCCTTGACCTCGACGGGGACGAGTGCGCTCTCGTTCTGCAGCCCGTCGCGCGGTCCGACCTCGTGGATCCGGACCTCTTCGGGCAGGCCGGGGGCGCGGACGGGGTCCGGCAGGCCCAGGTCGAGCGCGTCGGGCTCGTGCGCGGGGGAGGCGGCGGTGCTCATGACCGCACCTCGGCCGCGACCGCGCCGAGCGCCCCGTCGGCTGCCCCGCCGTCCGGGCCGTCCTCGGCCGGGGCGACCACGACCAGCAGCTCCTCCATCGCCACGGTGGCCCCGGCGGTGGCCCGCAGTTCGCTCACGGTGCCGTCGTGCGGGGCGGCGATCACGTGTTCCATCTTCATGGCCTCCAGGACGAGCAGGGCTTGGCCCCGGCGGACCTGTTCGCCGACCGCGGTCTTCACGACCGTGACGGTGCCGGGCATCGGGGCGGTGAGGCCGCCGTGATGGGCGGCGCCGGCGGCGGTGCTCTCGCCGACGGGGTCGTAGGCGTGTACCGGCCAGGCGTCGCCGTCGATCCCGAGCCAGGTGACCGGCCCGCCGAGCGGCCCGCCGGGCCGGCCGGGAGCGTCGTCGGTGGTGAGGGCGAAGGTCGTCTGCAGGCCGTCGACGGTGAGGTGCAGGCGGTCGCCGGTCCGCACGGCCCGGGCGCGGTGGGCCGGTCCGGAACCGAGCCGGATGTCCACCTCAGGAGTGACACCCGGGGGAATGTCAGTGCCCTCGGCTACGTTGCTCGCAGTGATCGGACGGATGCGCAGCGACACCGGGTCCTGGCCGGGGGCGCGGAGTCGGTGGGTGGTCCAGGCGGCGTCGCCGCCCAGGCGCCAGCCGGAGGGGAGGGAGAAGGGGTCGGTCCAGCCGCCGCTGTCGGTGGCGGGGGTGAGGTCCAGCTGCCGCGCGAGTGCGGCCGCGTAGTAGAGGAGGTGGGTGGGTGCCGGAGCTTCGGCGGGCCGGGATCCGGTGACGTCCGCGGTCTCCGCCGGGTCGGCGGCGGAGGAAGCGGAGTCGGCGGAGGGGCCGGCGGAGGAGTCGGAGGACGCAGGGGAGTAGGGCGAGGCGAGCAGAGCGGGTTGCTGCTGTGCCGTCTGTTCCACCAGACCGGTGTCGAGTCGGCCGGCGGTGACCTCGGGGTGTGCGAGCAGTCGCCGCAGGAAGCCGGTGTTGGTGGTCACGCCGAGGATCCGGGTGTCGGCCAGCGCGGCACGGAGGCGGCGCAGCGCGGTCGGGCGGTCGGGCCCGTACGCGATGACCTTGGCGAGCATGGGGTCGTAGGCGCTGGTGATGACGGTGCCCGCGGTGACACCGGAGTCCACCCGGATGCCCTCGCCCTGCGGCTCGTCGAGGACCAGGATGCGTCCGCCGGTGGGCAGGAAGTCCCGTTCCGGGTCCTCGGCACAGATACGGGCCTCGATGGCGTGGCCCAGGAAGGAGATGTCCGGCTGCGAGAAGGTGAGGCGTTCGCCCGAGGCGATCCGCACCTGCCACTCGACCAGGTCCAGCCGTCCGGCCTGGGCGGCGGCCGGGCCAGCGGCCGGCGTGGTGACGGCGACGGCGAGTTCGGTGACGGGGTGTTCCACCTGGAGACGGGTGTTCATCTCCATGAAGAAGAAGTCCCGTACCCCCTCGGCGGGGGTGGGGGAGTCCGGGTCGATGCCGGGGACGATGAACTCCACGGTGCCGGCCCCGGTGTAGCCGCAGGACTCCGCGGCGCGGACGGCTGCGGCGCCCATCGCGGCGCGGGTCTCGGCATTGAGCAGGACGGAGGGTGCCTCTTCGATCAGTTTCTGGTGGCGGCGCTGCAGGCTGCACTCGCGCTCGCCGAGGTGGACGGTGGTGCCGTGGGCGTCGGCCAGCACCTGCACCTCGATGTGGCGGGGCCGGTCGATCCAGCGCTCCAGCAGCAGCGTGTCGTCGCCGAAGGCGGTCCGGGCGACCCGCCGTGCGGCGGCGATCTCGGTCGGCAGGTCGGCAGGGTCCCGCACGAGACGCATACCCTTGCCGCCGCCGCCGGCGGACGGCTTGAGCAGGACCGGGTAGCCGATCTCCTCGGCGGCCGCGACGAGTTCCTCGTCGGTGGGAGCGGTCGCCTGGCTGCCCGGGACGACCGGCACACCGGCGGCGCGGACGGCCTCCTTGGCGTTGATCTTGTCGCCCATCAGCTCGACCGCGGAGGGAGGAGGCCCGATGAAGGCCAGGCCGGCTTTCGCGCAGGCGCGGGCGAAGGCGGCGTTCTCCGCGAGGAAGCCGTAGCCGGGGTGGACGGCCTGGGCGCCGGTGCGGCGGGCGGCGGCGAGGATCTGGTCGGTCCGCAGGTAGGTCTCGGCAGCCGAGCTGTCGCTGCGGTCGGCCGGTCCGAGCCGGACGGCGGTGTCGGCCTCGCGGACGTGGGGTGCGTCGGCGTCCGCGTCGCTGAACACGGCGACGGAGCGCACGCCGAGCCGCCGCAGGGTGCGGATCACCCGGACGGCGATCTCGCCGCGGTTGGCGACCAGAACTGTGTCGAACATGGGAGGCGTTCCTCCGGGTCGAGGGGAGCCGTAAGAAGGAGGTGGTGGAAGGGGACGGCAGCGAGGGGCGGCCGGGGGCCGGGCGCGGTCACGCCCGGCGCGGCCTGCCGCCGGCGCGCGGCCACGCCCGGCGGGGCTACATCCGGAAGACGCCGTACGGGCCCGGCTGCGGGAGCGGGGCGTTGGCGCAGGCGGTGAGCGCCAGCCCGAGGACGGTGCGGGTGTCCATCGGGTCGATCACCCCGTCGTCCCAGAGTCGCGCGGTGGCGTAGTAGGCGTTGCCCTGGCGCTCGTACTGTTCGCGGACGGGGCGCTTGAACTCGTCCTCCGCCTCGGCCGGCCACTCCTCGCCCTGCGCCTCCAGCTGGTCGCGGCGGACGGTGGCCAGCACGGAGGCCGCCTGCTCGCCGCCCATCACCGAGATCTTGGCGCCCGGCCACATCCAGAGGAAGCGGGGCGAGTAGGCCCGTCCGCACATCGAGTAGTTGCCGGCTCCGTACGAGCCGCCGATCACCACGGTCAGCTTGGGGACGCGGGTGCAGGCGACGGCATTGACCATCTTGGCGCCGTGCTTGGCGATGCCGCCCGCCTCGTACTGCCGGCCGACCATGAACCCGGTGATGTTCTGGAGGAAGAGGAGGGGGATGCCCCGCTGGTCGCACAACTCGATGAAGTGGGCGCCCTTGAGCGCGGATTCGGAGAAGAGCACACCGTTGTTGGCGACGATGCCGACCTGGTGGCCGTGGATCCGGGCGAAGCCGGTCACCAGGGTCGCACCGTACTCGGCCTTGAACTCGGCGAACCGGCTGCCGTCGACGAGCCGGGCGATCACCTCGCGCACGTCGTACGGCGTGCGCGGGTCGACCGGGACGGCCCCGTACAGGCCGGCCGGGTCGACGGCGGGTGGCTCGGCCGGGGCGAGCGGCCACGGCCGGGGTGCGCGCGGGCCGAGCCCGGCGACGATGGTGCGGACGATGGAGAGGGCGTGGGCGTCGTCCTCGGCCAGGTGGTCCGTCACCCCGGAGGTGCGGGAGTGGAGGTCGCCGCCGCCCAGCTCCTCGGCGGTGACCACCTCGCCGGTGGCGGCCTTCACCAGCGGCGGCCCGCCGAGGAAGATCGTGCCCTGGTTGCGGACGATGACGGCCTGGTCGCTCATCGCCGGGACGTACGCGCCGCCCGCCGTGCAGGAGCCGAGCACGGCGGCGATCTGCGGGATGCCGGCGGCCGAGAGCCTGGCCTGGTTGTAGAAGATCCGGCCGAAGTGGTCGCGGTCGGGGAAGACCTCGTCCTGCATCGGGAGGAAGGCGCCGCCGGAGTCCACCAGGTAGATGCAGGGGAGGCGGTTCTCCAGCGCGACCTCCTGGGCGCGCAGGTGCTTCTTGACCGTCATCGGGTAGTACGTGCCGCCCTTGACGGTGGCGTCGTTGGCGACGACGACCACCTCGCGCCCCGCGACCCGGCCGATGCCCGCGATCACGCCGGCTGCCGGCGCGGCCCCGTCGTACATCCCGTCGGCCGCCAGCGGGGCCAGTTCGAGGAAGGGGGAGGCGGGGTCGAGCAGGGTGTCGACGCGGTCGCGGGGAAGCAGCTTGCCCCGCGCGGTGTGCCGGGCCCGGGCCTTGGCCCCGCCGCCGAGGGCGGCCGCGCCGAGCTTCTCGCGCAGTTCGGCGACCAGGGCGCGGTGCGCCTCGGTGTTGGCCCGGAAGGCCTCCGAGCCCGGGTCGACGGCGGTGCCGAGCCGGGGTGCGGGAGCGGCGGCTCCCGGGGCGACGGATCCGGCAGCCGTACCGGACGGCGAGCCGCCCGCACCTGCCGCGGCTCCGCCTGCCGCGCTGCCGTTGACGCCGGTGGGTACACCGGCGGTGGAGATGACCATTCCCAAGAGCTCCCTTGCCCTCGGCACCAGGTGGGCAGCAGGGCCGGATGAGCCCGCGACCCCCACGTTAATGAGCGTTAACTCGTGCGGCCCAGGTTAACGGCCGATAACCCCACTGTCTACGATGGGCAGCATGTCGAACGTCCCAGCCGCTTCCGGGCTCCCACGCCGTGACCAGATCCGCAAGGAGGCTGCCCGGCTGTTCGCCGCCCGCGGCTTCCTGGGCGTGGGGGTCGACGAGATCGGCAAGGCGGTCGGCATCAGCGGGCCCGGGCTCTACCGGCACTTCGCCGGCAAGGACGCGATGCTCGCCGACCTGCTGATCGGCATCAGCGAGCGCCTCCTGGAGGAGGGCCGCCGCCGGGCGGGCGGGGGCGACGGTGCGGCCGCCGCGCTCGACGCGCTGATCGGCGGGCACGTCGACTTCGCGCTCGACGACCGGGATCTCATCACCCTGCACGACCGTGAGCTGCTGAACCTCAAGGAGGAGGACCGCCGGACCGTCCGCCGACTGCAGCGCGGTTACGTCGAGCTGTGGGTGGACGTCGTCCGGCAGGCCTACCCGCCGCTGGCCGAACCCGCCGCCGAGCCGGTCGCGCGGGCTGCCGTGCACGCCGTCTTCGGTCTGATCAACTCGACCCCGCACAGCGCCGGCCCCAACCCCGCCCAGGGGGACCGGGCCGCCCTCCAGCGCGACGGCATGGCCGCCCTGCTGCACAGCCTCGCGCACGGCGCCTTCTCCGCGGCGGCCGACGCCGCGGCGCGCGGCTGAATCGGCCTGCGCCCCCGCTCCTGCGCCCCCGCCCCTCCCTCCTGGCTGCTTGGCCCGGTCCTCCGGTCCTCCGATCGCCGGTCCTCCGATCACCGGGCGCCCGGGCACCCCGTGCGCTGCCGCCGGGTGCGCTGCCAGCCGGGCGCTGCGACGTGCTGCGGCCTAGGGCTTGTCTGACAATTCGCGTCGCATCAGCGCGCGGCGTTGGGCGCCCGGCTGGGCGTGCCGCCGGAGCGTCCTCGTACTGGACGTACTTGGACGATTCGGCGGTGCGTCCAGGTGGGATGCCTGGCGTCGTGCGCGCGGTGGGAATTGTCAGACAAGCCCTAGGTCCAAAGGAGGGCGGCCTGCTGCGCCGGTGGAAGGTGGGCGTTCGGTGCGTCGTCGTCCACCCTGGTAGCAGGGCACGGGCCGGGGCCGGTCGGGAATCACCGCAGGCTGCGGGCTGTTGGCCCCTCAGCCGGGCCGGACACCCGGCGTGCTCTGGCCGGATAAACCATGGCGGCCACCCGACGGAATGGTTAGCATCCCTAAATATGCCTGAGACTCACGGATCTACGGTGGAGCTTTCCCCGAGCGGCCCCCCACCCGGCACCCGGGGCGCGCCGACAGGTGCCGACGGCACGCGGAGCACCGACAGCGAGCGGAGCACCGACGGCGGCCCGGGTGAGGCCGAGGCCTCCGGCGGCAGCAGTCAGGGCTGGCTGCGGCGGCTGGTCGGCTACTGCGGGCGCTCGCGCCGCAGCCTGCTGCTGGCCTTCGGGGCGTCGCTCGTCGGCATGGCCGTCACCGCGCTGGTCCCGCTGGTCACCAAGCTGATCATCGACGACGTCATCACCGAGCACACCCGCTCCCTGGCCCCGTGGGCCGTGGTGCTGCTGGTGGCGGCCGCCCTGGTGTTCGCCTGTACCCAGGTGCGCCGCTACTACGGCGGCCAGCTCGCCCTAGACGTCCAGCACCACATGCGCAGCGACCTCTTCCGCTCGCTCGGGCGGCTCGACGGGCACCGGCAGGACCGCCTGGACACCGGCCAGGTGGTCGGCCGCGCCACCTCCGATCTCCAGTTGATCAACGGCCTGCTCTCGATGCTGCCGATGATGACCGGCTACCTGCTGATGTTCGTCATGTCGCTGGCCGTGATGCTCTGGCTCTCGCCGCCGCTCACGCTGGTCGCGCTGGTCATGGGCCCGGCCCTCTGGTGGGTCTCGGTCCTCAGCCGCAAGCGGCTGTTCCCGTCCACCTGGGCGGCTCAGCAGGAGGCGGCAGCCGTCGCGGGCGTCGTCGACGAGGCGATCGGCGGCGTCCGGGTGGTCAAGGGCTTCGGCCAGGAGGCCCAGGAGCTGGGCAAACTGGAGGCGGCCTCGCGCAACCTCTTCGCGGCCCGGCTGCGCTCGATCCGGCTCAACAGCCGCTACAACCCGGCAATGCAGGCGATCCCGGCGCTGGCCCAGGTCGCGGTGCTGGCGTTCGGCGGCTGGCTGGCGGTCGACGGCCAGGTCTCGCTCGGCACCTTCGTCGCCTTCTCCACCTACGTGGCGCAGATGACCGGCCCGGTCCGGATGCTGACCATGGTCATCACGGTCGGCCAGCAGGCCCGCGCGGGCGTGGAGCGAGTGCTCCAGTTGATCGACGAGCGCCCGCTGGTGCAGGAGCGCCCGGACGCGGTCGCCCTCGACCTCACCGCCGCCCACCTCTCCGCCGAGCAGGCGGCTGTCGCAGTCGACACTGCCTCCGCGGCCGCCGAGATCACCAAGGCCACCGCGGCCATCGGGACCGCCGAGACCACCGCGGACAGCGGACCGCAGCGCACTGTCGGCCCGCGCACGCCGGACACGGCGCTGGAGTTTGACCGGGTCGAGTTCCGTTACGACCCCGAGCACCCGGCGCCCGTCCTGCACGGGCTCAGCCTGAAGCTGGCCCCCGGCGAGACGCTGGCCCTGGTCGGCGCGTCCGGCTCGGGCAAGTCGACGGTGGCCCAGCTGGTGCCCCGGTTCTACGACCCGGCGGCCGGCGCGGTCCGCCTCTACGGCCACGACCTGCGCGATCTCACCCTCGACTCGGTCCGGGCGGCCGTCGGCATCGTCCCCGAGGAGAGCTTCCTCTTCTCCGAGACGGTCCGCACCAACATCGCGTACGGGCGGCCCGACGCCACCGACGAGCAGATCGTGGCGGCAGCCCGTGCGGCGCAGGCGGACGAGTTCGTCCGGGAGCTGCCCGACGGCTACGAGACCAAGGTCGGCGAGCAGGGCCTCACGCTCTCCGGTGGCCAGCGCCAGCGCATCGCCCTGGCCCGGGCCATCCTCACCGACCCGAGCATCCTGCTGCTGGACGACGCCACCTCGGCGGTCGACCCGCAGATCGAGGCGGAGATCCACGACGCCCTCCGCTCGGTCATGACCGGCCGTACCACCCTGCTGATCGCCCACCGCCGCTCCACCCTCCAACTGGCCGACCGGATCGCCGTGCTGGATCACGGCCGTCTGCTGGACATCGGAACGCACGAGGAGCTCGACGGCCGATGTCCCCAGTACCGGGTCCTGATCTCCGATCCCGAGGCCGGCACGACCAAACCCCCGGCCACCCTCGAAACACCGGCCCAGGCGCTCACGGGACCGCTCACCGGACCGCTCCCCGGACCGCTCGCCGAGAACCCCCCGGCCGAGGGCACCACCACCGAGCCCGCCGACTCGGAGCCCACCGAGCCCACGGCGGACACCGCTGATACGGCGGACACCGCTGATATGGCGGGTACCGCGGACATCGCGGACACCCCCGCGCCGCAGCCCCTCCCCGAGCTGCCGACCCCGGCCCTGGCCAGGGCCGCCCGCGCCGCCGACCCTGACCTCCTGGCCAAGGTCGCCGCCCTCCCGCCGGCCACCGACAGCCCGGCGATCCCCCGGGCCGAGGCCGAGGCGGGCGACCCCGACTTCTCCCTCCGCCGCCTGCTGCGCCCCTTCCGCGGCCCGCTCGCCCTCGCCCTCCTGCTGGTCGCCCTGGACGCCGGCGCCGGCCTGGTGCTGCCGATCCTGATCCGGCACGGCATCGACGACGGCGTGAGCAAGGCCATGATGTCGGGCGTCGCCGTCGCCGCCCTGACCGCCCTGGTGATCGTCCTGCTGGACTGGCTGGTGCAGGGCGCCGAGAACCGGGTCAGCGGCCGCACCGGCGAGCGCGTGCTCTACACGCTCCGCCTCAAGATCTTCGCCCACCTCAACCGGCTCGGCCTGGACTACTACGAGCGCGAGCTGTCCGGCCGGATCATGACCCGGATGACCACCGACCTGGACTCGCTGACGTCCTTCCTGCAGACCGGCGTGGTCACGGCCGTGGTCAGCCTGCTGACCTTCGCCGGCATCTTCGCCGCCCTGCTGGTCATCGACGCCGGCATGGCTCTCGTGGTGTTCGCCGTGCTGCCGCTGCTGGTGGCTGCGACGCTGGTCTTCCGCAAGAAGTCCAAGACGCAGTACGAGATCTCCCGCGACCTGATCAGCACGGTCAACGCCGACCTCCAGGAGAACGTCGCCGGCATGCGGATCGTGCAGGCCTTCCGCCGGCTGGACGCCAACACCGACCGCTTCGTCGCCCGGGGCATGGCCTACCGCGAGGCCCGGGTCCGGGCACAGCTCTACATCTCGCTGTACTTCCCGTTCGTGCAGTTCCTCTCCAGCGTCGCCGCCGCGCTGGTGCTGATCGTGGGTGCCTCGCGGGTCGACTCCGGGACGCTCACCGTCGGCGCGCTGGTCGCCTACCTGCTCTACATCGACCTGTTCTTCGCGCCGGTCAACCAGCTCTCGCAGGTATTCGACGGCTACCAGCAGGCCGCGGTGGGCCTGGGCCGGATCCGCGAGCTGCTGCGCACCCCGACCACCACCGCCGAGGCGGCCGACCCGGTGCCGGTGCAGAAGAGGCTCCGCGGCGAGATCGACTTCGAGGACGTCAGCTTCGCCTACAACGGCGGCGCCGACGGGGCCCCGTCCGTGCTCACCGGCGTCAACCTGCACGTACCTGCAGGCCAGACGGTGGCGCTCGTCGGTGAGACGGGGGCCGGCAAGTCGACCCTGGTCAAGCTGGTCGCCCGGTTCTACGACGCGACCGCCGGCACCGTCCGGGTGGACGGCGTCGACCTGACCCGGTACGACCTGGCGCAGTACCGCCACCGGCTCGGCGTGGTGCCGCAGGAGGCGTACCTGTTCGCGGGCACGGTGCGCGAGGCGATCGCGTACGGCCGGCCCTCGGCCTCGGCGGCCGAGGTGGAGGCGGCGGCCCGGGCGGTGGGCGCGCACGACATGATCGTCCGCCTGTCGGGCGGCTACGACCACGAGGTCACCGGGCGGGGGCGGAACCTCTCCGCCGGGCAGCGCCAGCTGATCGCGCTGGCCCGGGCCGAACTGGTCGACCCGGACATCCTGCTCCTGGACGAGGCCACGGCCGCGCTCGACCTCGCCACCGAGGCGGCGGTCAACCACGCTTCGGACCGGCTCAGCGGGGGCCGCACCACGCTGGTCATCGCCCACCGCCTCACCACCGCCGAACGCGCCGACCGTGTCGTGGTCCTGGACCGCGGCAAGGTGGTCGAGGACGGCACGCACGCCGAACTCGTCGCGCAGGGCGGGGTGTACGCGCGGCTCTGGCAGGCGTTCATCGCCGACGGCCACCCGGCGCCGGAACCAGTGGCCTAGCAACCGCACGGGCGCGGAGACTGCCGAACGGGTCAGGCTGCGATCAGGGAGGAGAGCAGCCCTGAGGCGTCGATCCCGCGCGGCAGGTCACTGACCTGTCCGTCGCCCACCTCCACCACCCGCCAGCCGGAGCCGTCGGCCCGGCTGGCGAGGTCGGTGGTGACGAAGCGGCAGCCGAGGGCCCGGACCAGCGGCCTGACCTCGGTGAGGTCGGGGTCGGCGGTCTGCCCGGGCGCGTCCGGGTGCGGCCCGACCAGTACGGGCTCGCCGTCCAGCCACCACACCCGGGCCTCCACCGGCCGCTCCCCGGCCCCGCCGCGCCCCGGCCCGCCCGAAGGCCCGGCCACCAGCGCGCCCGCTGGGCCCTCCACAGGGCCCTTCACCGCTGCGGGGCTGCCCCCGGCCCGCGCGAACTCCTCGTACCGGCGCAGCACCACACCGCCCGCCAGGAACTCGCCCTGCAGCTCGACGAAGCGCGCCACCACCCGTCCGACGGCGGCCAGGTCGGAGAGCTCGGGGAGGTAACAGGCCTCGTCCCACTCGTGCTTGCGGGACTTCACGTAGTCCTTGACGATCGCCGGGCCGCGCCCGCCGAGCCGTGCGACCGCGGCCGCCAACTGCTCGGGACCGGGCCGGCCCGCCGCCGGGGTCAGCGGAATCCAGGTGCTCGGCGGCGTCGCGCCCTCGAACACGCCGTACCAGCCGGGCAGTTCGTGTGCCGAGGTGTAACTGGGGGCGCTGGTCAGCAAGGTGGCGCCGCGGCCGGCCAGGGCGCGGGCGAAGGCGGCGTAGTCGGCGGAGGGGATCATCCAACCCCGGTACCAGAGCGGGCCGCAGTCCCTCGGCACCCGTCGGACCGCCTCCGCGGTGTCCCCCGCGAGCAGCGCGTCGTGGTCGACGAGGTGCTGCTCACCGCCCAACTCCCGCAGAGTCCGGGCCTCCCAGGCGAAGTGCGGGTCGGGCCGGCGCGGGTTGAGCGGGTCGGCGGGGAAGAGGATCGCTGGTGCGGGCATGGGCGAAAGAGTACGGCCACCGGACGTTCGCGGCGTAGCCAACACCGCTTCTCCCCGCGGTCGGTGCGGCACAGATGCCGCCCCACAACCCAACGCCGACAGGCCGCACCCGGCGCCGTCGCCCGTCCGCCCCCGATCCGCCGCCGTCCGCCCCCAATCCGCTCGACGCCCCGGCACCCGCACTGCGAGAGTGATCCGATGCGAAATCTGCTGCGTCGTGCGAGGCGGACCCCCAGGCAAGCGGCGCGGACTGTGGTGCTGGACGGGAGCGGATCCGTCTTCCTGCTCCGCTCGGACAACAGCGAGGTCGGTGTGCACTGGACGATGCCCGGCGGCGGCATCGAGGCGGGCGAGACACCGTGGACGGGCGCCCGTCGCGAGCTCTGGGAGGAGACCGGCTGGACCGACCTCGAACCGGGGCCGCTGCTCTGCACCTGGGAGCACGACTTCACCTGGCACGGCACGCCCGTGCGCCAGTACGAGCACATCTACCTGACCAGCGGGCCGCACCGGGGCCCGGTCGGCGACGTCAGCGCGGTGCACGCCTTCGACCGGATCCTCGACTGGCGCTGGTGGACCCCGGCCGACCTGGCCGACGAGGACGCCGACGCCCTTTGGCCGTCCAGCCTGCCGGAGTTGCTGGCCGATGTCCGGGACGGCTGGCTCACCGACCGGCGCGAACCGGCGCCCGTCCACCTCGGCTACATCCCGAACGCCCCGACGCCGGCTCCCTGACCACCGGAGCCGCACCACGCGGAACCCGCCGTATGCCGAAGCCGCAGTACGCCGCACCACGCGGACCCGCCGCAGGCCGAAGCCGCACCGATGCGGAATCCGCCGCAGGCCGGACCCTCGCAGGCCGGACCTTCCAGTACGCCGGACCCGCGGCGACTTCGCGTCGGCCCGCCGGGCGCGGCCCGGAGCCTAGAGCGGCGGTCGCCCGCCCCGCCGGCCCGGTCGCCCGGCGGGGCCGGACTGCCAGCCGTGGAGGTCCAGCTCCCGGTCGTGCAACGCGCCCGGGTTGATCAGCACCGACAGCTGCGCCCCGGCCAGCTGTTCGAGGGCGAGGCCGGCGGTCTGCAACAGGTGCTCGGCCGGCGCCGAGACGGCGATGGCGGGTCGCCACGCGGGCAGCACCACCAGGACGGTCCCCCGGCCGATCCGCACCAGCTCGGCCGTCACCCGGACCGGCTGCCGTTCCTCGGTGCGGCCGGCGACCTCGGGGAGGTTCGGACTGCCGCCGATCAGGATGCCGAGCGGCGTCTCGGCCGCCGCGGCCACGGCTCCGCCGGCGGGAGCGGCTCCGCTGACAGGCGCGGCTCCGCCCACGGGCACGGTCGGGTCGGGCTCGCCCCCCGCGACGGCCGGCGGCACCGCCGTAGCCGTCGCCCCACGCTTCTCCGCGGTCTCGACCTCGCCGGCCGGCGCCGCCTCGGGGTGCATCCGGCGCAGCCGCCGCGAGGGCGAGGGCCGCCTGGCCAGGACGGTCCGCGACTCTTCCGGCACGGCTCGCAGAACGGGCACGGCCTGGTCCGCCGCCGCCGTCACCGGCGGCTGGAGCCGTATGAATCCCGCGGTTCCGGCCCCGGCAGACTCCTCCCCGTCGCCGGCTCGTGGCCGGGGAACGGAGTCGCCCCGAGCACCGCCGGCCGCCCCGGAGTCCACCGCCGCCGCGATCGAGCAGAGCGCAGCGGCCGGGGCGGACAAGGTGGCGGCGACGGGGGCGGACGAGCTGACGGAGAGGCGGTCGGCGGTGGACACGCCGCCCGCGGGAAGGTCGGGGGAGGGCAGGCCGGCTGACGGCAGGTCGGAAGCGGTCGAGGTGGGGTGGTCGAGCGTGGTCATCGGCACGAGCCCTTCGGGGTACGGTCCCGACGATCCTCCCGCACGCGGTGATCAGCTCCAAGCGGCTTTGCGCCGGGTGTGGGCGACGACACCGTTCCGCCCCTCTCCGGGCCGGTCCCCGCCGTCGCCCCGCCGTCCGCCTCAGGTGCCCGGCGCGACGAAGCCCTTCAGGTCGGCCAGGACGGCGTTGGCCGCGGTGACGCCGAGCCCGAGGAACCAGGTCTCATCCGAAACCGGCCGGGCCTGACCGGACTTGACCGCGCCGAGGGTCTTCCAGAGCGGTCCGCCGAGCACCGCGTCCTGGTTGGTGGAGCTGGGCGTGCCGTAGACGCCGTGGAAGACCCAGTCGGCGTCGGCCTTGTCGATCTGCTCCGGGCTGATCTCGACGGCCAGCTCCTTGACCTGCTCGATCCTGGGCTGCGGAAGCGCCACGTCGGTGAGGATGGTGCCGATGAAGGACAGTTCGGCGTACAGCCGGGTCTTGCCGGGCATGAACCGCAGCGGCGTGATGGTGGGCCGCTTGTCGCCCAGCTTGGCGCCGATCGCCGTGGCCGCGGCCTGGTAGGCGTCGAGCTGTGCCCTGGCCTCCGCCTCCAGGCCGAACGGGGCGGCGTTCAGCTGGAAGTTCTGCTTCCAGGGGTAGCCGGGGCGCAGCGAGAAGACGGTCGGCGCGATTTTGGAGAGCTGCGCGTACTGGTCCTGGGCGCGTAGCTGGCTGCCGAGGATCAGGTCGGGCTTGAGCGCGGCGATGGCCTCCAGGTTGAGGCTGTTGATGGTGCCGACACCGGCCGGGTTCCCGGCCTTGTCCTTGAGGTAGGACGGCATGTTCTTCGAGCCGTCGGTGTAGACGACGCCGACCGGCTGGATGCCGAGCGAGACGACGTTGTCGAGCTCGCCGGTGTCCAGCACCACGACCCGGACCGGCTTGGCGGGGATGACGGTTTCGCCCATGGCGTGCTTGATGGTGCGCGGGTAGACGCCGGGGGCGGCGTCCGTCCCGAAGCCCTTCATCTTCTCGATCACGGTGGCGTAGTCGTCGCCGCCCTGCTTGACCGACTTCTGGTCGGGCGTCGAGCCGGCCGAGGCGCCGGACGAGGCCTTCGTCGAGCCGGCGGTAGACCCGCCGGACCCGCCCGAGCTGCCGCAGGCGGTGAGGAGTCCGCCCAGGCCGAGGGCGGCGCCGCCGGCGAGCCCGGCGGTGAGGAGCCTGCGGCGGGAGGGGGTGCGGCTGACGACGGTCCGGTCGGCGGGGTGGGGGGCCACGCGACGCTCCTTCTCGATCGATGTTAGGTGAGGCAAACCTATCCGAACCCCTGCGGGGTCGACCGAGAGGCTGTCGGGGTGAGGGTCAAAACGCCTCAAGTCATGACCGGTAGCAGCGGGATCGCGGAGTGAACGACAACAGGGCCGTCCACCTCCTCACCGTGGTCGTGCTGATCGCCTCCGCCACCGCGATGAGCTACCGGGCCGCCTGCGCAACCTCGTCCTCAGGGGCGTCGCCCCACTCCTCGGCGGAGTCCCGCTCAGCGCCGTCTTCCTGCAGACCCTCACCGACGCCTGGGACCCGGAGTACGGCAGCGGCGCCGTCCTCGGCATCGGCTCGGTGTTCGTCATCGGCGTCGGCATCCTGCTGCTCGGCGGCGTGCTGACGACCTGGTACGGCGCCTACCGGCCGGAGTTCTTCCGCGGCGAGACGCTCCGCAAGGACAATCCCGCGCGGTCGTGGAGGACTGACGGGTATCCTCGAGCACATGAAGCGCTTCGCAGGTCTCAACTGGTGGCCGTCCTAGGACGGCCACCAGCCACGCCTGACCAGGGCCGTCCGGATGGACGGCCCTGTTGCGTTTCCCCACGGGACGGGCCCGAGCCCCGGACGGCTGCCACCACCGCCGTACCGAGGAGAAAACCCCATGACCGCTCTCGCCGCCGCCGTCGCCGATTCGACCGCCGCTGCCGCCACCACCACCGCCGACCTGGACGAGCGGATCCGCCGGAACCCGGGCGCCCACCGCGTCCTCACCGGCGACCGCCCCACCGGCCCGCTCCACCTCGGCCACTACTTCGGCACCCTGCAGAACCGGGTCCGCCTCCAGCGCCTCGGCGTCGAGATGTTCGTCGTCGTCGCCGACTACCAGGTCATCACCGACCGCGACCTCGCCGACCGCCTCGCCGAGCACACCGAGAACGTCGTCCTCGACAACCTCGCCGCCGGTCTCGACCCCGAGCAGGCCACGATCTTCGCCCACAGCGCCGTGCCCGCCCTCAACCAGCTGCTGCTGCCCTTCCTCAGCCTGGTCAGCGTCGCCGAGCTGAGCCGCAACCCCACCGTCAAGGACGAGATCGCCCACTCCAGCCAGGCCGCCGTGAACGGGCTGATGTTCACCTACCCCGTCCACCAGGCCGCCGACATCCTCTTCTGCAAGGCCGACGTCGTCCCCGTAGGCCAGGACCAGCTGCCCCACCTCGAAGTCGCCCGCACCATCGCCCGCCGCTTCGACGAGCGCTACCCGCACCCGGACGGCTCCGGCGTCTTCCCCCGCCCCGAGCCGCTGCTCTCCGCCGCCCCGCTGCTGCTCGGCACCGACGGCGGCAAGATGAGCAAGAGCCGCGGCAACGCCGTCTCGCTCTGCGCCGACGAGGACGCCACCGCCCACCTGATCAAGGGAGCCAAGACCGACACCGAGCGTCGGATCACCTACGACCCGGCCACCCGCCCCGAGGTCTCCAGCCTCGTCCTGCTCGCCGCCCTCTGCCAGGACCGCGCGCCCGAAGCGGTCGCCGAGGAGATCGGCGACGGCGGCGGCGCCGCGCTCAAGCGCACGGTGACCGAGGCCGTCAACGAACACCTCCGCCCGATCCGCGCCCGCCGTGCCGAACTCGCCGCCGATCGTGGCTACGTCCGGCAGGTGCTGCGCGCAGGCGCCGAGCGGGCCAACGCCGTCGCGGACGCCACCCTCGACGAGGTCAGGGCGGTGATGGGGTCGATCTGAAGCCTGCGGGGAATATCTTGTCTGGTCGGCGCGGCACGGACGTCGCCGACCAGACACGAATCAACTCTTCCCGTAAGGAACCTGGCAATGGATCAGCGCACTCCCGCGCCCGCCCGAGGCCTGACCCGTCCGCCCCGCCTCCTCCCCGGGGACCGCATCGCCGTGGTCGCCCCCAGCAGCCCCATCGACCCCGAGCGGCTCACCGCCGGGTCCGCGATCCTGCGCTCCTGGGGGCTGGAGGTCACGGTCGGCGAGCACGTCCTCGACACCCACCCCGTTCTCGGCCACCTCGCGGGCACCGACTCCGACCGGGCCGCCGACCTCCAGTCGGCCTGGCTCGACCCCACCGTCGACGCCGTCATCTGCGCCCGCGGCGGTTACGGCGTGCACCGCATCGTCGACCTGCTCGACTGGGACGCCATGCGCGCCGTACCGCCCAAGGTGCTGATCGGCTTCAGCGACGTCAGCTCACTGCACGAGGCCTTCGCCCAGCGGCTCGGCATCGCCACGCTGTACGGGCCGATGAGCGCGGGCGCGTCCTTCATCGAGGACGGCCGGACCGCCGAACACCTGCGCCGCACCCTGTTCGAGCCCGAGGCCACCACGGTCCTCACCTCGGCCACCGCCGAGACCCTCGTCCCGGGCCGCGCCCGCGGCATCACGGCCGGCGGCTGCGTCCACGTCATCACCGCCGAGCGCGGCACACCGGCCGCCCGGCCCTCCTTCGCCGACACCATCCTGGTCCTGGAGGACGTCAACGAACACCCCTACCAGCTCGACCGCCTCATCACCCAGCTGCTGCGCTCCGGCGCGCTCGACGGCGTCGCCGGCGTCGCCCTCGGCTCCTGGGAGGGCTGCGGCCGGCCCGAGCGGGTCAGGGAGGTCATGCTCGACCGGCTCGGCCCGCTCGGCATACCCGTGATCTGGGAGCTGGGCTTCGGCCACAGTCCCTCCACCCTCACCGTCCCGCTCGGCGTCCCCGCTCTCCTCGACGCCGACGCCGGGACCCTCACCCTGGAGACCCCCGCACTCGCCCCGCGAGGCTGACGACAGGCGGGCCGGCCGGGAAGGCGCTCCTTCTCAGTAGGGTGCGCCCATGAACGAGGACACCCTCACCGCCTCCGATCTCGCGGCGCTCGCCCTCGGTCTCCTTCGGGGCCCCGGCAGCAACGCCCGCACCATCCTCGGACTTGCCGGCCCGCCCGGCGCCGGCAAGTCCACCCTGGCCCGGCACCTGGTTGCCGAGGTCGAACGCCGCGAGGGCCCCGGCAGCGCCGCCTACCTCCCGCTCGACGGCTTCCACCTCTCCGCTGCCCAGCTCGACCGTGTCGGCCTGAGCCACCGCAAGGGCGCACCCGCCACCTTCGACGCCCACGGCTACGTCGCCCTGCTGCGCCGGGTCGCCGCAGACCGCTTCCAGGACATCTACGTCCCCGACTTCGACCGCGAGCTCGACGAACCCGTCGCCGCCCGCCACGTCGTCCCACCGCGAGCCCGGCTCGTCATCACCGAGGGCAACTACCTCGCCGCCACCGAACACCCCTGGCCGGACGCCCGCCGACTGCTGCGCGAGCTCTGGTACGTGGACGCCGACGACACCGTCCGCGAGGAGCGCCTGGTCCGCCGCCACCGCGCCGGCGGCCGCGACGAGGCCACTGCCCGGCACTGGGTCAGCACCAACGATCACCCCAACGGCGAGTACGTGAAGGCCGGCCGCGCGCTCTGCACGCGGATCGTCCGGGTCACCGGTTTGCCTGCCGCTCCAGAAGGGCGTAGTGTTCTCTAGTCGCTCGGCAGGGAGCACCGGACACGCATCAGCGCGGACGGTCCCGGGGCGGCCAATCCCTAGAAACATCACTTCCCGGTTCGGGCTGGGTTGCGCCTTGTCTTTTTGACGGTGCAGCTCGGGTCTTATTCGGTGTGCCCGTTTATATGGATTGCGGCCGGATTCGCTTTCTGAAGCGGGGATCGGCTAGAGTTTGAAACGTCGGACGGGGCGTCAAGCCGCAGAAGACAGCAGCGAGTTGGATGAACGAAGCGCCGGAAACGGAGCGGAAATCATCTGGTAAGCTGGAAACACGAAAGAACGAAGCGCCCGGAGGGCCCGCTGGAAGGCGGTCCGAAGGAAGTGTCCGTTCCTTGAGAACTCAACAGCGTGCCA
>NZ_JBVJCO010000009.1:0-89545 GCF_055588525.1 Kitasatospora sp. NPDC041988
TGCCGCCTGTGACTTCGAGGACGAGCTTCCCGACCTCGGCGGGCTCCCGCGCTACCGCTGAGCTCCCGTCGATCCACAAGTCTTGACTATTGCTCGTCCTCGGGCTCGATACCGCGTAGCCGTACCCGCTTGCCTGTCCAGAAGGAGCTCATTCCACCTATGCCAGCAGGTCCTTCAGCGTGCCGTCCAGGGAATTCAGCCGGCGGAAGGAAGAGCGTTCGGCGGCCTCGGTGGGTGTGACCCCTTGTCGGCGCCCGGGGACGTCGCAGGAGGTCGGTGACATCGTCGGTGAATCTCAGCACGGTCTAGGCTCTCGACGTGTCCGGTCTGCTGCCCTCCGTCCCCAGGCTTCCGGGGCCCTTCGTGCCCGCCGTGCCCGCCGTCGCCACGCCCGTGGGCCTGCTGGAGTTCCACGGGGTGATCGACCGCCGGGCGGTGCCGCGGCAGCCGACGCGTGCCGACCGCCTGCCCGGGGGCGCCCTCGTCCACCGCTGGGAGGACGACGACGCCGAACTGGAGCTGCTGCTCTGCCCGTTCGAGGCGTCCGCCACCGACTTCACGCTCCCGGTCGATGCGTGCTGGGGCGCCGTCTGGCACGTGAAGGCCCGCACCGCGCTGCGACGCGTCCAGCTCTCCGCGACCTTCCGCGCCGTGCCGGCCGACGTCGAGAGCGGCTACGACGGCGGGCAGGCCGTCGCCGCCGTGTCCCTTGAGAACGCCGGCACCGTCCTCACCCTCGGCGGCTCGGACGAGGAGGAGATCTGCGCACGGGCGGAGGCCGGTGACTCCATGCCCCGCCGCTGGGCCGCCGACCTCGACGACGTCTACCGCCGCTCGCCCCGCCTCACCTGGGGAGTCGAGTACCTGGACGACCACCGCGGCATCTCCTGGACCCTTCCGCCCTTCGAGCCGGGCGACGAGGCCGTCCTGCACGCCGCCGTCAGCTGGCGCACCCCGCAGCCCGACGACCCCGAGGACGACATCTCCACCTGGTGGGCCGCCCTCGTCAATCCGGGGCACATCCTGGCCGCCGCCTCGGCCCGGTAGCCGAGCCGTCCAGGCCCGCGCCCGCTACCCGAACCGCTCCACGAACCGCCGCTGCCACGGCGTCTCCACCGCGTGCCGGTCGTAGTGCTCCCGCACGTACGCCACCGCCTCGCCGGCCGGCACCCCGTCCAGGATTGCCAGGCAGGCGAGCGCCGTGCCCGTCCGGCCGTGGCCGCCCGCGCAGGCCAGTTCGACCCGCTCGGAGGCCGACCGCTCCCAGGCCTCCCGCAGGGCCTCGGCGGCTTCGGCGTGGTCGGCGGGCAGCCGGAAGTCCGGCCAGCGGAGCCACCTGGTCTCCCAGTGGAATTCCGCGGGACGGCGGCCCAGCAGGTAGAGGCCGAAGGTGGGTGCCGGGCCCGATGGCGCCGGCCGGAGCAGGCCGCGCCCCCGGACCAGCCGGCCGGACGGCAGGCGCAGCACGCCGGGGGCGGTCGGTTCCCAGAGCCCGGAGGCGGCGGAGGCGGTCATGGGTCGAGCCTACGACGCGGCCGGCAGTCCCTTCACTCGCAGCAACGTCCTCTGGCCGGAGCTGCGTCACTTCTGACCAGAGAGCCGGCCCGCTCAGGACGCCGCGTACAGCGCGGTCGCGGCGGGCATGCCGGCGCGGTGGGCCAGGGCGGCGGCCTCACCGCGCGAGGCGACGCCCAACTTGGCCAGGATGTTGGCCACATGGAACTTCACCGTGGACTCGCTGATGTGCAGGGTCAGGGCGATCTCCCGGTTGCGGCGGCCCTGCGCGAGCTGGTCGAGGACCTCCAACTCCCGTGGCTGGAGCCCCTCCAGGGGGTCCGTGGCGGCGGGCGCGGCGGGCACGTTCAGCGGTAGGTCGACGGTGACGGTGGTGCCCCAGCCGGGGACGGCGTCGACGGTCAGGCGGCCGGCCAGGGCGGCGATCCGGTCGGTGGTGCGGTGGACGGCGAGTGCGTCGGTGGCCAGCAGGCCGGGGCCGTCGTCGCGGACCACGGCCCGGACGGTGTCCGCCACGAACTGCCAACTCACGTGCAGGCGAGTCAGGTTGTCCTGCTCCAGCATGGTGAGCACGGTGGAGCGGACGGCGGCCCGAGCGGTATGCGCGGTGTCGGCCGGGACGGAACGGTCACCCGCTGCCGGGGGCAGCAGGTCCAGCCGGACGGGGCTGTGCCGCAGCAACGGGCGCAGCTCGTCGGCGAGTCGGGCGAAGGCGGTGGCGGCGGGCTCCTCGCTCAGCTCCCGGTCGAGGTCGGCGCCCGCGCGCAGGCCGAGCAGGGCGTCGACGGCGAGTTCGGTGGCGCTGCGGCGGGCGGTGGCGTCGTCCAGGGCGGCCGAGCGCAGCGGGGCGAGGATCGCGGTGAGGGCGGAGGCGTGGGCGCCGCTCAGCTCGGCGATCGCTCGGGCCCGGGCGCTGGCCGAGGCGCGGGAGGCGGCCGCGTGCACGGGGGCGGCGTCGGCGGCGCGGTGGTGGGAGTGGGTGGTGACCAGCTCCCACAGCTGCTGGAGGACGGCGAGCGCCCGCGCGGGCAGCGGGCCGGCGCTCTCCCGGACCAGCACCAGCAGCGCGCCGTTGCTGCCGGCCGGCGCCGAGGCGACCGCCACGGCCGGCCGGAGCCGGCCCGCCAGCACAGCCTCGCCCTGCCACGGCCGGCCGGGCTCCACCGCCTCCGCGAGCCGGGCCAGTTCCAGGCTGGTGATCCGCCCGGCCAGGTCGGCGGCGCCGAAGGCGTTGGTGGGGGAGTACGTGCAGACGCCGCTGAGCTGGGCGATCGCGGTGTGCGGGACGAGGTCGGCGAGGATCTCGGAGAACCGCGGCAGGATGGCCGGCCGGGGCGTGCGCAGCACCTCGACGGCCCGCGCCAGCGCATCGTCGGGCCGCTCCCACGGCCGGGCCTCGGACGGCTCCCCGCTGTCGTGCACGTGTTCCACCATGCCGTCCAGCCTAGTTGGGCCGGCCGGCCGGCGGCCTGGCCGTTCGGACAGGTCGAACCGGCCGAACGGCGGGCCGGTGATCACCCGCCGGCCCGCCAGGCTGGACCCGTCACCACGACGAACTTCCCGAGATACCAGGAACGGTGGGATCCCCATGACGAAGGCCATCGGCTTCTCCGAGTACGGCGGCGCGGACGTGCTGCGCCCGATCGAGATCGACCTGCCCGCCCCCGGGCCAGGCCAGGTGCGGATCGCCGTCCGCACCGCGGGCGTCAACCCGCTGGATTACAAACTGCGCAACGGCGCGCTGACGGAGCTCTTCCCGCTGACGTTCCCCTATGTGACCGGCTCCGAGGTGGCGGGCGTCGTGGCGGCGGTCGGCGAGGGCGTGACCGAATGGCAGCCCGGCGACGAGGTGTTCGGCCTGACCTTCGGCGGCGGGTACGCCGAACACGCGCTGCTGGAGGCCGGCAAGCTGGTCCGCAAGCCGGCCACGCTCAGCTGGGAGGAGGCCGCGGCGATCCCGGTGGCGGCCGAGACGGCCTGGCGCTCGCTGGACCTGCTGGGCGTCAAGAGCGGCCAGACGCTGCTGGTGCACGGCGCGGCCGGCGGCGTCGGCACGGTGCTGCTGCAGTTCGCCCGCTCGCGCGGGATCACGGTGATCGGCACCGCGAGCGAGGCCAACCACGCGCACCTGCGCGAACTGGGCGCGATACCGGTCGCGTACGGGGACGGGCTGGCCGAGCGGGTGTGGGCCGCCGCCCCGCAGGGCGTGGACAAGGTGCTGGACGCGGCCGGCCAGGGCGACGTCCTGCCGTTCTCGATCGAGCTGGCCGGCGGCGCCGAGCACGTGCTGACCATCGCCGACTGGGAGGGTGCGGCCACGTACGGGGTGCGGTTCAGCGGGGGCTCGGAGGCGGTCGAGTACCACGGCCCGGCGCTGGCCGGTGCCGTCGCGCTGCACGAGGAGGGCACCCTGCGGCTGCCGGTCCAGCGGGTGTTCCCGCTGGCGGAGGCGGCGCAGGCGCAGCAGGAGAGCGAGCGCGGGCACGTGCGGGGCAAGATCGTCCTCTCGGTCGGCTGAGGCTCCGTCGCACCGCCCGGGGGCGCCCGGACAGGGCGCCCCGCATCAACCGATCGGTTGATGCGGGGCGCGCGGGGCCGAGCGGATCGGCGGATGCCGCCCGGCCCCGCCGGCCGCGACGCTGGACCCATGAAACCTCCCGGCAGTCCAGCACCGCCCGCCCTGGGCCACGTCATCGAGGTGACCGGCCTTCAGAAGTCCTATGCGGGCCGCACCGTGGTCGACGGCGTCTCCTTCGCCGTCGCCGAGAGCGAGATCTTCGGCATCCTCGGCCCCAACGGCGCCGGCAAGACCACTCTGGTGGAGTGCGTCGCCGGGCTGCGCGCTCCCGACGCCGGCGTCGTGCGGGTCGCCGGGTTCGACCCGCGCGCGGACCGAGCCGCCACCACCCGCGTCCTCGGCGTCCAGCTCCAGGCGAGCGAGCTCCAGCCCAAGCTGACCGTACGCGAGGCGCTGGAGCTGTATGCCGCCTGCTACCCGGACCCCGCCGACTGGCGGCAGCTGGCGGAGCGGCTGAGCCTCACCGACCGGCTCTCCGCCCGGTTCACGGACCTCAGCGGCGGTCAGAAGCAGCGGCTTTTCATCGCGCTGGCGCTGATCGGCCGGCCGCGCGTCGTCGTCCTGGACGAGCTGACCACCGGGCTCGACCCGCGCGCCCGCCGCGCCACCTGGGACCTCATCGAGTCGGTCCGGGCGGGCGGGGTCACCGTCCTCCTGGTCACCCATTTCATGGAGGAGGCGCAGCGGCTCTGTGACCGGATCGCCGTCCTGGACCGGGGCCGGGTCGTCGCGCTCGACACCCCGGGCGGACTGGTCGGCCGGGCCGCGGGGGCGACCGTCATCTCGTTCACGCCCTCCGCGCCGCTGGCCGGGCCCGATCTCGCCGCGCTGCCGGGGCTCGTCTCCGTCGCCACCAAGGACGGCCGCCTCACCCTGGCCGGGACCGACGAGACCGTCGGCGCCGTCCTCACCCTGCTCGCCCGGAACCGCGTCACCGCCCACCAACTGCGCGTCACCGACGCCACCCTGGACGACGCGTTCCTCGACCTCACCGGAGCCTCGTCATGACCGCCGCAGCCATCGGGACCGGGACGGACGGACGGCGCGGCCCGGGCGCCGCCGTCCTGCGGGCGGAGGCCCGCCTCTTCCTGCGCGAGCCGGCCGGCGTCTTCTGGATCCTGGCCTTCCCCACGCTGCTGCTGGTGATCCTCGGCTCGATCCCGGCCTTCCGCACGCCCGACGCGTCGCTCGGCGGCATCCGCTTCGTCGACGCGTACGCACCCGTGTCGGTGCTGATCGCGATGCTCACGGCCGGGCTCCAGGCCATGGCGCCGGTCGTCACCGGCTACCGGGAACGCGGCATCCTGCGCCGGATGTCGACCACCCCGGTACGTGCCGGCGCGCTGCTCCGGGCGCAGGCCGTCCTGCACGGCGCGGCCGCGCTGCTCTCCGCCGTCCTGTCGCTGGCGGTGGGCCGGATCGTCTTCGACGTGCCGTTGCCGCGGCAGCCGTTCGGCTACCTGCTCGCCCTGCTGCCGGCGACCCTCGGCGCGCTGGCGCTGGGCGCGCTGGTGTCGGCGCTCTCCCGCACCTCGAAGATCGCCTCCGGGATCGGTTCGGCGGTCTACTTCCCGATGATGTTCTGCGCGGGCGTCTGGCTGCCGGTCCAGGCGATGCCGGACGTGCTCGCCCGGATCGTCGGCCTCACCCCGTTCGGCGCCGCCGCCCAGGCGCTCGGCCAGGCGTCGGCGGGCGGCCGGCCGGGCTGGGACCACCTGGGCGTGCTCGTCCTGTGGACGGTGGCGCTCTCGGCGGCGGCCGCCCGCTGGTTCCGCTGGGAATAGCCTCGTGCAGACTGGGCCGGTGATCATCGGGGGCGGGGCGGTGGGCGGGGCAGCGGGCGCGGCGGCGGGGGAGAGCGGCGTGGCCGGCGACAGCCGGGCGAAGGCGGGCGCGGAGAGTGCCGCGGCGGCGTTCACCGCCGTGGAGCGGCGCTGGGTGGCCTTCCACCGCTGGGGCCCGTTCGTCCTCCTCGGCGCCGGCCTCGCCGTCTCGGTGGCGACCTCCCGGCTGCTCGGCATGGACCGCGGGCGGTGGGCGGTCACCGGGGCGCTGGCCGCCGCGGCGTTCGCGTTGCAGGGGTGGTGGGCGGTGGTGGCGCGGGACCACCCCGGGCCGTCTGCCCGGAGCGCCGGCTACTACGCGGTGCGCTGGGCGTTCGCCTTCGGACTCGCCTGGCAGAACCCGTTCTTCTCGACCTACGCGGCCGCCGGCTACTTCGACGCGGAACGGCTGCTGTCGCGCCGGCTGCGCTGGCCCGGCCTGGTCGCCACCGCGGTGGTCCTGGCCGGCGCCCAGTCCGGCGGGCTCCCGCCGCACGGGACGGTGGGCCGGATCGCCTTCGCCGGGGTGTTCACCGTCCACCTCGCGCTGCTGGTCGTGGTCAGCCGGATCGCCTCCCAGGAGGCCGACCGGGCCCGGATCCAGGCCGCCACGATCGAGGAACTGGCCCGCGCCAACGCCGCGCTCGAACAGGCCCTGGCGGAGAACGCCGCCCTGCACGCCCAACTGCTGGTGCAGGCCCGGGAGGCCGGGGTCGCCGACGAGCGCACCCGGATGGCCGCCGAGATCCACGACACGATCGCGCAGGGCCTGGCCGGGATCGTCACGCAGCTCCAGGCCGGCGCCACCACCCCCGACCCGGCGGCGGCCCGCGAGCACCTGGATCGCGCCGCCGACCTCGCCCGGCTCAGCCTCGGCGAGGCCCGGCGTTCCGTCCGCAACCTCTCGCCGGCGGCGTTGGAGCACGACACGCTCCCCGGGGCGCTGCGCAAGACGGTCGCCGACTGGCACGAACGGACGGGCGTGCGGGCCGAGTTCACCGTCACCGGCACGATGGAGGAGCTGCACGGCGAGATCGCCGCCACGCTGCTGCGGATCGCCCAGGAGGCGCTCGCCAACGCCGCCCGGCACGCGCGGGCGAGCCGCCTCGGCGTCACCCTCTCCTTCATCGACGACGAGGTCGTCCTGGACGTCCGGGACGACGGGCGGGGCTTCGACCCGCTCGCCCTGCCCGCCGCCTCCGCGCGCGCCGGCACCGGCGGCTTCGGCCTGGCCGGCATGCGGGCCCGGGCCGAACGCATCGCGGGCTCGGTCACCGTCGAGTCCGAACCCGGCTTCGGGACGGCGATCTCGGCTCGCGTACCGTTGGTGCGCCATGAGCGCTGACGTGATCACCCTGCTCCTCGTCGACGACCACCCCGTCGTCCGTGACGGCCTGCGCGGCATGTTCGCCGCCGACCCCGGGTTCCGGGTGCTGGGCGAGGCGTCGAGCGGCCCGGAGGCCGTGGCATCCGTCGCCGCCCTCGACCCCGACGTCGTCCTGATGGACCTGCGGATGCCGGGTGGCGGCGGGGTCGAGGCGATCACCGCCCTCACCCGCCGGGGCGCGCGGGCCCGCGTCCTCGTCCTCACCACGTACGACACGGACGCCGACACCCTCCCCGCCATCGAGGCGGGCGCCACCGGCTACCTCTTGAAGGACGCGCCGCGCGACGAACTGTTCACCGCGGTGCGCGCCGCGGCCGAGGGCCGCACCGTGCTCTCCCCGGCGGTCGCCTCCCGGCTGGTCGCCGCGGTGCGCACTCCGGCGGCCCGCAGTGAGGCGGTGCGCGGCCAGGGGGAGGCCGAGGCGGAGACCCTCCTGTCGACGCGCGAGCGCGAGGTGCTGGCCCTGGTGGCCAAGGGCACCTCGAACCGGGAGATCGCCCGGGTGCTGTTCATCAGCGAGGCCACCGTGAAGACCCACCTCACCCACATCTACGCCAAGCTGGGCGCGGCCGACCGGGCGGCGGCCGTGGCCCAGGCGTACGAGCGGCGCATCCTCGGCTGACGGCGGGCCCGGCCGGCGTCGGCCGCCACAGGCTGGTGAACCGCTGCGCGAACCAGTCGTTCTGACGCATCGTCGGTAGAGTCCGGTGTCATGACCGAGGTGAGCGATTTCTCGTACGGTGGCCGGCTGGCCGGCAAGGTGTGCGTGGTGACCGGCGCGGCCAGCGGGATCGGCCGCGCGGTGGCCGAACGCTTCGCCCGGGAGGGCGCGTCGGTCGTCGCGACCGACGTGGACGCCGACGGCCTGCGGAAACTGGCGGAGCAACTCCCGCGGGCCGTCAGCACGGTGGTCGGCGACGTCTCCCGGGACGACGACGCCCGCCGGATGATCGGCGCCGCCGTCGACCGGCACGGCCGCCTGGACGTCCTGGTGGCCAACGCGGGCGTGATCCCGCTGATGGAGATCACCGAGGCGAGCGCCGAGGACTGGGACCAGGTGATGGCCGTCGACGGCCGCGGCATGTTCCTCACCTGCAAGTACGCGGTGGAGGCGATGGCGGCGCCCGGCGGTGCCGGTGGCGCGATCGTCTGCGTCTCGTCCATCTCCGGCGAGGCCGGCCAGCGCGGCCAGGCCGTCTACGGGCCCGCCAAGTTCGTCGCGTCCGGCCTGACCAAGCACCTCGCCGTCGAATGGGCCGACCGCGGCATCCGGGTCAACGCCGTGGCCCCCGGCACCATCACCACCGAACGCGTCAGCCGTCTCCGGGACGAGCCGGGCGGCCCCGAGTACCTCACGGCGATCGAGAAGCTCCACCCGATGGGCCGCCTGGGCGCCCCCGCCGAGGTGGCCGCCGCCGTGCTGTTCCTGGCCTCCGACGACGCGTCCTTCATCACCGGCGTGGTGCTTCCGGTGGACGGCGGCTACCTGGCGCAGTAGGGCGTCGGGTGCCCAGCACCTCGCCGTTCAGCACTCGGCGGGCTCCCCGGAGAAGGTGACCTCGCCCCGGTGCAGCACATGGACGACGGCCGCTCCGGTCAGGCTGCGCGGGAGCGACTGCGCGGTAAGCACGACCGTCCGGCCCTCGGCGGCCGCCGTGTCCAGGAGGTGTGCGTGCAGCCGGGCGGTGACGGCGGGCGCGAGGCCGCGGTCCGGCTCGTCCAGCAGGAGCAGGCGCGGTTGCGAGGTCAACGCCCGTGCCAGGGCGACCAGTTGCTGCTGACCGCCGGAGAGCGTCCCGGCCCGGCGGGGCAGCAGGGCGGACAGCTCGGGGAAGAGCGCCAGCGCCTCCCCGGCTCCGGAGACCCCGGAACCGCCGAGCCCGAGGTGCTCGGCCACCGTCAGCGAAGTGAAGACCGCCCGCTCCGCCGGCACCAGCGCCAGCCCCAGCCGTACCCGCCGGTGGACGCCCAGTGCGGTGACGTCCCGCCCCTGCCAGACCACCCGCCCGGCGGCGAGGCGGACCACCCCGGCGAGCGCGTGCAGCGCGCTGGTCCGCCCGGAGCCGTTGCGGCCGAGCAGGACGCTGACCGCGCCGGCGGGGAAGGCGAGGTCCACGCCGTGCAGGGCCTCCAGCGGCCCGTACCGGACGCGGGCCGAGTACAGGGCGGCCTCGACGGTCACGTGGCGGTCACCCCCGCCCCGCCCCAGGCCCGGGCGACCCGGGGGTCGGCGAGGACGGCGGCGGCCGGGCCGCGGGCCACCACCCGGCCGCCGGCCATCGCATACACGGTGTCGGCCAACTCCCCGACCAGATCGGGGTCGTGCTCGACCAGCAGCAGCGCCATGCCCCGGTCGGCCAGGCCGCGCAGGACGGAGACCAGCCGGGCGGTCTGCGCCGAGTCCAGGCCGGCCGCCGGCTCGTCCAGCAGCAGCACCCGCGGGTCGCCGGCCAGGGCGCGGGCCAGCTCCACCAGGCGCAGCGCCCCGGTCGGCTGGGTGCCGGCCGGCCTGGCCGCGACGTCCTGGAGGCCGAACAGGGCGAGGGCGCGCGCCGTGGCGTCGTCCACGGCGCGGGCGTCCGGGCGGCGGCCGCGCTGCTGCTCGGCGCCGATCCGGACGTTGTCCGCCACCGTGAGGGTCGGGAAGACGGCGATCTGCTGGAAGGTGCGGGCCAGGCCGAGCCGGACCCGGGCGTGCGCGGGCAGCCGGGTGATGTCGCGTCCGCCGAGCAGCACCCGGCCCGCGTCCGGGCGGACCGTCCCGGCCAGGCAGTCGAACAGGGTGCTCTTCCCGGCACCGTTCGGCCCGATCAGCGCGGTGATCCGCCCCGGCGGCGCGGTCAGGTCCACCCCGGCCACGGCCTCGATCCCCCCGTACCGGCGGACCACGCCCCGCGCGGTCAGCCGGGCGCGGCCGGTGCCGGGGCGGTTCACGGCCGCGCCTCCTCGGAGGCGGCGGCGTGCCGGCCGGCGATCAGGGCGCGGGCCCGGTGCCCTGCCGGGGTGAGCCGCCCGGGCGGCAGCGCGCCGACCGCCTCCGCCGGTGGGCGGCGGGACAGCCGTGCCGCCACGCCCGCGAGGCCGCCGGGCAGGCGGCCGATCGCCGCGGCGAGGACGCCGACCGCGACCGCCGACACCCCCGCGACGGTGCCCGCGTCCAGGCCGATCAGCAGCGCCGCGGCCAGCACCGCCCCGAGCGCGCTGTCCGCACCGGCCAGCACCACGGCGGCGAACCAGATCAGTCCGCGCACCGGGTCGAACGAGCCCGCGTCGAAGGCCCGCCCGGCCAGGCCCATCAGCCCGCCGCCGAGCGCTGCCAGCGCCGCGCCGACCACGAAGGCGAACAGCTTCAGCCCGGGGACGTCCACCCCCGCCGCCACCGCGCCGGGCTCGTGGTCGCGCATCGCCGTCAGTGCCCGGCCCAGCCGCCCCCGGTGCAGCCCGTGCACCACCACCAGACCCACGCCCAGCAGCAGCAGTTCGGCCAGGTAGAAGGCGCGGTCGCCGGCCAGGAAGGCGGGGCGGTCGAGAGTCAGCCCGGTGGTCGCGTACGGCTGCTGGAAGACGAAGCGGCTCATGGCCGTGCCGACCGCGAAGGTGACCAGGGCCAGTGCCAGCCCGCGCCGCCGGATCGCCGGCCAGCCGGTGAGCAGCCCGAGCGGCGCGGTCGCCAGCACCGCGAACAGCAGCGCCGGTACGGCGGGCAGGGGTGGCACGCCCGGGATCCGGCCGGACATCAGCAGCGCCGTCCCGAGCGCGCCGAGCCCCGCGTACCCGGCCTGGCCGAGCGAGATCTGCCCGCCGTAGCCGGTCACCACCACGATGGAGAGCAGGACCAGCGCCAGCGCCGGTACCAGCAGGGCGCTGCGCAGGTCGTTGCCGCGGAAGCCGAGCGGCAGCAGGAGCAGCACCAGGCAGACCGCCCGGGCCGCCCGGCCCCCACCGGCCGGCCCTCGTGCGGCGAGCGGGGAGCGGTCGCGCTGCCCGCCGGTGATCCGGGGCCCGGCCAGCAGGGCGGTGGCCAGCAGCGCCACCACGAACAGGTTGGCCTGCACCGCCTGCACGAGCGGCAGCAGCTGGCCGGACGGGCGCAGCCGGGTCAGTTCGGCCTGCGCGATCCCGAGGCCGAGCCCGGTCGCCACCGCCACCGGGATGGACCGCAGCCGGGCGGCCACCGCGACCGCCATCGTCTCCATCACCAGCAGCGGCAGCCCGTACGGGTCGAGCAGCAGGTAGGGCGCGAGGGCGACGCCGACCAGCCCGGCCGTGAACGAGCCGAACGCCCAGCCCGCCGCCGAGACCCGGTCGGCGTCCACCCCGGCCAGCCGGGCGAGCCGCCGGTCGTCGACGACGGCGCGCAACTGGAGGCCGAACCCGGTGAACCGGGTGATCGCGGCCACCGTCCCGCCGAGCACCAGGATGGCGGCGAGCTGCGCCACGGTGTCCGGGCGCAGGGTGTGCCCGCCGGGCAGCCCGATCGGGGTGCCGCCGAACGGGGACGGCGCGCCGCTCAGCGGGGCCGTGCCCCAGACCAGGACCACCACGCCGATGAGCAGCACGAACACGCCGAGCCCGGCCACCATGGTCTCGGCGGTCCCGGCCCCGCGCCGCTGCAACGGTCGGTACACCAGGACGTCCAGCAGCACCCCGAGCGCGGGCGCGACCAGCAGCAGGCAGCACGCGACGGCCGGCCAGACCGGCCAGTGCCGCACCACGACGAGGTCGCGCAGCAGGTAGGCGACCAGCATGGCCTGGGCGCCCTGGGCGAGGTTGAGCACGCCGGTGGCGCGGTGGCAGACGACCAGGCCGATGCCGCTGAGCGCGGCGGCGCTGCCCACGGTGAGGCCGGCGAGCGCGAGGTCGACGGTGAGGCCGAGGGAGTCGAGGGCGGGGACGTCCGGCACGGGAGCGCCTCAGCCGGCCGGCGGGGCGGCGTCGCCCGGCCGGGAGGTGCCGGCGGGTCCGCCGGGTGCATCGGGGCCGCCGGGTCCGCCGGGCGCATCGGGTTCGCAGAGCCGGCACGGGGTGAGCCCGCGCGCCCCGACGTCGGCGGCGTCCACCGCCTCGGCGTGGGACTTGCCGGCCACCAGCGGGCAGTCCGGCCGGTGGTAGAGCGTGCCCTCGGGGACGGCCACCGGGGCGGTGCCCGTCCCTACGGCGCCGGCAGCGGCCTCCGGCGCGGTCGCGTCGCGCGGGGTGTCGTCGGACGCGGTGTCGTCGGGTTCGACCAGCAGGTCGTACAGCCGCGCGACCCGCCGGCCGGTCAGGTCGGCGTCGTGGTCGGCGGGCCCCGGGGGGCGGCCGGCCGAGCGCAGGGCGACCAGGACGATGCCCGCCACGATCAGCGCCGCGCCCGGGATGGTGGACGAGGCCAGGTAGGGGATCTGCTGCTCGGCGAAGCGCTCGCCGGAGACCCCGTACCAGCCGAGCACGCAGAGGGCGGCCCCGACGGCCGCGATGATCCAGCCGGTCCACTCGCGCGCGTCCCGGACCGTCCGCACCGCCCGCGCCGCGGGGCGCCGCAGCCCGCCGCCGTGGCGGGCGCCCGTCCCCTGCGCGGCGGTACGGGTGCTTTCGCCCTCGGATTGCGATTCGTCCATGGATCCGCCTTCATGGTGTCACTTGCGACATTTCCAGGATCGGCCTGGAACAGCATCCGGACATCGGCAGGGCGGGCCGCGCGGCGCATCCGGGCCGCGCGGCCGGCGCGGCCGGGGCAGACGGTGCCGGCGCCGCAATCGCCGCAGTCGAGAGGAACACCATGCACGTGAGGCAGAGCGGCACCCGCGACCCCCGCGGCACGCGTCAGGGCGGCGGCCCCGTCCTGCGGTCGGCGAGCGTGCTGCTCGTGCTGCTGCTGGCGGGCACGGTGGCCGCGTGCAGCAGCAGCAAGTCCGGTTCCACGGCCTCGGGGTCGGCGTCCGCGTCCGTGTCCGCCTCGGCGTCGGTGTCGGCGTCGGTCAGTGCGAGCGCGAGTGCCAGCGCGAGCGCCGGTGCCACCGCGCCCGCCGACCCGGTGACCGCCAAGAACGAGGTCACCGCCAACTGGGAGAAGTTCTTCGACCCCAGCACCCCGATCCCGGAGAAGGCGAGCCTGCTCCAGAACGGTGACGTGCTGCTCCCCGTCCTCCAGGGCTTCTCCCAGGACCCGCGGGTCGGCCAGGTGAAGGCCAAGGTGTCGGACGTGGCGTTCACCTCGCCGACCGACGCCACCGTCACCTACGAGCTCTCCCTCCAGGGCAACGTGGTCGAACCGAGCGCCACCGGACAGTCCGTGCTGGAGAACGGCACCTGGAAGGTCTCCCGCTCCACCCTGTGCGGCCTGCTCACCCAGGCCGGTGGCGCGAGCGGCACCCCGATCCCCGGATGCAGCTGACGGCCTCGCCGTTCCGCCGGGTCGCCGACGGATCCAGCCGTCGGCGGCCCGCACGCCGCGCCCCGGCGGCTCGGCTCGTGCCGGCGCTCGTGCTGCTGCTCGCCACCGCCTGCGGCACCCGGCTGCCGGAGGGCGCGTTCAGCCCCCGCCCCACCCCGGGGGCGGGTACGACGCCGGGCGGCAACCCGGCCTCCGACACCGGTGTCACCGCCGCCGAGATCAGGATCGGCATCGTCACCTCGTTGACCAGCCCGGTCGGCAGCGAGGTGTTCAGCGGGCCGCGCTACGGCGCGCAGGCCTTCGTCCAGGCCCTGAACGACCGCGGCGGCCTGCACGGGCGCACCGTCAGGCTGGTCACCTGCGACGACGGCGGCAGCGGCATCGGCAACCAGGACTGCGTGCACCGGCTGATCGACCAGGAACACGTCTTCGCCTTCGTCTCGGGCAGCGTGCTGGACTACGCCGGCGCCGGGTACGTGAGCGGCAAGGGCGTGCCGGACATCGGCGGCCAGCCGATCGGCACGGCGTACGACCGCTGGCCGCACCTCTACGGCATCTACGGCAGCAGCGCGCCGCGCGACGGGCACGCCGTCGGCTGGAACGGGACGCTCTACCAGACCACCGAGGTGTTCCGGTACTTCAAGGAGCGGCTGGGCGCCGGCAGCGCCGCCGTGGTCGCCTACAACCAGGCCGACTCGGCCCGCTACGCCGCCCAGCTGAAGGCCGGCCTGGAGGCGGAGGGCTATCGCGTCCTGGTGCAGACGGTCGACTTCGCGCTGCCGAACTTCCAGGCGGTGGCCGCCGCCGTCCGTGCCGACGGCTCGCAGCTGCTCTTCGACGCCATGGACACCCGCGGCAACGCGGCGCTCTGCCGGGCGCTGGACGAGGCGGGGGTGAAGGTCGCGGCGAAGGTGACGAACGTCCAGAACTGGTCCGAGACCGTCCGTACCGACTACCAGTCGTCACCCGTTTGCCGTAACGCGCTCTGGGCGACCTCGTCCAGCCTCAACTACGAGGACGAGCGCTACCCGGCGGTGCAGGAGTTCCGCACCGCGATGGCCCGGTACTACCCCGACCGGGAGCCGCTGCTCTCGGCCTGGGAGCTGGAGGGCTGGGCGGGCGCGCAGTGGCTCACCGACGCGATGGACTCCTGCGGCGCGGATCTCACCCGGGCCTGCGTCGAACGGTTCATGAACCGCACCGAGCCGTACGACGCGCAGGGGCTGATCCTGCCCGCCTCCTTCGTGCCGCAGCCGCCGCCGTCCGGGCCGACCCGGGCCTGCCTGAACGCGGCCCGCTGGCAGGACGCGGCGGAGGGGGGAAAGGGCGGCTGGGTCACCCAGGTGGTGTCGATGACCACCAACTGCTTCGAGGTGCCGCAGCTGCCGTACCGGCCGTGACCGGCCCGTGCACCGGGCTCTCAGGCGAGCCGCTCCGCCACGACGATCGCCGCGTCGTCGTCCAGCCGGCCGCCGACGTGGGCGAGCAGATCGCGGCGCAGGTGGTTCAGCAGGGCGCCGGGGCGGTCGGCGTGCCAGGCCGCGACGCGTTCGGTGAGCGGGTAGAAGCGCCGTGCGGCGTCGCGGGCCTCGATGACGCCGTCGGTGTAGATCAGCAGCCGGTCGCCGGGGAGGAAGGGGAACACCTCCACCTCGTAGGTGGTCGGGGCCAGCTCGCCGAGCCCGAGCGGTGGAGCGGGGTGGCGGGCGCCGAGGGCGGTGATGCCGCCGGCGTGCAGCAGCAGCGGGGGCGGGTGGCCGCAGTCGATCAGGCGCAGCACGGAGCCGTCGTCCGGGATGTCCAGGATGACGGCGGTGATGAACGACTCGCCGGTGTCGTCCGTGGCCGGGCCGTCGCGTGCCGGATCCGGGACGGCGCCCGCCACCGCCCGGCGCAGGCGGTTCTGCTCACCGAGCTGGGCGAGGTCCCAGCAGACGCTGCCGTCCAGGTAGGTGGCGAGGTCGGGGAGGTCGGCGTGGAGGTGGGCGGCGGCCCGGAACGCGCCCAGCAGCAGGGCCGCGTCGCCGAGCGAGGAGAGGCCCTTGCCGCGGACGTCGCCGACCAGCAGCCGGGTGCCGGTGGCGGTGCGGGCGGCCGCGTAGAGGTCCCCGCCGACCTGTGCCTCGGCCTCGGCGGCCAGGTAGACGGAGGCGAGGTGGAGGGGCCCGATCCGGTCGGGCAGCGGGCGCAGCAGGACGCGCTGGGCCGCCTCGGAGACGGAGCGGACCTGCGCCAGCTCCCGTTCGTGCCGGTCGCGCAGCACCCGCAGGGCGACGATCAGCGCCGAGACGGCGATCTGCGCGCCGAGCTGGGTCTCGTGGTTGGCGGTGTCGATGCCGTCGCGCAGGAGGCCGATGACGGTCAGTGCGGCGAGGGCGATCAGGGCGACCGCGGTGGTGGCGCGGGCGCCCGCGAAGGAGGCGGTGATGGCGGGGGCGACGATCAGCAGCGGGCCCAGGTGGATCTCGGGCGGGGCGAGGATGTCGACGACGGTGATCGCCAGGATCAGCGCGAGCGGCAGCACCGTCAGAGCGTGGCGGCCGGGCCGCCACGACCGGCGGCGGTCACGGGGACGCTGCCGAAGTGGCACCTCTCCTCTGTACACCGTTCGGGCGGTGTACCGCACTTCGGCCATGGGCGGGCCGGCCGCGCGGACGGGGCCCGGGCGGGTGGCTCAGTCCTGGGCGCCGTAGCGGGCGAGGTAGTCGGCGAAGCGCGCGACGTCCTCGTCCGACCAGTCGGTGAAGCGGGCGGTGAAGGAGGCCCGGCGCTGCTCGTTGGCCTCGCGCAGCAGGGTGAGGCCGGCCTCGGTGGCGCGCAGGATCTGGCCGCGCTGGTCGTCCGGGTCGGTCTCGCGGCGCAGCAGGCCGAGCTTCTCCAGCGCGGTGACCTGACGGCTGACGGTGGACTTGTCCAGCATGAAGTGCGTCGCGACGTCCGCAGCCCGGCAGCCGCCGCGCTCGTTTATCAGGTCGAGGATGCTGTAGGTGACCAGGGAGAGGTCCGGGTGCAGCTGGCTGGCCTTGTGGCGGGCACGCCGGGCGAAGGCGGTCAGCTCGCGCTGGATGGTGTCGATCGACATCTCGCGGCCGGGCACGGCGGGCTACCTCCTCGGGATTTGTTGCACTATACAACGATTTTATGATCGATGGCGCATGCCTGCCAGGCGTCGCCCCGCTCGGCGTCACCCTGCTCGGCGTCACCCTGCTCGGCGTCACCCTGCTCGGCGTCACCCTGCTCGGCCGGCCCGGCTCCCGTCGGGTCCCGAGGCCTGCCAGGCGCGGGCGGCCGCGATCCGGCGCGTCGCGCTCGGGTGAGTGGCGAACAGTAGCTCAAGCGCTCGCGGCGGGTCGACGTCGGACACGTTGGCCAAGGCCAGTCTGCGCTGCATCGCGACGAACTGCTCGGCATCCGACGTGAGTTCGAGTGCGTGCCGGTCCGCCCGGGCCTCGATCCGGCGGCTCGCCGCGCACTGCACCGGGCCCGACAGCGCGCCCAGCAGGGCGGCGCAGGCGGCGAGCAGCGGCAGCGCGCGGGGATCGGCCGCGTCCGCCGCCCCGGCCGCCGACAACAGCGGGCCCCAGCCGGCCAGCAGGCCGAGCAGGGCGACCACCACGGCCGCGCCCGCCGCGCCCAGCAGCGTGCCGGTCAGCACGTCCCGGTGCTTGACGTGCCCCAGCTCGTGCGCCACCACCAGCTCCACCTCGCGCGGCTCGGCGGTCGACAGCAGCGTGTCGTACGCGACGATCCGGCGCGTCGCGCCCAGCCCGGACACGTACGCGTTCAGCGCCGTCGTCCGCCGCGACGCGTCCGCCACCAGGACGTCCCGCACCCGGACGCCGTCCTGCTCGGCGAGCGCCAGCAGCGCGCCGCGCAGCGGGCCGGGCGGCATCGGGGTGAAGCGGTTGAACACCGGCTCCACCAGCAGCGGGTAGAGGAACGAGAGCGCCGCCGTGAGCAGTGCCGCCGCGCCCGCCGCCGGGATCCACCAGCGGTCCGGCGACCAGGCGGTGAGCGTGAACAGCCCGAGCGCGACGGGGAGCGTCAGTGCCAGGGCGAGCGCCAGTCCGCGCAGCGCGTCCACCGCCCAGCCGGCCCAGCCCTGGGTGACCAGCCCGTACCGGGCGCGCACCGAGCGGACGCGCGCGCCGAACGGCAGCTGCGCCAGCTGCCCGAGCACGACCAGTGCGGCCGCCCCGGCCAGGACCTCCGCCGTCCGCGAGCCGCCGAACCAGCCGCCCACCGCCGTCACCAGCCCCGCCCCGGCGGGCGTCAGCCCCAGCGCGAGCGTCAGGGTCAGGCCGGCCAGCCGCCCGCCCAGTGCCCACGGCAGCTGCGCGCGCCGCAGGGCTCGGCCGCGGGCGCGCTGAGCGGGGGTGAAGTCGGGGGTGTCGTGGGGCGAAGGGGTGTCGTGGGGCTTGGGAGTGGGTGCCGGGGTGCCCGTGCCCGGGCTGACAGAATCTGTCATCTGTTGGCTGTCATCCGTTTGCTGTCGTCCGTCGTCTGCCATCCGTCCCGTGGAGTCTGTCAGCCGCCCGTCCGCTCCGCCGCCCCGGTGGCGGATCGGGTACCGGCGCGGAGCAGTTGGTGGCCCAGGTCCACCAAGGCCCGCCCGACCGCGAACTCGTCGCCCACGGCCGGCGCCGGATCGTCGCGCGGGTTGCGGCGGGCGAGCGCGTCACTGTGCAGCACGCTGCCGTCGGCGTCCAGGACGGCGTGCACCCGGGTGGTGTCCCGGTCCTCGACCACGTGCAGGTTCAGCTGCCAGTCCTTGGTGCGGACGTCGCGCTCTCGCCGGCCGCCGTCCTGGGCTTCGCTTCCCGTGCTGTCCATCACCCATCACCTCGCTGCCCCGGTCTCGTGGGCGTCTGCCGCATGTTCCACGCTGCGCGCAGGTCGGCCCGTGCGCCAGGGACGCCACGGCCGCATCGGGCCGGGCGATTGGGCCGGGCGGTCCTGCGGTCCTGCGGTCATAGGTCCTGTGGTCCTGCAGCCCGGGGGCGGGACGAGCGGTCCGTCCGGTCGCGGTGTCGGGCGAACACATCGGGCGAACACATGGGGCGAACACGGTGTGGAGGCGGGGCGGAGGAGGCGCGGGGGAG
This sequence comes from Kitasatospora sp. NPDC041988, assembly GCF_055588525.1. Taxonomy (NCBI): domain Bacteria; kingdom Bacillati; phylum Actinomycetota; class Actinomycetes; order Kitasatosporales; family Streptomycetaceae; genus Kitasatospora; species Kitasatospora sp. NPDC041988. Next base: position 18,782 of record NZ_JBVJCO010000009.1, read on the forward strand.
TGGCGTAGGCTGACCGCTCTTGGACCGACCCCGGGGGGATCTCACATGCGCCGTGCCGCGGCCGCCGTCGCACTGCTGCTCGGGCTGATACCCGTGGCCGCCTGCGGACCGGACGACCCGGCCCCGGCCAAGGCCGCGCCGGCCGGCGACGCGGCCGGGCCCGCGGCCGACGGGTCCGCTGCGGCCGGAGCGACCGGCACCGCGGCGCCGGCGCCGTCCGGCAGTGCCGCCGCACCCCGGCCCGACGGCAGCATCACGGTGGCGTTCGCCGGCGACGTCCACTTCGAGGGCCGGACGGAGTCCCGGCTCGCGGTGAAGGCCCCGGAGCAGGCACTCGGGCCGATCTCCAAAACCGTCTCCGACGCGGACCTCGCCGTCCTCAACCTGGAGACCGCGATCACCGACCGCGGCGCCCCCGAGCCGAAGACCTACACCTTCCGCACCTCGCCCAAGGCGCTCACCGCGCTCAAGGACTCCGGCGTCGACGTCGTCTCGATGGCCAACAACCACGCCGTCGACTTCGGCCCCGACGGCCTCGCCGACACCCTCGCCGCCAAGGACGCCTCGCCGATCCCGGTCGTCGGCGTCGGCCACAACGCCAAGGAGGCGTACGCCCCGTACGTCACCACCGTGCGCGGGGTGAAGGTCGCCGTGGTCGCGGCCAGCCAGGTCGAGGACATCACCAACCAGAAGTGGCGGGCCGGTGCGAGCAAGCCGGGCATCGCCTCGGCGCTGGACGCCGCCGCGCTGGTCAAGGCGGTCGAGGCGGCGAAGCAGCAGGCGCCCGTCGTCCTCGTCTACCTGCACTGGGGCGACGAGGGCAAGGCCTGCCCGACCGGCCCCCAGACCGCCATCGCCAAGAAGCTCGCGGCGGCCGGCGCCACCGCGGTGGTCGGCACCCACGCGCACACCATGCTCGGCTCGGGCATGCTCGGCAACACCTACGTCGGTTACGGCTTCGGCAACTTCCTCTGGTACGGCACCTCCAACTACGCGTTCTCCAACGAGACCGGTGTCACGACACTGACCCTCACCTCGGCGGGCAAGGTCACCGCAGAGGTGTTCACCCCGGCCACCGTCGACGGCCAGGGCGTGCCCGTCCCGCAGGCCGGCGCCGCCGCCGAGGCCGCCCTCAAGCGGCGCGACGGCCTGCGGGGCTGCACCGGCCTGGCCCCTGCGCCCGGCCCCTCGCGCTGAGTTCGTCCAAGTCCCGGGTGGTGATCGCCTCCGCCACGGGGGTGCCGCCGCGGTGCGCCAAGGCGAGCCGCTCCCGCACCTCGCGCGGCGTCCGCGGCCGCCACCCCGGGCCGTAGCAACACCGCGAGTGGAACGTCACCCCGGCGGCGAGCACGGCGGTCAGCGCCCGCCATCCGGCGTCGTCCCGGCGCTTCGGGACCGCCAGATCCTGCCCCGCCTCAAGCAACTTCCCCCGGCAGTGTGGGCAGAGGTCGTGCCCCGGTGCCGGCCACCGCTTCACCGAGACCCGGCAGGGCGGGCAGACGAAGTGCCGGCGAGACGTCCGAGCGCGTGTACACATGGGCACCACGATAGGTTTCTGACGGACCATCGGCATCCGGATTTCCCGGGCCCGCGGGTGATCGCGGGCGGCCAGGACAGACCTCGCCGGGCAGGTTAACAGAGACCTCGGGCCGGAGTCTGCCCTCGGGGCCGCGGCGGGAGAGCCGCCCGCCGCGGGCGTCCCGCCGGCGGGACACCCGCGGCGAGCGGCAGGACTACCCGGGGAGGTCGGGCCGGTCAACGGTCGGTGGCGGAGCGGGCGGTGGCCGGACGATCTCTTGCCGCGGTACGGGCGGTGGCTGAGAGTATTCGTCGCCGAAGGATCATTCCCCCGACGGTCGGCGCCTGCCTGTCCGTCGGCAGCTCAGGACGAGAAAGGCCCCGCCGATGGACCACCAATGGATCCGTACGCTGTTCAGCGGGCTGTTGCCGGAGGAGACCGTCACCCTGGTCTGCGACCAGTACGACGCCTACCAGGACGCCCCGTTGACGCAGCTCGGACTCGAATCCATGGCCGTGATGGGGCTGGTGGTCAGGATGGAGACGGAGTTCGGCAAGGAGATCGACTACGAGGCCTTCCAGCTGTCGGACGTGTCGACGCTGGGCAGGGTCAAGGAATTCCTGGGAGTTGGCTGATCCGATGGACACGCTGAGGACCACCATCAAGGCGGCTGTCGGACAGCCGGCGGTGCGTGACACGCTCACCACACAGCTGCGTTTCTACTTTCCCCGGATCAGCGCGGTGGAGTTCGGCACGGACGAGCTGACGGTCGTGTCGGAGGGGGACGTGCCCCGGGAGAAGCTGGAGCGGTCCGTTCAGCTGATCCTGGAGCGGTTCCGGGCGATCCCCCGCGGCGTGCGGACCAGGACCCTGCTCGACTCCGGCGACCAGGCCTCCGTCGAGACCTGGCTCGCCGCCCGCCCCGCCCGGTTCCCCTCGGAGGTTCTGGGCAGCGCGGCGGCCGCCTTCGCCGAGGAGCTGCGCCGGGTGGCGCGGCGGCCGGGGCGCCGGGCGGTCACCGGCCGTGCCGCGGAGCTGCGTTCGGGCGTCAACGTGTACGGGCACGAGAGCGCGGCGCTGCTGGCGGCGCTCGACCGCTTCGCCAACCGCTGCATCGCCGAGGCGTACGACGCGGAGGAGCTGCTGATCCCCTCGCTGATCCCGAGCTCGGTCGTCGACCGGTCGGGATACTTCGAGACCGGCTGCCAGCACCTGAGCTTCGTGGCACCGGTGAGCAACGACCCCGACCTGTTCGAGGACTTCCTGCCGTTCTGGCGCGGGTCGGCCGAGAAGGGCGAACGGGGTGCGGACCGGCAGGTGCTCGACTACCTGAAGGCCCCGCGCGACCTCCTCAACCCCGCGGCCTGCCTGCACTGTTACCGGCTCCTGGAGGACCAGGTCTTCGCCGAGGACGAGGCCCTCGTGATGACGGTGGGCGGCTCCGTCTTCCGGGACGAGTCCGGAAACCTGAACAACCAGGAGCGGCTGTACGAGTTCCGGATGCGCGAGGGCGTCGTGGTCGGCGGGGCCGCGCCGGTGGCGCGGATGCACGGCGAACTGCTGGACCTGATGGCCATGACCGGGCTCCTGCTGGGTCTGGACTTCTCCCTGGAGACGGCCTCGGACATGTTCTTCAGCGACGGCGCCGGCGCGCAGCTGTTCGCGCAGCTCGTCTCCGACAGCAAGATCGAGCTGGCCGTCCGCTCGCACACCCTCGGCCGCAAGGTCGCCAGCGCCTCGCTCAACAAGCACGGCAGCCACTTCTCCGACGCCTTCCGGATCCGTGACGAGCGCGGCCTGGCCGCATCCACCCTGTGCATCGGCTTCGGCATCGACCGGCTGGCCTTCCTGCTCACCGAGCGCGGGGACACCGACCTGGCCGCGCTCGCCGACCGCGTCGCCGCGAACGCCGGGCGGATCACGGGGGAGCGGTCGTGAACCGGACCTTCGTCTGCGTGGAGACGACCGACTACTTCACCCGGGCGCTCCAGCCGGTGGCCGCGGCCGAGGGCGACCGGCTGCTGTTCGTCTCCGCCCGCGCCGAGCCGCCGGCCGGCATCCCCTCGCTCCGGCTCGACGTGCGCGACGACCCGGAGCGGGTGGCAGCGGCCATCGCGGCGGCCTGCGCCGGCGAGCCGGCCGTCGCCGCCTTCACCAACCAGGAGCCGTACGTCATCGCGACGGCGGCGGTGGCCGAGGCCCTCGGCGTGGGCCGGAACCCGGTCACGTCGGCGAGCGCGGCCCGCTCCAAGGCGCGGATGAAGGAGATCTGGCAGGCGGCCGGGGTCAGCACACCCCGCGGCACGTACTGCACCTCCCGTGCCGGGCTGGACCTCGCGAAGGTCGCGTACCCCGCGATCGTCAAACCCACGCACGGGTTCGCCAGCTGCGGCGTCCGGCGGGTCGAGTCCGAGGCCGAACTGCTGGAACAGGTCCGCAAGATCGCCCTGCTCAACGCCACCACCATGGCGCAGGAGGGCGTGCCGGGCGCCGGGTTCCTGGTCGAGCAGTGCCTCGAAGGACACGAGTACAGCGTCGACACCGTCTGGTTCGACGGTGAGCCGGCCGCGGACTTCCTGCTGGCGAACAACCCCGAACAGGTCTCCTTCGGACAGTACTTCCCCGACCGGCTCTACACGCTGGACCCGTCGATGCCGGAGGAGCTGCGCCGGGTCGTCATCGACCTGACGCACGACGCCGTCCGCGCCCTCGGCATCTCCCACGGCCCCACACACACCGAGGTCCGGTTCCACGACGGCACCCCCTACGTGCTGGAGGCGGCGGCCCGGCCCGGGGCCGGCGGGATCTTCTACGACCTCGCGCAGCGGGCCCGCGGCGCCGACCTCATGCGGGCGATGTACCTCAGCCTGGTCTGCGACGGCCGGGAGGAGTTCGACCGGCGGACCGAGCCGGCGCTCCGGCAGCCGGGGCCCTCGCGTCCGGAGGCGGCGGAAACCCTTGGGGACACCACCTACTTCTGGTACAACGTGCCCTACCGAGGATCGGGGATGATCCGCGCGATCGAGGGCCTGGACGAAGTGCGCGACCGTGACGACGTCCTGCTCTGCGTCTGCTTCAAGGAGCCGGGCCACCACCTCCACCCGGACGGTGACCTGATCTCGGACTACTTCTGCAACATCATGGGCCGCCACCGCGAGGTACCGGGCGGCCCCACCCTGGCGGAGCTCCTGAAGAGCTTCGAGGAAACGATAGAGATCGTCTACTGAGCTGCCCGCCCCGCTCCGCCCTGTTCACCTCCGGGCGGGGCGCAGCGGTGGAACGCACACCGGTCAGCTAGGAATCGGCATGGAATACCGTCAACTCGGCTGCAGCGGCCTGAAGGTCAGCGAGATCGCCTACGGAAACTGGCTCACCCACGGGTCGCAGATCGAGGAGGACAGCGCACGGGAGTGCATCTCCGCGGCTCTGGACGAGGGGATCACCACCTTCGACACCGCCGACGTCTACGCCCTCACCAAGGCCGAGGAAGTCCTGGGCAAGGCACTGGCCGGTGTGCGGCGCGAGTCCGTCGAGATCTGCACCAAGGTCTACTGGCCCACCGGGCCGGGCGCCAACGACCGCGGGCTCTCCCGCAAGCACATCATCGAATCGGCGAACGCCTCGCTGCGCCGCCTGGGCACCGACTACATCGACCTCTACCAGGCGCACCGCTACGACCACGAGATCCCCCTGGCCGAGACGCTGCGCGCGTTCGACGACCTGGTGCGGCAGGGCAAGGTCCTGTACATCGGGGTGTCGGAGTGGCGGGCCGAGGAGATCGCCGAGGCCATGAAGATCGCCGAGGATCTCGGCCTGGACCGGATCGTCTCCAACCAGCCGCAGTACAACATGATCTGGCGGGTGATCGAGACCGAGGTCGTCCCGATGAGCCGGCAGCACGGCGTCGGCCAGATGGTCTTCTCGCCCATCGCGCAGGGGGCGCTGACCGGCAAGTACCTGCCGGGGGCCGCCCCGCCGGCCGGCTCGCGGGCCACCGACGAGCACGGCGCCAACTTCATCAGGTACTTCCTGGCCGACGAGATCCTGGGGAAGGTCCAGCGCCTCAAGCCGGTCGCGCAGGAGGCCGGGCTGACGCTCGCCCAGCTCGCGGTGGCCTGGACGCTGCAGAACCCGGCGGTCTCCGCCGCCATCGTCGGAGCGTCGCGCCCCGGCCAGGTCAGGGAGAACGCCGCGGCGTCCGGGGTCCGCCTGGACGAGGCGACGATGCGGCAGATCGACGACATCCTGGCCGGGGAGATCATCACCGACCCGGCGTACACGCCCGCGTCCAGCACCTACAGCACGGTCGCGGCGCGGGCCGGCCTGGCGCAGCCGTACGACCAGTCCGCCGGCACCTACAGCTCGGCGGCGACCGTGGGTGCGGCGGGAGCAGGTCGTGCGGCGGGCGCGGCCCGGGCCGTCCCCACGGCAACGTGATTCACCGCTGAAAGGGTTCGCCAGCGTTGCGATCGCCCTCAATTCGGACATAGCCGCCGTTTTGTCCGGGGCCGGCCCCCGGAGTCTCGAACTCTTGACCCTCTGGGGTTGTCCTGCCATGATCAAGATGTCATTACGGGGAACGCAATTCAAACTTCAGGTGAACAGCGTATGATTACGGGGGAAACAGTGATCATGGTGCCTGCAGCAGCCTGACTTTTCTCCGCCGTCCGCGGGCCGTGCACGTCCCAGAATTCGCCGGCCGACTTCGCGCGGACGTCTATCGTCCTGCACATCGCGGGTTCCGCTGCGAGGAGAAAGCATGACAGTCGCTGTTGCCGCAGCCGCTGACGTGGCAAAGTCACAGAAACAGCTGGTGGAATTCGGGCCGGCGGCCGAGGCCGGCGCCATCTCGATTCCGCGGACCGGTCTCGATCTGCCGAACCGGCTGCCATACGAAAAATGGGTCCTCATGGGCCGCCTCCTGTCGACGGTATATGCGTCGTCCGCATGGTGTCTAGGCGATTGGCTCGTGCACGGCGAGACGGCCTACAACGGCCGTTACCGCGAGGCCGTCGAGACCTGTTCCTTGAATTACCAGACCCTGCGGAACTACGCCTGGGTTGCCCGGCGATTCCCGCTGTCCCGCCGGCGGGACGCGCTCAGCTTCGGCCATCACGCGGAGGTTGCCTCGCTGGCCGATCCCGAGCAGGATTACTGGCTGCGCAAGGCGGAGGATCACGGATGGTCGCGCAATCGCCTGCGCGCCGAGGTGCGGGCCAGCCTCAATGAGCGCGCGGGGGCCGCCGACGCGCCCGCGGACGAGGGCGGGCCGGGCGGCGCAACCGGAGAGGCCGGCCCGGTCCGGGACAGCGAGATCGACCTGCAACTGGAAATCACCGCCGACCGCGTCAAACTCTGGCGGGCCGCGGCCGAGCAGGCCAGCCTCAGCGTTTCCGACTGGGCTCTGCGTGCGCTCGACGAAGCGGCCCGGACGGTCTGACCGGCAGCGCGTCCCCGCCCTGTTGCGCATTTCTCCCCGACTGCCGGCCCGGAATGCCGAATGGAATCTCCGGCGCGTAGCGGCCGGTCCTCCTGCCGTGGTTGCCGGATTCCGTTCCGCGTTCCGTCCGCCGTTCTTTTCCGTTCCGACCGCCCTGGTGAATCCGCCGACCCACAGTGAAGGAGTGACGGTGACCGAGACGAATGACGTCGCCATGACCGCCTCGGAGCAGGCCCGCCGTGAGGTGCAGCTCGACCGGTCCCAGTACTACGTGTGCCACGAGCGGCACGTCTTCCACCGCTACTGCATCCTGCGCGACTCGCTCGCGTTCCCCCTGCTCTTCATGGACCGCTGCTACGACTGGCAGTTCGAGGTCACCGGGGACGTGCCGATCATCAGCCGCTACAACGGCTTCATGGAGCTGGTCTGCCGGGACTCCTGGAGCGAGCGCGACGTCCCCCGGGAGCAGCTGGCCAAGGAGATCCGGACCGCCGTCGAGGCCGGTTCGCACGTGGCCCTGCTGGTGTCCCTGGTGCACACCGACGGCACGCCGTACCTCACCGAGTGGCTCGTCGTGGACATCGACGACGAGGACACCGTCTACTACACGAAGACCAGCCCGGACCCGAACTTCCGGGCCGACCGCAAGCCCGTTCCGTTCGCCAAGCTGACCGAGAGCCTCGCCTACACGGAGGACGGTCTCGTCCCCGTCACCGAGATCCGGCCCTCGGCCGTCATCGACCGACTGGTCGGCCTCGCCCCGCTGGACGCGTTCCGCGCGGTGTTCGCCGAGTTCGGACTGCGCCTGTACGACGGACGGCTCAGCCGGTACGTCACCCCGGTGGTCGTCGGTGTGGACGGGATCGACCGGCTCATCGCCGACTGGGAGCGCCGGGCCGACGAGATCCTCGCCGCGGGCGCCGTCCTCTTCAACGACCAGTCCCGTCTGAACAAGCACGTCCAGAACCGGTTCCAGCCGGTCCAGCACTACCTGCACTACCTGCTCGGCGAGCCGACCATCAGCGCGGCCCTCGGCGAGGAGCTGTGCGGTGAGATCCGGGACCAGATCGGCCGGATGGACGCCGCGCTCGCCGACATCCTGAAGTTCAGCAGCCTGCTGGTGCAACTGCCCCGCAAGCAGAACTTCGACCTCTACCTCAAGTATCTGCGCCGGCTGCGCGACACGGTCGTGGACTACCAGCAGACGAATGTCCGGATCCAGCTGACGCTGCTGAAGTAGCGGTGTCTTCTCTCGTGAAAGGATTTCCTCGTGGCTGCGCCTGGCGGCAAGGGCAACGACACTGAATTCGCTACCGGATCCGATACCGAATTCGATCTGACCGGCCTCACCCCGGAGGCGGTCCGCAGTCTGGACACGGAGGGGTGCGAGCGCCTCGCCGCGCAGATCCGGAGCTTCCTGATCGCGGAGGTCAACCGGACCGGCGGGCATCTCGGGGGAAACCTCGGCGTGGTCGAGCTGACCATCGCCCTGCACCGGGTGTTCCGCTCCCCCGACGACCCGATCATCTTCGACATCGGCCACCAGGCCTACACCCACAAGATCCTGACGGGGCGTGCCGGCGGCTTCGCCGACTTCCGCCGGCGGACCGGGATGTCCGGATTCCCGTCACGCGCGGAATCCCCGCACGACGTGATGGAGAACAGTCACTCCTCCACCGGGCCGGCCTGGGGGCTCGGCATCACCCTGGCCCGTGGGACCAGGTCGGTGGTGGTCATCGGCGACGGTGCGCTGACCGGAGGCGTGGCGTACGAGGCCATCAACGCCATCGGCGTGCGCCGGCAGCCCGTGGTCATCGTCTACAACGACAACGGCAGGTCCTACGCGAGGACCATGAGCCGGCTGACCCTCGGTGAGCCCTGCGACACCGAGACCGGCGGACCGGACGACCAGCGCAACGTCGAACTCTTCTTCACCGCACTCGGGTTCAGCTACATCGGCGCGGTCGACGGCCACGACTTCGGCAAGCTGGAGGCGGCCCTCGCGGATGCGGCGGACACCGACGGACCCGTCGTGGTGCACGTGCGGACCCAGAAGGGGCTCGGCTGGTCCGAGGCCGAGGACGACGAGGTCATGCGGCTGCACCAGGTCGGCGGGACGGCCGCGGCCGGGAGCCCGTCCACGGCCGGGGAGCTCGCGCAGCTCCCGCTCGGCAGCCGGTCGTGGGGCGACGTGCTCGGTGGCACCCTGTGCGAGCTCGCCGAACAGGACCCCCGCGTCCACGTGATCACCGCGGCGATGCCGGACAGCCTCGGCCTGCTGGAGTTCCAGCGCCGCTTCCCCGAGCGCTACCACGACGTCGGGATCTGCGAACAGCTGGCGGTCGGCCTCGCCGCCGGGCTCGCGAGCCAGGGCTGCCGGCCCGTCTTCCCGGTCTTCGCCACCTTCCTCACCCGCGCACTCGACCAGGTCGTCAACGACGTCGCGCTGCACGGGCTCCCGGTCACCTTCGTGGTCGACCGGGGCGGGGTGACCGGCGGCGACGGCGCCTCGTCGCACGGCATCTACGACGTCGGGCTGCTCCGTACCGTCCCCGGCCTGGAGATCTACGCGCCCACCAGCGGCGCCCAGCTGACCGACCTGCTCCACTCGGCCGTCGCCCGCGAGAGCGGCCCGACGGTGGTCCGGTACGCGAAGTGGAAGCCCCTGCGGGACGAGCCCGACGGCGCCCGCACCAGCGCCCTGCTGCGCCGCCGCGGCAGCGATCTCTGCCTGCTGGCGCACGGGGCGATGGTGCAGACGGCGATGTCCGCGGCGAGCGAGCTGGAGCGCGAGCACGGCATCTCGTCCACGGTGTGGGAGGTCGTACGGCTGCGGCCGGCGGTCGGCGAGGTGTTCGCCGACGCGGTGGGGCACCGGGCGGTCATCACCGTCGAGGACCTGGCGGCGGGCTCCGGCCTCTACGCCGACCTGCTCACCCACCTCGCGGAGGCCGACCGTGCGGGCGCCCCCGGCGGGCGGCCCGGCACGGCGGAGATCGCGCTGCCGTCCGCGTTCCTGCCCCTGGGCCCCCGCGACGAGGTGCTCGCCGAGTTCGGGGTCAGCACCGCCGCGGTGGTGGACCGCGCCAAGGGCCTGCTCGGGCTCGGGGCCATGGCCGGCGCCGCACCCGGGGCGAGCTGACCCGGCGACCCCGGCGTCAGCCCGAGTCCCACCCGCGACCGCGGCGTCCGCCCGCGTCCCACCCGCACTCCCTGCCTCCGGGCACCTCGCACTGTTCCCCTACGAGAAAGTCAGCGAAGTGAAGGTTGCGCGCTTTTACGCTCCCGAGAAGATCCTGATCGAGGACTCGCCCGAGCCCGCGCCCGGTCCGGGCGAGGTGAAGCTCAGGGTCCGCAACACCTCGCTCTGCGGCACCGATCTGAAGATCTACCGGTACGGCAACCACCGGATCGACCCGCCGCGGGTGCTCGGCCACGAGATCGCCGGTGAGGTGGTCGAGCTGGGCCGCGGCGTCGAGGGCTGGGCGGTGGGCGACCGGGTCCAGGTGATCGGCGCCATCCCGTGCGGGCACTGCCACGAGTGCCGGCGCGGGCGGATGACGGTCTGCCCGAACTTCGAGGCGATGGGCTACCACTACGACGGCGGGTTCGCCGAGTACATGGTCGTCCCGGAGAAGGTCGTCGCCGTGGGCGGGGTGCACCGCATCCCGGACGGCGTGAGCTTCGCCGAGGCGTCCGTCGCGGAGCCGCTCGCCTGCGTGCTCAACGGGCAGGAGCTGATCGGGGTCGGCCCCGGGGACGACGTGGTGATCGTGGGCTCGGGGCCGATCGGCTGCCTGCACGCACGGCTCGCCCGCGCCAGGGGCGCCTCCCGGGTGTTCCTGGTCGAGCTCAACCGTGAGCGCCTGGCCCGCGCCGCCGAGCTGGTCGAGCCGGACGGGGTGATCTGCGCCGCGGACACGGACGTCGCCGACGAGGTGTTCCGGCTCACCGACGGGCTCGGCGCCGACGTCGTGATCACGGCCTCGGCCTCCGTTCCCGCCCAGGAGGAGGCCGTCCGGTACGCCGCGCGGCGAGGCAGGATCAGCCTCTTCGGCGGGCTGCCCCAGGGCGCTCCGATGACCGCGGTCGACGCCAACCTCGTGCACTACCGCGAGCTCATGATCATGGGCGCCAACTCCTCCGGCCCGGACCAGAACGCCCGTGCGCTGGAGCTGATCGCCGACGGCACCGTCCGGGTGGACGACCTGATCACCCACACGTTCTCCCTGGACGGGTTCGCCGATGCCCTGGAGGTCCTGGAGCGCGGGGCGGGGCTCAAGGTGACGATCGCGCCCTGACGGCCGGTCGCGCGAGTACCGGCCGGGGGCGTGGGTGCCCCCGGCCGGATTTCGTGTTCCGTGTGTGCGGAGTACGGCGCGGAGAGTGCCTCGGGCGGGGGTGACGGCCGGTCGGCAGTCTCGTCAAGTCCCCGTTCGGGAACAGTGGTTGAGAGCAGTACGCGCGGAGCCGCGCGCGCCGGTGGCCCGGTCGGGGCCGGAAGGGAGCGAGGTCGTCATGGTGTGGAACCGGATCCAGATACTGTTCGCCGTCACGGTGCGTTCGGTGCTGACCGTGCTGCTGTCGGCGGTGGATCTGCTCATCGCCTGTGTCCGGGCCGTGAGGCGGAGGGCTCGGCCGGCTGCGCGCCGGTGAGCCGGCCGGGTGAGCGAGCCGGCCGGGTGAGCGAGCCGGCTGGGTGGTGCGGGGTGCTCTCAGCCCTTGTGGTCGGCCTCGCCGCGCTTCCAGTAGCCCTTGGCGTGGACGCGGTCGCGGGGGAGCGACCAGTCGGTGAGGAGGTGGCGGCGGACGGTGGCGACGGCGCCGGCCTCACCGGCGAGCCAGGCGGTGGTGCCGGGCGGCAGGTCGGTGGCGAGGAGCGTCTCGGTGAGGAGGTGCCCCTTGGGGTGGGCGGACGAACGGGGGAGCCACGCCGCGGTGAGTCCGGCGCGGGCGGGCAGGGGCAGCGTGTCGGCCGGTCCGGCGATCTCGAAGTAGGCGGACACCCTCACCCCGGGCGGGAGTTGTTCGAGGACGGTGAGCGCGGCGGGCAGCGCGCTCTCGTCGGCGGCGAGAAGGACGTGGCCGGCGCCGTCGAAGGAAGGGCGGCGCCCGCGTGGGCCGGCGATCCGGGCGCGGTCGCCGGGGCGGGCGGCGGCGGCCCACCGGGCGAGGGGGCCGTTGCCGTGCAGGACGAGGTCGATGTCGACCTCGCGCTCGGCGGGGCGGTGGTGACGGATGGTGTAGGCGCGGGAGACTTTGAATTCCTGGGAGGCCTGGGAGTCCGGGGTCGCGGTGGTGGCCCGGGACGGGCTCTCGGGAACGGCCAACTTGACCCACTGGGTGGGGTGTTCGACGGCGAGGTCGGACAGGCCGGGGCCGGTGAAGGTGATCCTGGTGAGGGCGGAGGTCAGCGGGGTGACCGCCATGACCTCGACGTCGTAGGTCGGCCGGGGGCGTCGGAACATGATGACTCCAGAGTAGGGCCCGGAAGTGAACACGGGCCGGGTGACAGGGAGTTCGGGAGGTGCCGCGCTCAGCGCGGGAGGTGCTGGTCGAGCAGTGCGTCGACGAACGCGGTGTCGAGCGGGCGGCGCAGCACCAGAGCGCGGTGGTAGAGCGGGGCGAGGAGGGTGTCGAGCAGTACGGCGGCCTCGTCCTCGGAGCAGCCGAGTGCGGCGCCGGTGTGCGCGACATCGCGGGCGCGGAGCCCGTCGAGGAATCCGCCGTGCAGCAACTCCGCCGTACGGGCGTCGAGTTGGGCGTGCCCCAGGAGGGCCTGGAGGACGCGGCCGGCCGGTGCCTCGCCGAGGAAGGCAGCGAAGCGGTGGACGTAGGCGCGCAGGTCGTCGGGGCCCGAGGCCCCGGCGGAGTCGGCGGAGCCAGAGGAGTCGGCCGTCCGGTCGGACGGGGCTTCGGGCCAGGCGAGGGCGGGGCCGGCGTCGAGCACCAGGTTGTCGAAGAGGATGTCGACCTTGGACTTCCACCAGCGGTAGATCGTCTGTTTGGCGACGCCGGCCGCCGCGGCGATGCCCTCGATGGTGAGGCCCTCGAAGCCGTGCTCCACCAGGAGGTCATCGGCGGCGTTGAGCACCGCCAGGCGCGCGGCCTCGCTCCGGCGGCTGCTGCTGTTCGCGCTGCTGCTGCCGGTGGCGGTGCGGGGCTGGGCGGCGATGGTGCGGGGGTCCTCACGGGCGGGCCGGTGCGGGAGCCGGCCGGGGGTGCTGGTCGGGCTCATCCTCTCATGCCTCTTCCGGGCGGGCGGTCGACGGGAGAGGGCTCCGCGGCCGCCGGACCAGCCCGGCCGCGACGGCGACGGCCAGGGCGGCCACCAGCGCGCTGAACGTGACACCCGCCGTGCGCAGGTCGGTGGCCTGGATCAGGACGCCGACGCCGACCACCGGCACCGAGAGCATCGCGTACAGGATGGCGAAGAAGGTGGAGACCGCCTCGCCGCGCTGCTGCGGGGCGACCCCGTTGTTGATGGCGCCGAGGCCGGTGCCGACGGCGGTGCCCGTGGCGAGGCCGTTGACGCAGGCGCCGAGCAGCAGCGGTGGCAGGGACTCGGTGAGCAGCGCGGTGGCGATCAGCGCGGCGGCCAGCACCAGGCCGGCGCAGGCGGCGGGCAGCGCACGCGGCTTGGGCAGGACGCGGGCGAGCAACTGGCCGACGGCGGTGGCCGCGAAGGCCAGGCAGACCACCAGGCCGGTGAGCGCGTGGTGGTGGAGGTCCAGGACGGTGGCCAGGAAGAGGCCGCTGACCGCGGTCAGGACCCCGAGCACGGCGAACCCGGAACCGCCGGCGAGCGCGGCGCGTACGAAGGCGGGGCGGATGCCGGCCGGGATGCGCAGCGGCTGGAGGCGAGGGCGGAACCGGGCGGGGGTGCTTCGGGGGCGGTCGCCGGAGCCCGTCGGTGCGGCGCCGGGGGCGGCTTCCCGTGCCGTTGCGGGAACGGCGAGGAGCCCGGCCAGTGCGAGGGCGGTGAGGGCGAGCATCACCGTCCAGGGCAGGCGCAGCGGAGAGCCGGCCCACTCGGCGAGGGTGCCGGAGAGCAGGGTGCCGCCGGCCAGGCCGCCCATGTTGGCGGCCAGCGCGAGGGTCTGGGCGCGCAGCCGGCGCTCGGGCGGGGCGAGGTCGAGCAGGGCCGCGGTGGCGGCGCCGGTGACCAGGGCGGCGGCGAGGCCGGAGACCACCCGGGCGGTGAGCAGCCAGGGCAGCGAGTCCGCGACCTCGAAGAGGTCGGCGGCGGCCGCGGCGAGCAGCAGGGCGGCGGCGATGACGGGGCGGCGGCCGATCGCGTCGGAGAGCCGGCCGAGGGTCAGCAGGCCGGCGACGACGCCGGCGGCGTAGACGGCGAAGATCACCGTGACCATGAACGGCGAGAAGCCGAAGGCCTGTTGGTAGAGCGGGTAGAGCGGGGTCGGGACGGTGGTGCCGGCCATGGTGACCCAGAAGGCGAGTGCGACTGCGGCGCGGGCGAGTGGGCCGGCCGGGGTTTGCGGGGCGGATGGCATGGGGGTTCCTCAGGGGTCGCGGCGAGAGTGGACGCAACGGTGCGTCTCGGCTGGATCGGTTGGACGCTAACACTGGACGCAACGTTGCGTCCAGGTTGGATTTGGTCGACCCCCACCGTCCTCCCTCGGCTGCGGCCGGTCGCCCTTCCGTCAGTTGACGGTGTCGCAGATCGGCGCGACCACTCGGCGCATCCGAACAATTGTGTTAGGTTAGGCTTGCCTAATGTTGCTGGTCGGAGGGGATTTCCTGTGCTGCAGTCCGAACTGGTCGGTACCACTGCGATGGTCACCGGTGCCGGGCAGGGCATCGGCGCGGCCGTGACGCGCGCGCTCGTCGCCGCGGGCGCCGTCGTCGCGGCGGTCGACCGCAACCCGGGCCCGCTCGCCGCGCTCGCCCAGGAGTTCGCGCAGGGGGCGCCGGATGCCGGCGGCCCCGTCCGCCCGTACGTCCTGGACGTCACCGACGCCGCCGCCGTCGAGTCCACCGTCGAGACGATGGAACGTCAACTCGGCCCGATCGGCGTCCTGGTGAACGTCGCCGGAATCCTGCGCACCTCGCCCGCCGTCGAGCTGACCGACGAGGACTGGGCCGCCACCTTCGCGGTCAACACCACCGGGGTGTTCCACACCTGCCGGGCGGTCGGCCGGCGCATGGCGGAGCGCGGCACGGGGGCCGTCGTCACCGTCGGGTCCAACGCGGCCGGCGTGCCACGGGCCGGCATGGCCGCCTACGCGGCGTCCAAGGCGGCCGCCACCATGTTCACCCGCTGCCTCGGCCTGGAGCTCGCCCGCTCCGGCGTGCGCTGCAACATCGTCTCGCCCGGTTCCACCGACACCGAGATGCAGCGCGCCCTCTGGGGTAGCGACGCCGAGGCCGCCGAACAGCGCGTCATCGACGGCGATCCGGCCGGCTGGCGGGTGGGCATCCCGCTCGGCCGGATCGCCCAACCCGCCGACATCGCCGAGGCGGTGGCCTTCCTGGTCTCCGACCGGGCGCGGCACATCACCATGCACGACCTGTACGTGGACGGCGGCGCCACCCTGCGCGCCTGACCCCACGCGGCACCTCGAGGGCGGACGGGCCCACCCGCCGCCCCGAACCACACCACCCGCCGAAAGCACACCACCGCCGGCCGGCGCCACGAGCAGCGTCCGGCGGCCACTCGCAGACTGGGAGAATCCAGGTGACCACGGTGCACCACGCCCCCGCCGGGACGGATCACACCGTCATCGGCGCGGCCAGCGGGCTGCTGGGCCAGTACCGGGCCGCGCCCGACGAGGCGTTCTTCGCCTCACCGACCCGCACACTGCTCGCCGACGGCGTGCACTCCCGGGTGCCGCAGGACGCCCGCCCGCTGCCGGTCAGGGTCGCCGAGACGCTCGACCGGGCCCGCCGCGACGGGGTGGAACACCCGCTGGTGGTCGGTGCGGTGGCATTCGACCACGACAGCCGCGCCGAACTGGCCGTCCCCGCCCGGCTCCGCCGGTGCGGCGCGCTGCGCGACGACCCGCTGATCGCGCTGCCGGCCCCGGCCGCCGACCGGGTCGACTGGAACGTCCGCCCGATTCCCGAGCCCGAGGCCTACGGCGTCGGCGTCGCGGAGGCCGTCCGACGGCTCCGGGCAGGCGAGTTGAGCAAGGTCGTGCTCGCCCGCACCCTGGAGCTGAGCGCCGGACGCCCGCTCGACCTGCCCGCGATCCTCCAGCGGCTGGCCCGCCGCGACCCCGGCGGCTACACCTTCGCCGTCCCGGCCGGCGGCGGCCGCACGCTGATCGGCGCCAGCCCCGAACTGCTGCTCTCCCGCCACGGCACCGCCGTGCTGGCCAACCCGCTGGCCGGCTCCGTCCCGCGCAGCGCCGACCTCGGCGAGGACGTTCGCCGGGCCGCCGCGCTGCTGGAATCCCCGAAGGACCTGCACGAGCACGCCGTGGTCGTGGACGCCATCCGCGCGGCGCTGGCGCCGTACTGCCGGACCCTCGACGTGCCGGAGCGGCCGACCCTGGTCCGCACCGCCGCGATGTGGCACCTGGCCACCACCATCACCGCCGAACTGGCCGACCCGGCCGTCTCCGCGCTGGAGCTGGCCACCGCCCTGCACCCGACCCCGGCCGTCTGCGGCACGCCGACTCCCCTGGCGCGGCAGGCGATCGGCGACATCGAGCCGTTCGACCGCGGCCTCTACGCCGGCATGGTCGGCTGGGGCGACGCGGACGGCGACGGCGAGTGGGTGGTGACCCTGCGCTGCGCCGAGGCGGACGAGCGGACGCTGCGCGTGTACGCGGGGGCGGGCGTGGTCGCCGAGTCCCGCCCGGAGGCCGAACTGGCCGAGACCAGCGCCAAGTTCCGCACCTTCCTGGACGCCGCGGGGGTGCCCCGATGAGCCGCCCCGAGGATGCGATGGACGAGGTTCTGGCCGGATTCACCCCCTGTCCGGACGAGTTCGCCGAGCGCTACCGCGCCGCCGGGTACTGGCGCGGCGAGACCTTCGGCCGGATGCTGCGCGAGCGCGCCGCCGCCCACGGCGAGCGCGTCGCGATCGTGGACCCGTCCGGCGGCCGGGGTGCGGACGGTGCCCGCCGTTGGACGTACGCCGAACTCGACCGCCGCGCCGACCGGATGGCCGCCGGCCTGCTCGCCCGCGGCATCGGCCGGGGCGACCGCGTCGTGGTCCAACTCCCCAACGTGGCCGAGTTCTTCGAAGTGGTCTTCGGCCTCTTCCGGATCGGTGCGCTGCCGGTCTTCGCGCTGCCCGCCCACCGCTATACCGAGATCGGCTACTTCTGCTCCTTCACCGGCGCGGTCGGCTACGTCGTCCCCGCGGTCGAGGGCGGCTTCGACTACCGCGAACTGGCAAGCCGGGTCCGGGCCGAGAACCCGTCGCTGCGGCTGGTCCTGGTGGCCGGCGAGGAAGCGGGCGAGCATGTGCGGCTGGCCGACGTGCCGGCTGACGGAGCCGGACCGGAGGTCGAACCCCAGCCCGGGGACGTCGCGTTCCTCCAGCTCTCCGGCGGCAGCACCGGCGTGCCGAAGCTGATCCCGCGCACCCACGACGACTACATCTACTCGCTGCGCGGCTCGGTCGAGATCTGCGGCCAGGACGAGCGGAGTGTCTACCTCTGCGTGCTGCCCGCCGCGCACAACTTCCCGCTCAGCTCGCCGGGTTCGCTCGGCACGTTGTACGCGGGCGGCCGGGTGGTGCTCTGCCCGCAGCCGAGCCCCGAGACGGCGTTCCCGCTGATCGAGCGCGAGGGCGTGACCATCACCGGCCTGGTGCCGCCGCTGGCGCTGCTCTGGCTGGACGCCGCCGAGCGGCGCCGGGCGGCGGGGGAGGGCCCGGGGCCGGAGAGCCTGGAGGTGCTGCTGGTCGGCGGGGCCAAGTTCAGCGAGGAGGCCGCCCGCAGGGTCCGCCCGGTGCTGGGGTGCACGCTCCAGCAGGTGTTCGGCATGGCCGAGGGGCTGGTCAACTACACCCGGCTGGACGATCCGGAGGAGGTGATCGTCACCACCCAGGGCCGGCCGATCTCCCCGGACGACGAGGTCCGGGTGGTCGACGACCAGGACCGCGACCTGCCCGACGGCACCACCGGCCACCTGCTCACCCGCGGCCCGTACACCATTCGCGGCTACTGGAACGCGCCCGAGCACAACGCCGGCTCCTTCACCGAGGACGGCTTCTACCGCACCGGGGACCTCGTCCGGCGCACCGCCACCGGCCACCTGGTGGTCGAGGGGCGGGCCAAGGACCAGATCAACCGGGGCGGCGAGAAGGTCGCCGCCGAGGAGATCGAGAACCACCTGCTCGCCCACCCCGCCGTGCACGACGCGGCCGTCGTCTCGATGCCCGACCCCTACCTCGGCGAGCGGACCTGCGCCTATGTGGTGCTGCGCGACGACGCCCGCCGGCAGCCGCCGAAGTCGGTCGAGCTGAAGAGGTTCGTACGGCAGCGCGGACTGGCCGACTACAAGGTCCCGGACCGGGTCGAGTTCGTCGACGCCTTCCCCGCCACCGGGATCGGCAAGGTCAGCAAGAAGGACCTCCGCGCCGCCATCACGGCCACCCTCACCACTCCCGCGCCCTCCGAAAGTTAAGGAAGCACCCGCCGTGGGCCTGCCCCGCATCCCCTCCTATCCCATGCCCGCCGCCGGTGAGCTGCCCGCCAACCGGGTCTCCTGGACGGTCGACCCCTCGCGCGCCGTCCTGCTGGTGCACGACCTGCAGAACCACTTCCTGGACGCCTTCGACACCGCCGCCGCGCCGGTCACCGAACTCTTCGAGAACGTCGGCCGGTTGCGCAAGGAGGCCGAGCGGCTCGGCATCCCGGTCGTCTACTCGGCGCAGCCCGGCGGCCAGAGCCCCGAACAGCGCGGCCTCCAGCAGGACTTCTGGGGCCCGGGTATCCCGGACGACCCGCGCGCGGTGGCGGTCGCCGACGCGGTGGCCCCGGGCGAGCACGACACCGTGCTCACCAAGTGGAAGTACAGCGCCTTCGTCCGCACCGAGTTGGACGAGCTGCTGCGCGCGCAGGGCCGCGACCAGCTGGTGATCACCGGCGTGTACGCGCACATCGGGGTGCAGGCCACCGCCTGCGACGCGTGGATGCGCGACATCCAGGCCTTCGTGGTGGCCGACGCGGTCGCCGACTTCGGCCCGGACGAGCACCGCGCCGCTCTCGCCTGGGTGGCCGGCCGCTGCGGCCTGGTCACCACCACCGACGCCGTACTGGAGGGGAAGTGACGGGCATGGCCTTCACCGTGGAACGCATCCGGACCGAGGTCGCCGAGCTGCTCGGCGAGGACCCGGCGGACATCCCGCTGGACGAGAACCTGGCCGACTGGGGTCTGGACTCGGTGCGGCTGATGGCGCTGGCCGAGCGGTGGCGGGCGGAGGGGGCGGACGTCGCCTTTCTCCAGCTGGCCGAGCGGCCGGCCGTCGAGGCCTGGGCCGAACTGCTGGGCGCGTCCTGATGGACCCGGCCGACGTCCTGACGGGCCGCCCCGCCGCTGCGGCATGGCGGCCCGGCGGTCCGACGTGGTGGGTGGCTGCTGCGGCACCGGGGCCCGACGACCGGACGCCGTGGGCGGACGCCCCGCCGGGGCCGGGTCGGGAGGCGGGGCGGAGGGTGAAGCACCCGCCGACCACGGTGGTCGGGCCGATCGAGGCGCAGGCCGCGCGGACGCCCGGCGCGCCCGCGATGGTGCTGCCGGACGGCTCGCTGGTGACGTATGGCGAGCTGAACGCCGCCGCCAACCGCCTGTCGCGGCACCTGGCGGGCCTCGGCGCCCGCCCCGGCACGGTCGTCGGCCTGGCGCTCACCCGCCCGGCCGAGCTGGTCCCGGCGCTGCTGGCGGTGGCCAAGTCCGGTGCGGCGTTCCTGCCGCTGGACCCGGACGACGCGCCGGGCCGGCGGGCCTGGCTGCTGGCCGACGCCGGCCCGGTCTGTGTGCTGGGCGAGGGTGTGCCCGGTGCCGTCCGGCCCCAGGAGGCGGAGCTGGCCGCCGAGTTGGCCACCGACCCGCCCCGCGCACTGACTCCGCAGCACCCGCTCTGCCTGGCCTACGGCCCGGGCGGCCGCCCGGCGGGCCTCCCGGTGGCGCACGCCGAGGTGGACCGCCGGGTGCGCGAACTACAGGCCGTGTACGGTCTGGGGCCGGGTGACCGGGTGCTGCAACTGGGCTTGCCGCTCTGGGAGTTCCTCTGGCCGCTGCGGACCGGCGCCGCACTGGTGCTGACCGACCCGGACCGGCCCGCCGAGGTCGGCCGGGTGGTCCGGGAGCTGGGCGTCACCGCGTTGCGGGCGGCCCCGGGGGTGTTCGGCGGCCTGCTGCCGGAGCCGGATCCGGGGCCGGTGCACCTGAGGCCGGGGCACCTGATGCCGGGGCACGGCTGAGGGGCAGCCCTCACCGCCCGCCCCGCCCGGCGGCGAAGTCCGCCGCCGTCCACGCCATCGCGACCGCGCCGTCCAGCACGGCTCGGTCCGCCTCGGGCGAGACGGCGGCTTCGGCGAACGCGGCCTCGTGCGGGGCGCAGGCCCCGCCGGTGATGTCCAGCACCGGGTGGATGGCGGGCAGCACGTGCGAGACGTTGCCCATGTCCGTGCAGGCGAACGGCCCGCTCTCGACCGGTTCCGGCCGGCCGAGCGCGGCCGCGTTGGCCCGCCAGATCGCGAGCAGCCCGGCGTCGCTGCGGAAGTCCAGGTAGTCCGGCTCGGGCCGGGTGAGTTCGACCTCGCAGCCGGTGGCCAGCGCACCCGCCCGGAAGCAGGCCTCGACCCGCTCGCGCAGCGCTGCGAGGTCCTCCGCGGCCGAGGCGCGGATCTCGTACTCGGCGGTCGCGGTGTCCGGGATGAGGTTGGCGGCCGTCCCGGCGGCGGTGGTGATGCCGTGCACCCGCCACTGAGGGGGCAGTTGCTGGCGCAGCAGCCCGAGCGCGACCTGCGCGACGGTGAGCGCGTCGGCGGCGTTGCGGCCCTCGTGCGGGTTGAGGCTGGGGTGGGCGGCGCGGCCGGTGTAGCGGACGGAGAGGGTGCCGAGCGCGAAGGAGCGGAAGTCGGCGACCTCGACCGGGCAGGGGTGGACCATCATCGCGGCGTCCACGCCCGTGAAGGCGCCGCCGTCCAGCAGCAGCGCCTTTCCGGCGCCGCGCTCCTCGGCGGGCGCGCCGACCACCCGGACGGTGAGTCCGAGTTGGTCCGCGTAGGGGGCGAGGCCGAGTGCCGCGCCGAGGCCGGCGGCGGCGATCAGGTTGTGTCCGCAGGCGTGGCCGATGCCGGGCAGGGCGTCGTACTCGCAGACGACGGCGACGGTGACCGGCCCGGAGCCGAGGGTCGCGGTGAACGCGGTGGCGAGGCCGTGTGCGGGCGCGGTGACCGCGTAGCCGTGGGCGCGCAGCAGTTCGGCGCACCAGGCGGCGGCGCGGTGCTCCTCGAACGCGGTCTCGGGGTGGGCGTGGATGCGGCGGCTGAGCGCGAGCAGTTCGTCCCGGTGCGCGTGGACGCGGTCGCGGACCGCCGCCTTGAGGTCGTCGCGGGCGCCAGGGCTCGCGTTCAGGGGGGACATCGGCGCCTCCGGGGGCGTCAGGGCCCGTATTCGGGCGGGCTGTTGACCAGACAATATGCAGATAGCTTAGGCTAACCTAAGTAGGCGTTCCGTTCGCCGGACCCGAGGAGCTCTCAGAACCATGCGTCGCCACCAGGCCGCGTCCGACCCCGCCGCCGTCCCCGCCGTCACCCCGGCCGTCGACGGCGGCCCGCTGCTCGCGACCCAGGCGGCGATCTGGTACGCCCAGGCGCTCGACCCCGACAGCCCGGTCTACAACACCGGCGACGCCGTCGAGATCACCGGCCCGCTCGACGCCGACCTCTTCGAAGGCGCCCTGCGGCAGGCCCTCGACGAGGCGGACGCCCTCACCGCCGTCGTCACCACCGGCGAGGACGGTGCCCCGCGCCAGCGGCTGCGCCCCGGCCACCCCTGGCCGCTGCACCGGCTCGACCTGCGCGCCGCCGCCGACCCGGACGCCGAGGCCGAGGCCTGGATGCGCGCCGACCTCGCCCGCCCGGTCGACCTCGCCGAGGGGCCGCTCTTCACCCAGGCCCTGATCCGCCTCGCCGACGACCGCCACTGGTGGTACCAGCGGGTCCACCACCTGGCCGTCGACGCCTACGCGCTCACCCTGCTCGGCGGCCGGGTCGCCGAGCTGTACACCGCGTACGCCGACGGCGAGCGGCCCACCGCGCGCACCTTCGCCACCCCGGCCGAGGTCGCCGCCGAGGAGGCCGCCTACCGCGAGGGCGCCGACCACGCTGCCGACCGCGAGTTCTGGCGCGAGCGCCTCGCCGGCGCCGGGGCTCCCGCCACCCTGCCCGGCACCCCGTCCGCGACCGCCGAACTCCCGCGCCAGGCCGTCGAGCTGCCCGCGGGAACGCTCGCCCGGTTCGAGCGCGCCGCCGGCGCCGCCCGCGCCACCTGGGCCGAGCTGATCGTCGCCGCCACCGCCGGCTACCTGCACCGTCTCGCCGGCGCCGAGGACGTCGTACTCGGCCTGCCGCTCGCCAACCGCCGCAGCCCGGCCGCCCTGCGCACCCCGGTCGCCACCGCCAACGTCCTGCCGCTTCGCCTCGCCGTCCGCCCGCAGGACACCGCCGCAGAGCTGCTCCGCCGCGTCGTCCTGGAGATCCGCGCCGTCCGCCGCCACCAGCGCTACCCGCTGGAGGACCTCCGCCGTGACCTCGCGCTCACCGGCGAGCGGCGCGCGCTGTTCGGCCCGATGGTCAACATCAAGGCCTTCGAGCGCGACCTCGACCTGGCCGGCCTGCCCGGCACCGTCCGCAACCTCGCCGCCGGCCCGGTCGACGACCTCGCCCTCGCCGTCTCGCCCGGCCCCGACGGCGCCCTGCGCCTCGGCCTGGACGCCCACCCGGACCGCTACGACGCGGCCTCGCTCGCCGCGCACCGGGACGGCCTGCTCCGCTACCTCGACGGGCTCGCCGAGCTGATGCTCACCGACCCGCAGACGCCGATCGCCCGGATCGACCTGCTGGACGCCGACGCCTTGAGCCGCGCCACCGCGGGCCGCGACGAGCCCGCCGTCACCCGCACCCTGCCGGCGCTCCTCGTCGACCAGGCCGCCCGCACCCCGCACGCCGTCGCCCTGCGCAGCGGCGAAACCGCCCTGACCTTTGCGGAGATGGACGCGGCGAGCAACCGGCTCGCCCACCACCTGGCCGCGCACGGCGTCCACGACGGGACGCCCGTGGCGCTCGCCCTGCCGCGCAGCGCCGACACCGTGGTCGCCATGCTCGCCGTGCTCAAGGCCGGCGGCGCCATCCTCTCGCTCGACCTCGCCCACCCCCGGCAGCGGATCGCCGACATCCTGGACGACGCCGAGCCGGTCTGCGCCGTCGGCACCGCCGGGGCCCTCGCCGCCCTGCCCGGCGCCGGAACGCTGCCCGCAGTGGTACTGGACGACCCGGCCGTCCGCGCCGCACTCGCCGTACTGCCGGGGGAGCAGCCCCTCCCCGGGCCCGTCCCCGGCCAGACCGCGTACCTGCTGCACACCTCCGGCTCCACCGGCCGCCCCAAGGGCGTCGTGGTCACCCACGCCTCGCTCGCCAACCTGCACGCCGGCCACGGCGAGGACCACATCGCGCCCGCCGTCCGCCGCACCGGCCGCGAGCGGCTGCGCGTCGCCCACAGCGCTTCCTTCGCCTTCGACGCCTCCTGGGACCCGGTGCTCTGGATGTTCCACGGCCACGAACTGCACCTGCTGGACGACGACACCTACCGCGACCCGGCCGCCCTCGCCGGCTACGTCGCCCGGGAGCGGATCGACTACCTCGACGTCACCCCCTCCTACCTCGAAGTCCTGCTCGCCGAAGGCCTGCTGGACGAGGACCGGCACCGCCCCGCACTGGTGGTGGTCGGCGGCGAGGCCACCCCGGACGCGCTCTGGCAGCGTCTCACCGCCGTCGACGGCCTCACCCCGCTCAACCTCTACGGCCCCACCGAGACCACCGTCGACGCCTACTCGTGGACCCCCGGCCCGGACGGCACCCCCGTCGGCCGGGTGGTCCGCGGCTCCCGCGCCTACGTCCTCGACGGCTCGCTGCGCCCCGCGCCCGACGGCGCCGCCGGCGAACTGTACGTGGCCGGCGCCTGCCTGGCCCGCGGCTACCTCGGCCGCCCCGACCGCACCGCCGAGCGCTTCCTCGCCGACCCGTTCGGCCCGCCCGGCAGCCGGATGTACCGCACCGGCGACCTCGCCCGCCGCCGCGCCGACGGCACCCTGGAGTTCCTCGGCCGCGCCGACGAGCAGGTCAAGATCCGCGGCTTCCGGATCGAGCCCGGCGAGATCGCCGCCGTCCTCGGCGAACTCCCCTCCGTGGCCCAGGCCGTGGTGATCGCCCGCCCGGGCCCGCACGGCAAGCGGCTGCTCGGCTACGCCGTCCCCGCCCCCGGCGCCGCCCTCGACCCGGACGCCCTGCGCGCCGCACTCGCCGAGCGGCTGCCCGAGCACATGGTGCCCGCCGCCGTCCTCGTCCTGGACGAGCTGCCGCGCACCGGAAACGACAAGCTCGACCACCGTGCCCTGCCCGAGCCGGCCGTCGAGGCCCCGGCGGCCGGCAGCGCACCCGCCACCCCACAGGAGGAGATCGTCTGCGGGCTGTTCGCGTCCGTCCTCGGCCTGCCCGAGGCCCCCGGTCGGTCCGACTCCTTCTTCGACCTCGGCGGCCACTCCCTGCTCGCCGGCCGCCTCGCCGCCCGGCTCCGCGAGACGCTCGGCGCCGCCGTCGGCTTCGCCGACGTGTTCCGTCACCCCACCCCGGCCGCGCTCGCCGCCCTGCTGCGCGAGCGCTCCGCCCCCGAGCCCCGCCCGGCCCTGCTGCCCGTCCCGCGAACGGAGCGGCTGCCGCTCTCGCCCGCCCAGCGCGGGCTCTGGTTCCTGCACCGGCTCGAAGGCCCCAGCCCGACCTACAACATCCCGCTCCTCCTCACCCTCACCGGCCCGCTCGACCGCGACGCCCTCGCACTCGCCGTCACCGACCTGGCCGCCCGGCACGAGATCCTGCGCACCGTCTACCGCGAGGGCGCCGACGGCGAGCCGTACCAGCAGGTGCTGGAGCCCGCCGGCGTCCCCCTGCACGGCCCGGACGGCCACGACGGGGGCCCGCTGGCCGACGCCGTCCGGTACGCCTTCGACCTCGCCGCCGAACCTCCCCTGCGCGCAACGCTGTTCGCCGAGGAGGGCGGCGGCCACAGCCTGCTCCTGCTGCTCCACCACATCGCCGGCGACGGCGCCTCCACCACCCCGCTGGCCCGCGACCTGGCCGCCGCCTACGCCGCGCGCCAGGCCGGCCGCGCGCCCGAACCGGCGGCACCGGCGGTCCAGTTCGCCGACCACGTGGCCTGGCAGCGGCAGCTGCTCGGCACCGCCGAGGCGCCCAGCCCGCTCGCCGTCCGCCAACTCGACCACTGGCGCAAGACCCTGGCCGGCCTGCCCGACCAGCTCGACCTGCCCACCGACCGCCCGCGCCCGGCCGTCGCCGGCCACCGGGGCGCCACCGTCCCGTTCACCCTCGACGCGGAGGCCCACTCGGCCCTGGCGGCGCTCGCCCGCACCACCGGCACCAGCGTCTTCATGGCCGTCCAAGCGGGCCTCGCCACCCTGCTCACCCGGCACGGCTGCGGTACCGACGTCCCCGTAGGCACCCCCGTCGCCGGCCGCGACTCCGACGAAACCGCCGCCCTGGTGGGCTACTTCGTCAACTCGGTGGTCCTGCGCACCGACACGTCGGGCGACCCGAGCTTCCGCGACCTGCTCGGCCGGGTCCGCACCGCCGTCCTCGGCGCCCACGACCACGCCGACCTGCCGTTCGACCGGCTGGTCGAGGAGCTCAACCCACCCCGCTCGCTGGCCCGGCACCCGCTGTTCCAGGTCATGCTGGCCTGGCAGAGCGTCCCCGACGAGGAGTTCGCGCTCGGCGGCGGGCTCACCGCCCGGATCGCCGCCGTCCCCTCCGGCACCGCCAAGTTCGACCTGACCCTCAACGCGGGCGAGCTGCGGGAGGGCGGCATCGCGGGCTTCCTGGAATACCGCACCGACCTGTTCGACGCGGCCACCGCCGAGTCCCTCGCCGACCGGCTCGCCCGACTGCTCACCGCCGCCGCCACCGCGCCCGACACCGCGATCGGACTGCTCCCGCTCATCAGCGCCGAGGAGCGGCACCGCGCCCTGGTCGAGTGGAACGGCGCCCCGGCCGGTTCCGCCCGAGGCGGTCCCGCCACGGGTTCTGCTCGTGCCACCGCGGCCCCCGTCACCTCGACTCCTGCCGCCTCAACCCCCGGCGCGACCCTGCCCGAGTTGTTCGAAGCCGCGGCGCTCGCCAACCCTGGCTCGACAGCGGTGAGTTACGACGGCGCCAGCCTCGACTACGCCGAACTCGCCGCCCGCGCCGACCGGCTGGCCCGCCTGCTGGCCGCCCGTGGCATCGGCCCCGGCACCATCGTCGCCCTCGCCCTGCCCCGTTCGCTGGAGCTGGTCGTCGCCCTGCTCGCCGTCGTCAAGTCCGGCGCCGCCTACCTGCCGCTCGACCCCGACTACCCGGCCGACCGGCTCGCCTACATGCTGGCCGACGCCGCGCCCGCCGCACTGCTCACCGACACCGCCACCGCGCCCCGGCTGCCCGCCCACCAGGTGCCGCAACTCCTGGTCGACGGGCCGGAGTCGCCCGCACACCCGGCAACAGGACCGGCGGCCACCCCGCTGGCCCAGCACGAGCGCACCCGGCCACTGCGCGCGGACGACGTCGCGTACGTCATCTACACCTCCGGCTCCACCGGCCGGCCCAAGGGCGTCCCCGTCACCCACCACAACGTGGTCCGGCTGTTCAGCGCCACCGACCACTGGTTCGGCTTCGGCGCGGACGACGTCTGGACGCTCTTCCACTCCTACGCCTTCGACTTCTCGGTCTGGGAGCTGTGGGGCGCCCTGCTGCACGGCGGCCGCCTGGTCGTCGTCCCGCACCTGGTCAGCCGCGACCCGGCAGCCTTCCTCGGCCTCCTCGCCAGCGAGCGGGTCACCGTCCTCAACCAGACCCCGTCCGCCTTCTACCAGCTCAGCGCCGCCGACCGGGAGCGCCCCGGCACCGAACTCGCCCTGCAGTACGTGGTGTTCGGCGGCGAGGCACTCGAACTGGCCCGCCTCGACGACTGGTACGAGCGGCACGCCGACGACGCGCCCACCCTGGTCAACATGTACGGGATCACCGAGACCACCGTGCACGTCTCCCACATCGCCCTCGACCGGGCGAGCGCCGCCGGCACCAGCAGCACCATCGGCGTCAACATCCCCGACCTGCGGGTCTACGTCCTCGACCAGCACCTCCAGCCCGTCCCGCCCGGCGTCACCGGCGAGATGTACGTGGCCGGCGCCGGCCTCGCCCGCGGCTACCTCGGCCGCCCCGCCCTCAGCGCCGAACGCTTCGTCGCCGACCCGTACGCCGAGCTGTTCGGCGAGCGCGGCACCCGGATGTACCGCTCCGGCGACCTCGCCCGCCGCCGCACCGACGGCGTCCTGGAGTACTTCGGCCGCGCCGACCAGCAGGTCAAGATCCGCGGCTTCCGGATCGAACTCGGCGAGATCGAGGCCGTGCTGGCCGCCCACCCGGACGTCGCCGACGCCGCCGTCATCGTCCGCGAGGACGTCCCCGGCGACAAGCGACTGGTCGGCTACGCCGTCCCGGCCCACCCGGTCACGGCGGAGGAGCTGCGCGCCCGGGCCGCCGACGACCTGCCCGTCCACATGGTCCCGTCCGCCGTCATCCTGCTGGACAGGCTCCCGCTCACCGCCAACGGCAAGCTCGACCGCCGCGCCCTGCCCGCCCCCGACGCCCCCGCGAGCGGCGGCGGCCGGCCCCCGCAGAGCCCCCGCGAGCAGCAGCTCTGCGAGCTCTTCGCCGAGGTGCTCGGCCTGCCGGCGGTCGGCGTCGAGGACGACTTCTTCGCCCTCGGCGGCCACTCGCTGCTGGTCGTCCGCCTCGCCGGCCGGATCCGGGCCGTGCTCGGCCTGGAGGTCGGCATCGGCACGCTCTTCCAGGCCCCGACCGTGGCCGCACTGGACGCCGCGCTCCGCGCCGACGCGCCGGGCGCCGACGCGCTCGACGTCCTGCTGCCGCTGCGCCCGGCCGCCCCCGGCAAGCAGGCCCCGTTGTTCGCCGTCCACCCCGCCGGCGGCCTCAGCTGGTGCTACACCGGCCTGATCCGCCACCTCCCCGCCGACGTGCCGATCTACGGCCTCCAGGCCCAGGGCGTCGGCACGGCCACAGCGGACGAGCCGCTCCCGCAGACCCTCGAAGAGCTGGCCGCCCACTACGTCGACCGCCTCCGCGAGGTCCAGCCCGAGGGCCCCTACCGCCTGCTGGGCTGGTCCACCGGCGGCATCATCGCCCACGCCATGGCCGCCCGGCTCCAGGAACTCGGCTGCGCCGTCGAGCTGTTGGCCGTCCTCGACGCCTACCCCGCCGAGGGCTTCCGCGACCTGCCCGTCCCCGACCAGGCCGAGGCCCTCGAAGCCCTGCTCACCATGGGCGGCTACGGCCCCGAGGACCTCGACGGCCGCCCGCTCGAACTCGCCCACGTCACCGAGCTGTTGCGGCGCGAGGGCAGCCCGCTGGCCGGCCTGGGCGACGGCACGGTCGAGGCGCTCAACCGGATCTACCTCAACACCAACCACCTCGTCCGCGGCTACGACCACCGCCGCTTCGACGGCGACGTGCTCTTCTTCCGCGCCACCGTCGACACCATCGACGAAACCCTGGTGCCCGAACTCTGGGCGCCGTACGTCGCCGGCCGGATCGACAACACCGACGTCGCCTGCTCCCACAAGGACATGACCCTGCCCGCCCCCATCGCGCACATCGCGCGCGTGATCGCCGACCGCCTCGTCCACCTCGCAGGCCCCGCACACCTCGCAGGCCCCGCAGCCCCCGCACACCTCGCAGGCCCCGCAGACCCTGCACACCTCGCAGGCCCCGCAGGCCCCGCACACCTGGAGAACGCCACCCATGAGTGACGCGCCCGCCAACCCCTTCGACGGTGACGGCGAGTTCCTCGCCCTCGTCAACGACCAGGGCCAGCACTCGCTCTGGCCGGCCTTCGCGGCCGTCCCGGTCGGCTGGACCGTCGCCCACGGGCCGTGCGCCCGCGCCGCCGCGCTGGACTGGATCACCGCCAACTGGACCGACCTGTGCCCGGTTCGGTGACCCGGGCCGATACCGCGGCCCCCACGGCGCGCCCCCTCCTCACGGGGCGCGCCGCGGTGGTCGTCGTCTACACGGCCGCGATGTGCATGAACGGCCTGGACTCGACCATCGTCAACCCGGCGCTCTTCACCATCGCCGAGGACTTCGGCCGGCCGGTCTCCGCCGCCAACGCGGTGGAGACCGCCTTCCTGGTCGGCCTCGCCGTCGGCCTGCCGGTGGCGGGCTGGCTGGGCGACCGGTTCGGGGTCAAGCGGGTCTTCCTCGGCTCACTGGCCGTCTTCACCCTCGCCTCGGCCCTCTGCGCCGCCGCACCCGGCCTCGGCACGCTCTCCGCCGCCCGGGCCGTGCAGGGCGTGGCCGGCGGGCTGCTCACGCCGGTCGGGATGACCCTGCTGTTCCGCGCCTTCGCGCCGCACGAGCGCGCCGGGCTGGGAAGGGTGCTGATCGTGCCGACCGCGCTGATGCCCGCCCTCGGGCCGCCGCTCGGCGGGTTCCTCACCGAACACCTCTCCTGGCACTGGCTGTTCCTGGTCAACGTGCCGATCGGGGCGGCGGCGGTACTGACCGGCCTGATCGGGCTGCGTGACGAGGGCGAGGAGGCCGCCGGCCGGTTCGACACCGCCGGCTTCCTGCTCGCCACCCCCGGCCTCGGCCTGCTCAGCTACGCGCTCGGCTTCGGCCCGGCGCACGGCTGGTCATCCCCGGCCGTCGCGGTCGGCGGGGTGCTCGGCGTGCTGCTGCTCGGCTTCGCCGTCCGGCACCAGCTGCGCAGCGACGAGCCACTGGTGGACCTCCGGCTGCTCGCCGACCGGGGCTTCGGCGCCGCCGCCTGGCTCGCCCTGCTGACCTCCGCCGGGCTGATGGGCGCCCTCTTCGTCTTCCCGCTGCTCTACCAGGCCGCTCTCGGAGCCTCGGCGCTGGACGCCGGCCTGAGCGTCTTCCCGGAGGCGATCGGCCTGATGGCCGCCTCCCAGGTCGTCGACCGGCTGCTGCCGCGGATCGGCCCGCGCCGCCTCGCCGTACCCGCGCTGCTGCTCGCCGCGCTGGTACTGGCCGCCCTGGCCGTGCCCGGCGTCGGTGAAAACGCCTGGGCGGTACGGGCGTTGATGTTCGGCATCGGCCTGATCCTGGGCACCGCCGTGCTCGCCCTGCAGATCGCCGGCTTCGCCGACGTCCCCCCGCCCGCGATGGGCCGGGCGATGGGCCTCTTCACCATCGTCCGCACCCTCGGCGGCGCCCTGGGCATCGCCGCCACCGCCGCCCTGATCGGCGCCCTCGCCGAGGACGGCACCCACACCGCCGCGCCCGGCCCCTACCGCGCCGCCCTGCTCGCCACGGCGGGCGCGGTCGCCGTCGGCGCCCTGGTCGCGGCCCGTCTCCCGAAGGAGGCTCCGGGGCCGCCGCCGATGGACTGACCGGCGGCGCGGGGCGGTTCGCACCCCGCCAGGCCGTTGCCCGTGGACTGTCGGGGGCCACCCACCCGGCGGTCCACGGGCAGCGGCACCCCCGGCTGCGGCGCACCGGGACGCCGGAGCCCTCGGCCGGGCACGCCGGCCGGGCCGCCACGGTCACCAGGCGTTGCAGTACTGGATGTGCAGGTGGGCGGGTACGTGCCGACGGGTCCGCGCCCGTGCCCAGGGGCCGGAGCTGAGTTCGACGCAGAAGTGCCCCGCGTCCGGGTAGCGGTGCAGGTATGACGGGGCCTGGTCGACGAGGCCGCGGAGCGCGGTGCCGTGCTCGCGGAACGCGGTGGAGCTGCCCACGACGAAGAGGGTGTGGGCGGCGATGTCGAAACCGAGGTGGTCGCGGTACGTCCGGTAGTGCCGACGCTGATGGTCGACGGCGCTCTCGTCGGGGAAGTCCCGGTCCGGGGTGGTTGCGGTGTGGGGTTCGCCGGCACCGAGTCGCGCCCGGACCTGCTTCCACGACGCGGTCGGGAACTGCAGGCTGTGGTGGGCCAGGACGAGGTCCAGCGAGACCGGTTCCCCGTCGCTGACGACGCCGTCGGGGACGGGGTTGGCCCGGATCGGCAGGTAGACCAGCGACCGGGCGGACCGGGCGGCCAGCGCCCACATGGCGGCGAGCCGGTCGGCGCCGTCCCGGTCGGCGTACATCGACAGCCAGTGGCCGTCGTCGCGCAGCGCCAACCGAGCCGGGGCCGGGGCCGACCGGATCACCCGGACTTCGTTGCCGCCCAGCCGCACCTTGTGTATGTGCACCCGCTGTTCCACGTGTCTCCTCGGAGCTCACCCACAGCCTAGGCCGGGCCGCGTCGCCGCTAGGGGACGGCGATCTGCTCGGTCCTGTTCGCCCCGATCACCTCGATGCCCCTGGTCCCCAGGATGCCGTCCAGCGGCAGGGACACCGTGTACGGGGCGGTGGCGGGGAGTCCGATGCCGGGCAGCGAGCCGACGACCTCGATGCCCCAGTACACCGGCCGCTCGACGTAGACCAGTGGCGACAGGCGAACCGTCATGTTGACGTAGGGCATGACCCCGCTGACGACGAGGATGAAGGTGCCCGGAACGATCCCCGGGACGGCCTTCGCCTCGTCGAAGGGGATGATGCGCACGGACTCCGGCGCCGGCAGATCCGCGTAGTTCTCCACCATGATCAGTCCTTTCGTCGCTGTGACGTCACCAGTCACTTCGTCGACGCAGACTAGTGGGTGATCGCCTACGAACTGTGTGTCCAACACGCCCACGGATCCGACGGCGGAACGCCTGGGGTGAGCCACGGATCGTCATCCGGGAAGCCTGGGTGACGACCGGTCGGCATCGGTGGGTCCGGAGAACGAGGCTGACGGTTCCGCCCCAGGTCACGCGCGAGGCCCGCGGCTTTGCGCGGTGATCGACATCGGGGAGACTGTGCGCCGTGACATCGAACCAGACCGGCCGGCTCATCGGCGCTATATTCGGACTCGTCTTCATTCTGGTGAACGCCGGCACCCTGCCCCCGGCCGCCGGTATTCCCTTGCGGATGCTGGCGATTGCCACCTTCCTCTGGCTGTTTCGCGCACTGCGACGCGCCAGTGCGTCGCAGAACGCCGCGGCCTCGACGGCGCCGAAGCTCTTCGGCCGGGGCTACCGCCTCGTGGTGGCCGCCGAGGTGGTGGTCGGCCTGGCGGGCATGATCCTCATCAACGATCTGCTGCACGCCCCGCGCGCCACGGTCGCCTGGATCGCCCTGGTGGTCGGCGTGCACTTCTTCGGGCTTGCGGTCGTCTGGCAGATGCCCTCGGTGCACGGGCTGGCGGCGGCGATGTCCGCCTGCGGTGCTGCCGGCCTGATCCTGGCCGCGTGCGGCGCCTCCGCCGCCGTCATCGCGGCGGTCGCGGGCATCATCCCGGGAGCCCTGCTGCTCGCCTCCACCTGGTGGGGCCTCCGCCCCGAGCCGGAGCGTCAGGAGGCGGCCGACCCGGCGTGAGCCGGGGAAGTCGGTCCA
This sequence comes from Kitasatospora sp. NPDC041988, assembly GCF_055588525.1. Lineage (NCBI taxonomy): Bacteria > Bacillati > Actinomycetota > Actinomycetes > Kitasatosporales > Streptomycetaceae > Kitasatospora > Kitasatospora sp. NPDC041988. The sequence goes on from NZ_JBVJCO010000009.1 coordinate 51,456, forward strand.
GGTGGCAGGGGAGAAGGCGAGTTGGGGCCGGCCTGGCCCGGGTGTGCGAATCGTCCAAGCCCTACACCGCGCGTCCGGGTGAACCCAGCAGGTGGGCCAGCCCGTCGGCCAGGCCGCCGCGCCAACAGGCGTAGTCGTGACCGCCGTTGAACTCGCGGTACTCGACGTCGTAGTCCCGCGCGACCAGCACGTCCCGCAGGTGGCGGTTCTGCGGGAGCAGCATCCACTCCTGCAGGCCGACCTCCAGGTAGAACCTGGCCGCCCGCCGCGCGCGCGCCGCGAACTGCCGGGTCAGCCACTCGCTGCCCTCGTCGGACTCCGTCTCGTCCGGCCACCAGAACGAGCCCGACTGCGAGAGTGCGTTGCCGAACCGCTCCGGCCGCCGGAACGCCGCGAACGCCGCGGTCAGACCGCCCGCGCTCTGCCCGGCGATCACCGTGCGGTCGGGTGCGAGCGCCGTGCCGTACTCCTCGGCCGCCCAGGGGAGCAGGCGGTCGGCGAGGAAGTCCACGAACGCCGGGTTGCAGCTGAGGTCGTCGGGGCGGCCGGGGCCCATGGTGTGGACGAGGAGGGCGACGGTCGGCGGGATCACCCCGTCCGCCGCGAGGCTGTCGAGGGTGTCGCCGACCGACAGGACGTCGCCCCACATCTCCCCGTCGAGCAGGACCAGCACCGGGTGCGGGCCCCCCGAGGTGTCGGCCGGCAGGTGGACGTCCACCCGCCGCCCGGCCACCTCGGCCGTGACCGTCCGCCCGCGCGGCACGCCGTCCCGCCGCTCCGCGTGCGGCTGGGCGGGCGCGTCGGCCAGGGCGAGCACCGAGGACGGGTGCCGGCCGTCGCGGGCGGGCAGCCGGGGGCCGTGGGCGAGCGGGTCGGGGCGGGCGCCGTCCAGGACGCGGAGCCAGTCGGCGCGCGCGGTGCCGGGCACGGGGCCGCGGACGGGGTACAGCTGGTACGAGGCCCGGTGGTCGGCGCGCAGGCGGTAGGTGCGGGCCCACCCGCCGGCTCGGCGCTCCATCAGGTGGGGCGTGAGGTCCCCCGCGTGCCGGTCCTTGTCGGTGACGGTGTGGAGGAGGGCGAGCACACCGTCGCACGGGTCGGCCGGGTCGTCCCGGTGGACGAAGGTGACCAGCCGGTACGCCGGGTCGTCCGGGTCTGGATCGACCAGCGGCGCGCCCTCGGTGGCCACGCGCGCCCAGAACTCGTCGTCGGACAGGCCAAGTTCACTCTGCATGTCGGTAACTCCTCGAAGAACTAGGCGGGGTTGCCCTTGCGGCCGAGCAACACCCAGAGCAGGAAGGGCCCGCCGAGGACGGTGGTGACGATGCCGACGGGGATCTCGACACCGCCGATCAGCACCCGGCCGAGCGTGTCGGAGAGGACGACGAGCACCGCTCCGGCCAGCGCTGAGCCGAGCACCGGCACCCGCGCCGGCCCGGCGAGCCGTGTGGCGATCACCGGCGCGGCGAGCGCGACGAAGCCGACCGGCCCGCAGACGCCGACGGCGAGCCCGGCCAGCGCGACGGCCAGCAGCAGGCAGGCGAGCCGGACCCGTGCCGGATCGACGCCCAGCGAGGACGCCACGTTGTCGTCGAAGCGCAGCACGGCCAGCCGCCGGGCGACGACCAGTGCCAGTGGCACCAGCACGGCCAGGCCGATCAGCACCGGCGTGGCCACCGCGTAGTCGCGCCCGTTGAGGGAGCCGGACGTCCACACGTACAGCGAACCGGCCGAGTTGAGCGATCGGCGGGCCATCGCCACCTGGATGACCGCCGAGGCGAGCGCCGACATGGCGAGCCCGACGACGAGCACCCGGTATCCGCGCGCGCCGAGCCCGCCGGAGACGAAGGTGACCACCAGGACGGCGGCCAGGGCGCCGAGCGGCCCGGCCCACCAGGCGCCGAACGTGCCAGAGGCGGTGACGGAGAACAGCACGGCCGCCGTGGCGCCGTCGTTGACGCCGAGGAGTTCGGGGGTGGCGAGCCGGTTGCGGGCGAGCGTCTGGGTGAGGCAGCCGGCCAGGCCGAGCGCGGCGCCGGCGGCCAGGCCCGCGACGATCCGGCCGAGCCGGAACTTCTGCACCAGCAGCACGTCCAGCCGGTCGCCGTAGCCGAAGACGGCCCGGAAGGTGCGGCCGAGGTCGAGTTCGCTCTGCCCGGCGTGCGCGGAGAGGACGACGGCGGCGAGCAGGGCGGCGGCGAGGCCCAGCGTGGCCGGTACGGACCGGCGCGGGAGCAGCAAGGAGAGCGCGCCGCGCCGCAGCACCAGGTCGGGTTTGGCGGCCTTGGCCTCCTCGCGTGCGGGGGAGGACTCGGTGGGCGCGGTGTCGGTCATGCCGAGCGCGGCCATCTTCCGGGAGCGGACGATGGCGATCAGCGTGGGTGCGCCGACCAGGGCGACGATCACCGAGACCGGCGCCTCGAACGGCCGGGCCACCACGCGGGCGAGCACGTCGGCGCCGGTCAGCACGGCCGCGCCGACCAGCCCGGCGAGCAGGGTGAGCCGCCCGACCCGGGGGCCGGCGACGGCGCGGGCGAGGAAGCCGGCGAGCAGGCCGAGGAAGGAGATCGGGCCGGCCAGCGCCACTGCCGAGGCGGTGAGCAGGGTGACGGCCACGGCGACCGCCGCGCGCGTCGCGCCGGGCCGGTGGCCGAGGCCGCGGGCGAGGTCGTCGCCGAGTGCGAGCGCGGAGAGCGGCCGGGTGGTGAACGCGGCCACCAGGAAGCCCACGCCGAGGACGGGGGCGAGTTGGCGCAGCGTCGTCCAGCCCTCGACGCCGGCCAGCGAGCCGAGCACCCAGACCCGGTACCGGTCGTACGCCTCGGGGGAGTTGACTATCAGCACGCCGGTGAGGCCGCCGAAGGTGGCGCCGACGGCCGAGCCGCCGAGCACCAGCCGCATCGGCGAGCCGCCGCCCCGGCTGCCGGCGATCAGCAGGACGAGGGTGCTGGCGAGCACGGCGCCGCCGAAGGCGAAGGCGAGGTAGCCGTAGGAGGTCTGCACGCCGAGCACGGCGATGCCGAGGACGACGCCGAGCGAGGCGCCCGCGTTGACGCCGAGCAGGCCGGTCTCGGCGAGCGGATTGCGGGTGACGGACTGGAGTTGGGCCCCGGCCACCCCGAGTGCGGCGCCCACCAGCAGCGCGGTGAGGGTGCGGGGGAGGCGCAGGTCGCCCACGACCAGGGCGAGCCGGCTGTCGCTGCGGGCGCCGCCGCGGTCGATCAGGTAGTCGAGCACCCGGCTGGGGCCGACCTCGCCGGCCCCGACGGAGAGCGAGAGCGCGGTGAGCGCGAGCAGGGCCGCGACGATGCCGCCGACGGTGAGCCAGGTGGTGCGGCGGGCCCGTCCGGGGGGTGGATCTCCGGCGTCGGGGCCGGTGCGGGCCTGCTCGGCGGCACCCACTTGCGACAATGTCATAAGGTAAGGCTAACCTAATGGCTAGGGTGATCGGCGAGCCGCCCGGCTGCGCGCCGCTCGTACCCGCCACTCGTACCCGCCGCTCCTCCGCACCATTCGCCTGCTCCACCCGACTGCAACACCGCTGCCCGGAGGCACACATGTCGACCGACCAGAGCCCGCTCCACCTCGTCCGCCGCCGTGCGGTCCAGGCCCTGGCCGCCACCGGGGCGGCGGCGCTCCTGCTCGCCGGCTGCGGCTCCTCCGGCTCCTCCGACAAGGGCTCCGCCGACAAGGGGGCCTCCTCCGGCAGCCCGGCCGCGGACGCGGCGGGCGGCGCCGGCGGCGGCAAGCGGACCGTCAAGGACGCCACCGGCAAGGCCGTCGAGATCCCCGCCGAGCCCAAGCGGATCGTCACCCTCACCCAGGAGGACCTGGACGCGGTGCTCGCCCTCGGCGTCAAGCCGGTCGGCATCACCAACGGCCAGGGCCTCAACGAGCCGCCGGCGTACCTCAAGGACAAGGTCCAGGGCATCCCGGTGGTCGGCAACCTGCTCCAGCCCGTCATGGACAAGGTGATCGCCGCCAAGCCCGACCTGATCCTGGCCGGCGACATGCAGGACGAGCAGGTGCTCAAGCAGCTGCGCGAGATCACCCCGGCGACGCTGGTCACCATGGCCCCGACCGACGAGTGGAAGCTCTCCTTCCGCGGTATCGGAAACGCCGTCAACAAGCTGGACCAGGCCAACAAGGTCATCGCCGACTACGACGCCAAGGCCGCCAAGACCGGCGGCGAGCTGGGCGCGAACAAGGGTGCCGCCGTCTCCATCGTCCGCTGGAACCCGACCGGGCCGAGCTGGATGGAGAAGAAGCAGTTCGCCAGTGGCGTCGCCCTCGACATGGGCCTGACCCGTCCGAAGGCCCAGGACAAGGACGGCAACGCGCACACCCCGGCGCTCAGCCTGGAGAAGATCAACGAGATCGACGGCGACTGGCTCTTCCTCTCCACCCTCACCGACGACGGCAAGGCCGCGCTGAGGGACGTCCAGTCCAAGCCCGCCTACCAGGAGCTGGGCGCGGTGAAGAACAACCACGCCGTCACCGTGGACGGCTCGGTCTGGTCGACCCGCGGGGGCCCGCTCGCCGCCGACGTGGTCATCGGCGACATCAGCAAGGCCCTCGGCGCGAAGTAGGCGGGTGCTCCGGCGGGTGGTGCCCGCCGTCGCCGTTCCCGACTTCCCGCTCCCGGCTTCCCGCTTCCCGTCATTCGCTGACCGGCCCAACCGGAGGAAACGTCCATGGAGTTGACGGTAGAAGGGCTCACCGCCGGCTACGGCCCCGGGCGCCCGGTGCTCGGCGGCGTCGACCTCACCCTGCCCGCCGGGCAGGTGGTGGCGATCGTCGGCCCGAACGGCTGCGGCAAGTCCACCCTGCTGCGCTCGATCGCCCGGCTCCACCGGCCGGACGCGGGGCGGGTGCTGGTCGGCGGCGAGGACATCTGGCGGCTGCGCCCCCGTCAGGCCGCGCACCGGGTCGCGCTGCTCCCGCAGAGCCCGCAGGCGCCCGAGGCGGTCACCGTCGCCGGGCTGGTCCGCTACGGGCGCCATCCGCACCAGGGCCTGTTCCGCCAGTGGTCGGCGGACGACGAGCGGCTCACCGCCGAGGCGCTGCGGGCCACCGGAGTCGACGCCTTCGCCGACCGCAGGCTGGACCGCCTCTCCGGCGGCCAGCGCCAACGCTGCTGGCTCGCCATGGTGTTGGCACAGGACGCGCCCGTCGTCCTGCTGGACGAGCCCACCAGCGCACTCGACCTCGGGCACGCGGTCGAGGTGCTGGAGCTGGTCCGCGAGGTGGCGGCGGGCGGGCGCACCGTCGTCATGGTCCTGCACGACCTCGCGGCGGCGGCCCGGTACGCGGACCTCGTCGTCGCGATGCGCGACGGCAAGGTGGTCGCCTGCGGGGCGCCGCGCGAGGTGGTGGACGCTCCGCTGGTGCGGGCGCTGTACGACATCGACAGCGACGTGCTGGCGGCGCCCGGCGACGGCGCGCCGGTGATCGTGCCCCGGCCGGGGGCGCGGACGGGCGCCCGGGCGGCCGCGGCCACGTCGTGACGGGGGTGGCCGGCCCCGGCCCGGGCGAGGGGCGGGTGCACCTCCGGACGGACGGCCGGCAGCCGGTCGGGTCCGCCGACGCGGCGCGTGCCGAGGGCTGAGCGGCGGCCGGTGTGGTGAGCTGGTCGCGGCCGTGTCTGCCGCGCGGCAGCTGCACCAGGCTCTCTGGAGGAGACGTCCATGCGCCGTCGTTCTGTGGTCGCCCTGCTGACCGTGCTGTTCGGGTCCGGCGCGGTCGGTGGCTGTTCCTCCGCGGCTCCCGGGGCCTCGAACTCCGCGGCGCCCACGCCGGGCGCGTCCGAGGTGCCGTCGGCCGGCACTCCCACCCTCGCGTCCCCCGCCTCGCCGGCCGCCACGCCGTCGGTGGCGGTCCGGGCGACGGTCGCCGACGGACTGGCATCGCCCTGGGGCCTGGTGGTGCTGCCCGACGGGGACTTCCTGGTCTCCGAACGGGACAACGGGCAGGTCCTCCGCATCGCCGCGAAGGACGGCGGCAAGACCGAGGCCGGCACCGTCCCCGGTGTGGTCCCCGGCGGCGAGGGCGGCCTCCTCGGCCTCGCACTGTCGCCCGGCTACGCCACCGACCACCTGGTCTACGCGTACTTCAGCACCGCCGACGACAACCGCATCGTCCGCTTCCCGTACGACCCGACGCGGCCCGCCGGGCAGCAGCTGGGCGATGTCTCGGTTCTGCTGACGGGTATTCCGCGTGGTCCCCGGCACAACGGCGGCCGGATCGCGTTCGGTCCGGACGGGCTGCTCTACGCGGGCACCGGCGACAGCAGCAACAGCGCGCTCGCCCAGGACAAGGGCTCGCTCGGCGGCAAGATCCTCCGGCTGGCCCCCGACGGCACCCCCGCCCCCGGCAACCCCTTCCCCGGATCGCCCGTCTACTCCTACGGCCACCGCAACGTGCAGGGGCTCACCTGGGATCCCGAAGGCCGCCTCTGGGCCTCGGAGTTCGGTCAGGACAACTGGGACGAGCTGAATCTGATCCACGCCGGCGGCAACTACGGCTGGCCGGTCGTCGAGGGCGTCGGCAACCGGCCCGAGTTCACCGACCCGGTGGCCGAGTGGCGCACCTCCGAGGCGTCCCCGAGCGGCATCGCCTATGCCCAGGGGGCCGTCTGGGTGGCGGCGCTGCGCGGCACCCGGCTCTGGCGCGTCCCGCTCGACGGCGAGCATCTCGCTTCTGCCCCACAGGAGTTCTTCAACGGCGCCTACGGCCGCCTGCGCACGGTCGTCGCCGACCGGGACGGCACCCTGCTGGTGCTCACCGACAACACCGACGGGCGCGGCGACCCCAAGCCGGGGGACGACCGCCTCCTGCGTCTGACGATCCTGTAGGACGTCTGACGATCCCGTAGGACGCCGGGCGGTTCGAGGCGAGGTCGGCTTCAGTCGAGGCCGGCCTCGGGTGAGGTCGGTCAGGCGTGGCCGGCGGAGGACCAGCCCTGCCGGTGGAGCCGGTCGACACCGTCCAGCAGGAGATCGAGCGCGAACTCGAACTCGAACTGGTCGTCGCAGCCCTGGCCCACCACGGTGCCGTCGTCGTGGGGCCGGCTGGTGGCGATCTCGGCGATGTGGGGGTGCCGGACGGCCAGCTCGCGCAGGGCGGCCTCCTGCACCTGCGGGTCGGGGCTCGGCGCGGTGGGCAGCAGTTCCTGCGTGAATCCCCACGCCCGGCTGCCCAGGGCGTGCATCGCGTGGTGGGTGAGGTCCGCCGAGAGGCCGCCGGCCAGGAGCGTTCCGATCAGGGAGTCGAGGTAGCCGAGGACGCCGGGGGTGGGGCTGGTTCGCGACTCGATGACGCGTGCGGCCCACGGGTGCCGCAGCAGTGCATGCCGGGCCGAGAGGATGTGCCGGCGGGCGGTGCTCTTCCACTCGGCGTCGCCGGCCGACGCATCGGCCCTCGCGTCGGCCCTCGCGCCGGTCCTCGGGCCGCTGTCTTCACCGATCTCCCCGATGACGACGTCGACCATCCCGTCGAGGAGCTCCTCCTTGTTCGCCACGTGCTTGTAGAGCGCCATCGGCACGACGCCCAACTCCTGGGCGAGGCTGCGCATGCTCAGCGCCTCGATGCCCGACCGGTCGGCAAGCGCGACGGCCGCGCGCAGCACACGGTCCCGGTTCAGGGTGGTCCGACGCGCGGTGGCGTTCGTCTGCTGGGCCATCTCCTGACCGCCTCTCCTCGGGCTCGGCCCGGACTCCGCTAGGCCCGGACTCCGCTCGGCCCGGACCCTGCTCGGACCGGCCCCGGGCCGATCCTTCCTTGACAGGTGTACGCGGTACACCCTAGCGTCATCGGCGAAGGTGTACGCCGTACACCTCGCGTGCCGGATGCGGCCGACCGTGCCAGTGAAGGAGTCCCGGTGATCCCCTCGAGAAGGCTCGCCACAGTGGCGGGCGTGTGTTACCTGGTCACCCACGCCGCCTCGATCGGCGGGCTGATCCTCTACGGCCCGGTGCTGAGCGACCCTGACTTCGTCGTCGGCCCCGGCCCGGACGGCCGGGTGCTGCTGGGGGCGCTGTTCGAGGTGGTGCTCGCCCTGGCCGTCGTCGGCACGGCGATCGCACTGTTCCCCGTCGTCCGGCGGTACGGCGAAGGTGCCGCGCTCGGCTATCTCGGCCTGCGCACCCTGGAGGCGGCGGTCATCACCGTCGGCATCGTCAGCCTTCTCTCGATCGTGACGCTCCGTCAGAACAGCGGGGCGGGAACGGATCCGGCGGCGGCCCGCACCGTCGGCAGGGCGCTGCTCGCGGTCCACGACTGGACCTTCCTGCTCGGGCCGAACTTCGTGCTGGGCGCCAACACCGTGCTGGTGGCGCATCTGCTCTACCGGTCGGGGCTCGTGCCGCGGTTCATCGCCGTCCTGGGCCTGCTCGGCGGCCCGTTGATCTTCGCCTCGGCGATCGCCGTGCTGTTCGGCCTCTACGGGCAGCTCTCGGCGTGGGGATCGCTGGCCGCCGCCCCGGTGTTCGCCTGGGAACTGGCGCTGGCCTGCCGGCTGATCGTCTGGGGCTTCCGCACGCCGGCCGCCGCCGCGCCCCTGCCGGTGGACGGCAACCCGGAGCCGGTCCCGGCCGGCTTGTCGCGTGTCTGACCGGCAACGCACCGCCGCACCACCGCCGCTACCGGACCGCCGCCGCACCGCCGATGACCCCGGCGAAGCGGCGGCGGACGCGTTGTCAGTGTGTCCCGTTACGTTCCTCCCATCACTGACCAGCTGGGAGGAGAGCGGCCGTGGCGTGGGTGGAAGCGGGAGCGGGCGGCTACCAAGTCGCGCTCGACGAGGAGGGCAAGGTGGTCTGCCGCAACGCGGCGGGCCGCCAATTGAAGGCCGTCCCGTCGAAGCTGAACGACGATCCGGTGGTCACCGGGCTCAGGCAGCTCACCGAGTGGCTGGCCGCGCACCGGCGGCGCTGCCTGGACGACGTCGAGCGGTGGATGGTGCGCTCGCTGCCGGTGCCCGCCGCCGTGATCACCGCCGTCTGGGCCGACGAGGCCTGGCAGGAGGTCCTGCGCGACCTGGTGGTCACCGGGGCGGACGGTTCGGTCGCCGGGTTCCTGCGCGGCGCAGACGCCGAGCGCGGGCTCGGCCTGGTCGACCTCGACGGGGACACGGTGCGCCTCACCGACGGCGAGATCCGGATACCCCACCCCGTCCTCCTGGACGACCTGGACGAGCTGCGCGAGTTCGCCGTCGAACTCGGCGTCGCCCAGCAGGTCCAGCAGCTGTACCGGGAGGTCTGGCACCGCCCGGCCGGCGCCGACGCGCCCGGCACGGAGGTCACCACGTACGCCGGCGGCCGCTACAAGGAGCTGCGCGAGCTGCTCGGCCGCTGTGCCCGGCTCGGCTACCGGGTGCGAGGCGGCCACGCCGTCCTGCCGGTCGTCGAGGGCGGTGTCGCACTGGAGGCCCGCGTCTGGGTCGGCGACTTCTACGACTACGACGAGTGTGAGACCGGCGCACTCAGCTGGACGGGCCCGGGCGGCAAGGTCCTGCCGCTCGCCCAGGTCGGGCCGGTCGCCTGGTCCGAGGGCATGCGGCTGGCTGCCGCGCTGCACGCCGGCCGCACGATCGAAGGGGAGGAAGCCGCATGAGCACCAGCGGAATGAACACCGGCCACACGGACACCGGCCACACGGACACCACCGGACTGAACGAGCGCCTGCTGGACGCCGGAGCGGTGCTCCCGGCCGGCACCCTGCCCGGCGCCGGGCAGCCCGACAGCCCCGCCGACGTGCTCACCGCCCGCAGCTACGCCCACCCGGCGCTCGACGGCCGCCGCATCGTCCGGCTCGTGCCCGGCGCGCTCGGCCCCGCCGAGGACTTGGCGGTCGAGTTCCTCGGCCTCGAACCCGCGGAGGCGCCGGCCGAGGTCGGCCAGGTCCGCCAGGAGGCGCTGGGCTTCCCGGCCTGGGCGCTGGTCCACGACCCGGCCAACGGGCACCACGCGCTCGCCCTGGTCAAGGAGATGGAGCGGCTCGCCCGGCAGGCCAAGTCCAAGCCCGGGCACGCCAAGGACGGCTTCGAGGCGCTCGCCGTGCGCCTCGGCCGCGCCGTGCCGCACTTCCTGCCCACCTACTGCGAGGAGGTCGGCCGGATCTTCCTCGAACAGGGCAACCAGACCTACGCCGGCACCTTCTTCGGCAAGGCCCGCGAGGCCGAGCGCACCCACAGCCTCACCGTGGACGAGGAGCGGCTGCGCGCCGTCTTCCTGGAGTTCGCGCTGGCCGGCGCGCTCACCGTCAAGGCGCTGCGGCAGTACGTCAGGGAGCTGAGCGGCCGGCTGGACCCGCTCACCGCCTGGCAGCGGTTCCGCCAGCTCTGCACCGAGCGCTCGGCGGCCGGCATGGCCCCGTACGCGGGCGTGGCCGAGGACGCCCGCGCCCTGATCCGGGCCGCCGGGCTGGATCGCACCGAGCACGAGCGGGCGCTCCTCGCCGAGCTGCTCGCCTCACCCGCCGTCAACCGGGCGCCCGGCGCCTTCTGGAAGTCCTGGCACGGCGCCGTCATCGACCTCGGCCGCAGCGACGGGACGGTCCGCGCCCGCCTGCTGGAGCTCCTGCCCGACCCGGCCGGCGCCGCCGACCAGAACGCCCAGGACGCCTCCTGGCTCGCCGTCCTCGCCGAGAGCGGCGCCGAACAGCAGCTCACCGGGCCGCGCACCGGGCCGCTGGACGGTGCCGGGCCCGTCGAGCCGGCCGCCGCCTGGCTGCAGCGCTGGCTGGGCCACATCGGCCGGGGCTGGCGCAGCCGGGGCCTCAGCACCGAGACCGTCGCACTCGCCGGGCGGATGGCGGGGCGGCTTCGCGCGGACGACGTGCCGGTCGACCTCCTCGGCGGCCGCCGGAGCACCACCCTGATCGAGGTCCTCGACCTGCTGCTCGCCGAGGGCGTCCCGGTCGCCGACCCCGCCGACGGCCTCGCCCTCGACCTGGGCGCCTGGGTCGCCCAGTCCGGCCCCGGCAGCCGCACGCTCGCCGCGCTCGCCGCCGACCCCCGGTTCCGGCCCGCGCTGCGCGCCGCCGTCCCCGGTGCCTGGGACGCCGCCGTGGCGAAGCAGGTGCCTGCCCTCCCGGTGCTGCGCGAGCTGTTCGTCGAGTGGTCCGACGCGCGCGCCGACGAACTCCTCGCCGCCCGCGGCCTGGCGAGCGCCGCCGACCTGTTGCGCGAGCTGCGGACCAGCCGGTCCGCCATCCGCGCCGAGAACCCGGCCGCCGCCGAGCGGATCGCCGGCCTCGACGTCGCCGGCCTGCTCGCCCGCACCCTGCGGGCCGGCATCTTCGACGAACTCGGCTGGCCCGCCCTCGAAGAGGCGCTCCTCAGGCTCGGTGTCGAACGGGGCGAGGCGCCCGGCGGCACGGCCGGCAACCACCTCCCCGAGGGCCTGTACGCGGAGGACGCCTGGCCGCACCTCGTCCTGGCCCGCAAGAACCAGGTCGTGGTGGCCGGCCCGCAGGGCATCCTGCTGGAGCACACCCTGCGCATCCCCGACAAGCTGGAGCAGTGGCAGCGGCCCCGGCTCCGCTACGTCGACGGCGAACTGCTGGTCGCCTGGTACCGGGAGGGCAAGCAGCACGCCTACTGGTCCGGCCGCCCCGCCGAGACCTTCCTCCTCGGCGGCGAAACCGTCGTCCGCTACTACGGCGGCAACCAGGAGCCCGACGCCCCGTCCCTCCCGCTGCCGGGCGGCGGGCGGACCACCGGCGAGCGCCCGCTGCACGCCGGCGACACCCGGATGCCCGGCGAGCATCCGGTGATCGGCGACGGCACCGGCCACTGGACGGTCCGCCACGGCCAGGGCGGCGGCTTCCTCACCGAGCTGGACCCGGCCACCGGCACCCTCGGCCGCGCCGCCGAGCCGCCCCGGATCGCCGCCACCGCGGCCGCCGGCCGGCTCGACGTGCACCGCACCCGGCTGCTGCCGATGCAGCCCGGGCTGGAGTCCACCCCGCTGGGCACCGACGGCGCCGCGCTCGGCAGCTGGGTCCGGGTCGACGCGGGCCGAGTCACCACCGGTACCGCCGACGGCACCACCCTCGTCCTGTCCGGGGGCGGCAGCCACGCCCAGCGCTTCCCGGTCGGCCGGCTCGCCCTGCCCGGCGGCGCCCGCCCGCTGGTCGTCGAGCAGCGCGGCGGCAGCCTCGCTCTCGCCCTGCCCGACGCCGACGGTGCCCACGCCGACCGCACCCAGGCGGACGGTGCCCACGCGAACGGTGCCCACGCGGACGGCATCCGGGTGGACGGAACCACCGGCACCACCGCCGACCTGGGCGTCTGCCGGGCCGGCGGGCTCGATGCCGCCGGCACCGGGTTCGTCCCGCCGCTCGTCCACTGGCACGCCCTGACGCCGCGCGACGAGGAGGGCTCGCTCGTCCTGCGCGCCGTCACCGACGAGCAGGCCGCCCGGCTGATCGACGCCGCCTGGCCGGTGGACACCGCGCCGGTCGCCGCGGAGGAGCAGCGCTGGCTCACCGTCCAGGGCGAGCGGCGCCTGCTCGCCAACGGCAAGAAGTCCCGCAGCAGGGTGCCCGTCGCGGCGGTCGGCGAGGCGCTGCCCGGCATCGCCCACCCGCTGCTGCGCGCCGGCGTCGCCGGGCTCGCCCGGGCCGCCGCCGACCTGCTCGACCGGGTCGCCCGGTTCGTCCCGCAGCCCGAGGCCGAGGCGCGCCCCAAGGCCGGCACCGCCCGCCGAAGCGCCGCTCACCGGCCCGAGCACGGCCGCGACGACGACCTGCGCGATGCCGTCGGCGTCCTGCTCCCCGACCTCGGCGGCTTCGGCCGGTCCTGGGGGGAGGACGGCCAGTGGCGGGTCGTCAACAACCTGCGCACCGTCACCGCCGTCCTCGCCGACCCGCCCGCCGTGCCCGAGGGCACCGAGGGCTGGTCCGCCCCGCTGAAGGTGGAACTGCAAGGCGACGACAACCACCACGGCTGGCTCCACCTGCTCGGCCGGCTCGGGACCCTCGCCTACGCCGCGGCCGCCCCGCTCACCGGAAGCGCCGAGCGGTCCGCGCTCGCCCTGCTGCTCACCGAACTCACCCGCGGCCCGCTCGCCGACCGCGGCGCCACCCTGCGCGAGATCACCCTCACCGAACCGCTCAACGACTCGACCAAGAACCACAAGCACGAGAAGCGCACCGGCCAGGTGCTACGGCACGGCGACCGCACCGTGATCGTCCTGGGCTGCCGTCACCACCGCGGCGACCGGGTGCACTGGCTCGCCGTCGACCACGACCCGAGCGGCGCCTTCGGCCCGGTCGCCCAGTTCGCCACCGTGGAGGAGCGCAACACCGAGGAGACCCTCACCGCCGACTGGACGGCCCGGTTCACCGCCCTGCTCGCCCTGCACGGCGGCTTCGCCCACCAGGCCGGCCACGCCGCCGACTTCGCCGGGCGGACGGGCATCGGCACCACCCGCGCCACCCTGCTGCTCAACCCCACCGACAACCTCTTCCAGTGGTACGGCAACGTGTTCCCGGCCGACCGGCTCAAGGAGTACGGCCTCAAGTCCGGCGAGGCCAGGGCCGCCCGCGACTGGCTCCGCGACCGGGGCCGGACCGGCCTCGCCGACGTCTGGGCCGCCCTGCTGCCCGCCGATCCGAAGAGCCTCTGGACGGAGGGCCCCGACACCGTCGCCGGCGCAGCCCGCTGGACGGAGCGGTTCGGAAAGCTCGTCACCCTGCCCGAGGAGGCCCAGGCCACCGTCAGCGGCGCCGGCATCGGCCACATCGAGGCGGTGCTCAACCCCGCCAGGACGGCCTGGCTCAGCCGCACCACCGGCTTCCGGGTGCGCGCCGACGAGGCCGGCGACGTCCGCCTCCGCCCCGACGACCCCGCCGCCCTGCCCGGTACCAACACGCTCAGCGGCACCGTCGACGCGCTCCGCTGGCTGGCCTACCACCTGCCCGCCGACAGCCCGCTGCGCCCGCTGCTGCCGCAGGCCGTCACCGCACTGCGGGCCAGGCTCGCCGACCCCGGCCTGCTGCTGGACTACGACCTCCATCGCACCGTCAAGGGCCAGAAGCTGGCGTCCGTCCTGCGCACCCGGTACGGCCTGCCGGCCGAGGGCGGCGCCGACGCCGACGGTCTGGTCCGCTGCGGAGACGGGCTCGTCCTGGCCCCCGGCCACGGCGACGACGAGCACATCTGGCTGCGCCCGGCCGGGCTCACCGGCGCCGACGACCCGCTGCTGGAGCTGCTCGACGGGCTCTCCGACAGCTACTGGTTCGGCGGTGAGCGGCGCGCACTTCAGGTGATCCTGAGCGGCGAGCTGGAGCGCCTGGTGGCGCTGCCGCAGTCCGGGCCCGAGGGCGGGGCGGTGACCGGCTGGGCGCAGGACCCGCAGCTCGGCGCGCCCGACCTGGTCGCCGAGGCGGCCAAGGCGCACGGCCTAGGCGAGGACGCCGCCGCGCTCTACCTCCAACTGCTCGCCCTGCCCGACCCGACCGACCGCAACGTCGCCCGGTGGACCGGCTGGAAGCCCGCCCGGCTGAAGCGGGCGCGCGCCGAACTCGCCGCCACCGGCCTGGTGCTGGAGGCCAAGCGGGCCCGGGCCGGCCGTAGCCTCTTCCTGCCCGGCGGCTGGCAGGAGGCCAAGGCCCCCGGCCTGCCGGCGGAGACCTGGAAGGCCGGGCTGTACGAACTGCCCACCCACCACGCCGTCCTGCCGCACCTGTCCGTCCCGGAGCTGTTCGCCCGGGCCTGGCAGCGGATCGGCGACGGGGACACCCCCGGCTACGAAGAGCTCCGGACCAGCAACCGCAGGAAGGCCCGTCGATGACCGAGACCACCGAGACAGCGACCGCTCCCGCTCGCGAGACCGGGACGGCGAGCGCGACCACCACGACGACCACGACCGCGGCGGCGGCCCCGACACGGCAGATCGTTCCGCCGGAGGAGAAGTACGCCGCCGAACTGGAGTTCCTGGCGGCGCACGACTCCGGCCCCCGCCCGCCGGGCTGGCGGCTCACCCCGCGCGCCGTCGTCACCTTCGTGATGGGCAGCGACGGCGAGAAGCTCAAGGCCGGGCGGAAGAGCCTCGCCATCGAGCAGAAGTTCGTCGGCGAGCGGGCGTTGGTCGAGCGCTGCGTCGTCACCCTCGCCGGCGAGCGCGGCCTGCTGCTCGTCGGCGAGCCCGGCACCGCCAAGTCGATGCTCTCCGAACTGCTCGCCGCCGCCGTCTGCGGCA
Organism: Kitasatospora sp. NPDC041988; assembly: GCF_055588525.1. Taxonomy (NCBI): domain Bacteria; kingdom Bacillati; phylum Actinomycetota; class Actinomycetes; order Kitasatosporales; family Streptomycetaceae; genus Kitasatospora; species Kitasatospora sp. NPDC041988. The sequence continues at coordinate 66,662 of NZ_JBVJCO010000009.1, forward strand.
CCAGCGCGCTCACCGTCCAGGGCACCGCCGGCACCACCGAGGACCAGCTCAAGTACGGGTGGAACTACGCCCTGCTGCTCGCCAAGGGCCCGAGCCGGGAGGCCCTGGTGCCCTCGCCGGTGCTCACCGCGATGACCGCCGGCGCGGTCGCCCGGGTCGAGGAGGTCACCCGCTGCCTGCCCGAGGTCCAGGACGCCCTGGTCTCGCTGCTCTCCGAACGGCGCATCGCCGTCCCCGAGTTGGCCGGCAGCCCGGACGGCCAGCTGCATGCCGCGGCCGGCTTCACCCTGATCGCCACCGCCAACCTGCGGGACAAGGGCGTCAGCGAGATGTCCGCCGCCCTCAAGCGGCGGTTCAACTTCGAGACGGTCGGCCCGATCGGCAGCCTCGCCGCCGAGGTGGAGCTGGTCCGCCGCCAGTCCACCGTCGCCGTCGCCCGCGCCGGCGCCCCGTACGCGGTGGACGACGCCGTGCTGGAGGCGCTCGTCACCGCCTTCCGCGACCTGCGCACCGGCCGCTCCACCGAGGGGTGGGACGTCGAACGCCCGTCCACCGTGATGAGCACCGCCGAGGCCGTCTCGGTGGCCACCGCCCTCGGCGTCTCCGCCGCCTACCTGCCCGACGGCGGCGACCTGCTCGGGCGGCTGCCCGGCCAGCTGATCGGCGTCGTCCGCAAGGACGACCCGACGGACGCCGCCCGCCTGCTCGGCTACTGGGACGGCCCCGTCCGCCGCCGCGCCGAACAGGGCGCCGGCACCTGGCGCACCCTCTGGGACCTTCGCTCGGCACTGGAGGCGTGAGGCGATGACGACGAGCAGCGCGGTCCAGGCCCTCGGGGCGGACCTCGACGACCCCCGCCGGGCGCCGGCAGACCCGCGCGGGGTGGTGGAGGCGGAGGCGGCACGGCTGGCCGCCTCGGGCACCGGCACACCCGGGCCGTACCTGATCGGGGTCCGGCACCACGCGCCGTCGCTCAGCGCGGTCGTGCCCGCGCTGCTCGACGCCGCCCGGCCCGAGGTGGTGCTGGTCGAGCTGCCCGCCGAGTTCCAGCCCTGGCTGGGGTGGCTGGCCGACGAGTCCACCCGGGCGCCGGTCGCCCTCGCCGCCGCCCCGGGCGGGGCCGGGAGCGGCGCGGCGGAGGGGGCGGGTGACGGCGCGTCCGGGCTCGCCTTCTACCCGTTCGCCGACTTCTCCCCGGAGCTGGCCGCGCTGCGGTGGGCCAAGCGCAACGGCGTGGCGGCGGTCGCCTGCGACCTGCCGCTCGCCCACCGCGGCCAGGGCCGCACCGTCCCCGCCGTCCCCGCCGGGAGCCCGGCCGACTGGTCTGGCGCCCGCCCAGGGGTCGCGGACGCGCTGCGCCGGCGGCTCACCGGGCGCGACGACGACGAGGACCTCTGGGACCGCCTGGTCGAGACCGCCGCCCCCGGCTCCACCCCGGAGGCCGTCCGGCGCGCCGCCCTGCTGGTCGGCTGGGCCATGCGCCGTGACGCCGCCGACAGCGCCGGTGTCGACCCGTACGACCTGCGGCGCGAGGCCTGGATGCGGGCGCGCATCCAGGACGCCGCAGCCGGCGGGCGCCGGGTCGCCGCCGTGGTCGGCGCGTTCCACGCGCCCGCCTTGCTCGACCCGTCGGACGGCACGGAGGCCGATCCGCAACCCGTACCGGACGGCGGCCCCGTCGTCTCGTTGATCCCCTACACCTACCCCCTGCTCGACGCCCGCTCCGGCTACCCGGCCGGCATCCGCGACCCCGAGTGGCAGCACACCGTCCTGGACGCCGGCGGTGACCCGGGGCGCCTCGCCGACGCGCTCACCCACACCGCCGTCCGGATCTGCGAGGCCCTGCGCACCCAGGACCACCCCTCCGGCCCGGCCGACGCCCGCGAGATCGTCCGCCTCACCGGCGACCTCGCCCGCCTGCGCGGACTCGCCGCCCCCGGTCGCGGCGAACTCGTCGAAGCCGTGCAGACCGTCCTCGCCCAGGGCGAGCCACTCGGTCGAGGCCGCGCCGTCGCCCGCGCCCTGGAACGCGTCCTGGTCGGCACCCGCACCGGCCGTGCAGCCCCCGACGCCCCCCGCAGCGGCCTCGCCCCCGCCGTGGAGTCACTCCTCGCCGGACTCGGCCTCCCCGGCCCCGGCGACACCGCCGAGGCGGGCCCGCGAGAACTCCGCCTCGACCCGCTGCGCTCACCCCTCGACCGCCGCCGCGAACTGCTGCTCCACCGCCTCGCCGCCTGCGCCGTCCCGTACGCCGAACCGGTCGCCTCCACCGGCGCCGGCGGCACCGAGACCCTGGGCACCCGCTGGCGCGTCCAGTGGACCCCGGCCACCGCGGCGATGCTCACGGTCGCCGGCACCCGCGGCGTCACCCCGGCCCAGGCCGCGGAAGGCGCCCTGCGGGAACGCCTGCGCCGCGAGGAGCAGGCCGACGGCCCGACCGCCCGCGAAGTCCTCACCGGCCTCGCCGAAGCCGCCGCCTGCGGCCTTCCCGCCCTCGCCGACACCCGCCTCACCCAGCTCACCACCGTCGTGCCCCGGACCGCCACCCTCCCCGAACTCCTCGACGCCCTCGCTCTCCTCGACCGTCTCACCGCCGGCCACATCCCCGGCCTCGCCCCGGATCCGTCGGGTGGGGAAGGGGAGGCGGAGGCCGGTGCCGCCGCGCCCGGCCGCGCGTCCGGGCGCGGGGAGGCCGCCGAACTGCCGGCGTCCGCAGGGGAGGTGCTGACCGCCGCGGCGGTGCGCCAGCTGGAGGGGCTGGGTGGCTCCGACGACCCGGCCGACGCCCGTGCACTGGTGGAGTTGGCGCGTCGGGCCGACCGGTCGGGTGGGCTGCGGCTCGGCCGTGCGTTGGCCGAACTCGCCGACGGCGGAAGCCCGTTGGTCCGCGGCGCGGCGGGCGCGGTGCGGGTGCTGCTCGGCCAGGACGGCCCGGCGGCGTTCGGCGGGCGGGCGGCCTCGTGGGTCGACGGTGCCACCGGCCCCGACAGCCGGCACACTCTCGGGCGCTCGCTGGTCGGGTTGCTGACGGCGGCCGAGGGGCTCTTCGACACGGCGCCCGAGGTGCTGGAGCCGGTGCTGGAGCGGGTGACCACGCTGTCCGACACCGGGTTCCTGGACCGGCTGCCCGCGTTGCGCGGCGGCTTCGACACCCTCAGCCCGGCCGCCCGCGACCGGCTGCTGACCCTGGTCGAGGAGCGGCTCGGCACCCGGCTGCGCGCGCTGCCCGACACAGTCGCGCCCGCACTGCTCGCCGGCTGGGCCCGCGCAGACCTGGCGGCCCGCGCCGCCCTGGGCCGACGCGGTCTGCTCCCGGAGGCGTTCGCCGGCCCGCCGAGCCACCCGGCGCCGGCGGCCGCACCCACCCCCGCCGCACCCACCCCCGCCGCACCCACCCCCGCCACCTCCACCATCGTCCCGACCGCCCCCACCACCCACGCCCTCGCCCCCGCCGAGCGGTGGCGGCTGCTGCTCGGGCGGCCGGGCGGCGGTGGCTTCGGCGGACGCTCCGCCCGGCTGGCCACCGCGCTCGACGAGCTGTACGGCACCGGGCGAGGGGAGGGCTCCGGGTCCGGCCTGGACGGGCGGGGCGGTGCGGGCGGCAACCGGGGCGGTCGGGAGGCGCCGTATCCGGGGGTGCGGGAGTGGGGCGAGGAGTTGGCCGCGCTGTTCGGGCCGGGCATCCGGGAGGAGGTGCTGGCCGCGGCCGCGGCGCAGGGCCGTACGGATGCCCTGGAGGCGATCGACCCCGACGCTGTGCGTCCCTCCGTCGAGCTGCTCCGCACCGTGCTGGAGCACGCCGGCGGGCTCCCCGAGGCGCGGATCGCCGGCCTGCGGCCGCTGGTGCGACGGCTGGTGGACGAGCTGACGCGGGAGTTGGCGACGAGGCTGCGCCCGGCGCTGACCGGGATCAGTGTGCCGAGGCCCAGCCGCCGGCCGGGTGGCGGGCTGGACCTGGACCGGACGATCCGGGCCAACCTCGCCACCGCCCGCCCGGCGCGACCGGGGGACGCGGACGGCGGCGGCACGGTGATCGTGCCCGAGCGGCCCGTCTTCCGGACCAGGGCCCGCAAGGCGGCGGACTGGCGGCTGATCCTGGTCGTGGACGTCTCCGGGTCGATGGAGTCGTCCACGGTGTGGGCGGCGCTGACCGCCTCGATCCTGGCGGGGGTGCCGGCGCTCAGCACGCACTTCGTCGCGTTCTCCACCGAGGTCGTCGACCTGACCGAGCGGGTGCAGGACCCGCTCGGTCTGCTCCTGGAGGTCCGGATCGGCGGCGGCACGCACATCGCGGCCGGGCTGAAGTACGCGCGCGAGCTGGTGACGGTGCCCTCCCGCACGCTGGTCGCGGTGGTCAGCGACTTCGAGGAGGGCGGTCCGATCGGCGGGTTGCTGGCACAGACCCGGGCGCTGGTCGACTCCGGCTGCCATCTGCTCGGCTGCGCCGCGCTGGACGACACCGGGAAGGCGCGGTACTCGAAGGCGGTCGCGGGCCAGTTGGTCGCGGCCGGGATGCCGGTGGCGGCGCTCAGCCCGCTCGAACTGGCCCGTTGGGTGGGGGAGAAGGTCCGATGACGGTACCGATGGAAGCCGGCGCGCAGTGGCCGGCGGTGCGGCCCGAGGTGGTTGCCGAGGTGGTGGCCGGGCTGTCGGCGCGGCTGCAGAAGCGCTTGGACGGCGCGGCCGCCAAGCTGGCCGCGTGCCCGGCGCAGCGGTCCGGTGACGACTGGCGGATCGCGGTGGACGAGGAGACGGAGCTGGTCCTGCACGCGCCCGGCGGGGTGGTCGTCGACCAGTCCGGCGTGCGGTGCGGCTGCCTGTTGGCGCCCGCCTGCGTGCACCGGGCGGCAGCGGTCTCACTCTGCCCTCTCGCCGACGACGGTCAGGAGCCCGAGGCCGCGGCGGACACCACGACAGCCGACGCCACGACAGCCGACACCCCGGCAGTCGACACCACGGCAGCCGTAACCCCGGCTGCCGACACCGCAGCGGCGGACGGCCCGGGGGCCGCCGCCCCCGGACCCGGGCCGGACACGCCGCTGACCCCGGCCGAGCAGGCGGCCGTCCGCCACCTCCAGCGGGCCGCCTCCGCCGTCCTCGCGGCCGGGGTGGGCGGCGCGGGGGCCGTCCTGCAGGCGGAGCTGCTCCGGGCCGGGCACCGGGCTCGGCTCGCCGGGCTCCACCGGCCGGCCGCGGCGGCGGTCGCCGTGGTGACGCGGGTCCGCGCGGCACGCTCGGGCGAGCCGGACCACCGGCTCGCCGACCTGGTCGCAGCCGTGCGCGAGCTGCTCGAACTGACCGCGGCCCTGGGGAGCGGCCACGCCGGCACCGGCGGCGCCGCCGGAATCGCCGAGCTGCGCGGCACCGCCCGGCAGGCGTACGGGGCGGCGGGCGGGCTGCGGCTGTACGGGCTGTTCGCCGAGCCGGTGCTCACGGCCACCCACGCGGGCGTGCTCACCTGGGCGGTGGACGCCACCGGGCGGCTGAGCACCGTCGCGGAGATCATGCCGCACGCCGATGCGACGACCGCGGCCCCGCAGGCCGTCGGCGCCGGGAACCGCGCCGTCCGGCTGGGCGACGCGCTGCTCAGCCACCGCGAGTTCAGCCGCGCCGGACTGGCCGTCCAGGGGGCGACGCGGTCCGTCGGCGGGCGGCTCGGTGCGGGGGCCTCGGTGAAGGCGGTCCGCGCGGCGGGCGCGGCATGGACGGCGGAGCCGGTCGCCGGGCTCTGGGCCGAGCCGCCGGCCGCGCAGGTGGAGCGCGCCCTCTCGGCGGCGGCGTTGCCGTACGAGAGCCGGCCGGCCGGGAGCGACCTGCTGTTCCTGGACGTCACGCTGCTCGGCGCCGCCCCGTACGGGCCGACCGGCGTGCCGCAGCTGCTCGCCGGCTGCGACGGCCTGGTGGTCGCGCTCCGCGCGCCGCACGATCACCCGGGCCTGGCCTACCGGGGCAACCTGGCGCTGCTCGCCACCGCGCCGGGGCTGAGGCTGCGGGTGATCGGCCGGCTGGAACGGGCCGCCCGCCCGGAGCTGCGCCTGCTCGCCGTCGGTCCGGCCCCGAGCGGGCCGGGGCCGGACTCTGGGCAGGGGCCTGGGTCTGGGCCGGGGCCGCACGACCTGGCGGGCGTCCCGTCGCTGTCGCTGCCCGCCGACCGGGCGGGACGGGTCAACCTGGGCCTGGAGCGGCTGCAGACCGCCGATCTCACCCTCCCCGCGCCCCTCCGCGACCCGGGATCCCCCGCACCGGAATCCCCCGCACCAACAGCGACCCCCGACGCCGCCGAGGCCGCCGCCAACGCCCCCGTGCACCTGCTCACCCGCCGGGTCGAGCAGGCGGTGACCGGCGGCCGGCAGGCGCTCGCGCTCGGTTCGACGACGCCGGACGCCGACGGGGCACAGCTGGCGTCGGCGGGCCTGGCCACGGGGGCGGCGCTGCTGGGCGGGCTGCGGGCGGCGGCGGGGGACCAGCCGCGGGACGTGTTCGGCCGGGTGGTGGCGGACGACCACGGGGCGTTCACCGCCGCGTGGCTGGCGGCGGCCTGTTACGGCGAGGAGCTGGCCTCGGCGCTCTGCGCGGGCGGCTGGGCGCCGCAGGGGGAGGAGGTCGCGTCGGCACCCAGCGGAGAAAGTACTTGCACAGGCAGGTAAACCGCGCCGAATGGCATACTGGGTGGACGGGAGACGTTCGACCGGTCGTCACACCGTCGACCCGGGCCGGACACGGTACCGGGGCCGGCACCAGTGACGGGACCGGGAAGAGAAGGGCGAGCCATGGGTATCCACGACGATGCCGCCGAGATCCGCGCCGGCGGGTGGCGCACGCTCGCCGCGCTGCACGGGCTCATCGACGCGGCGCTGGAGAAGGCGTTGCAGGCCGAGCACCAGCTCTCGGTGGTCGAGTTCACCGTGCTGGACGCGCTCTCCCGGCAGGACGGCTGGCACATGCGGATGCAGCAGCTGGCCCGCGCCGCGGCGCTGAGCAGCAGCGCGACCACCCGCCTGGTGACCAGGCTGGAGGATCGCGGCCTGCTCAGCCGCTACCTGTGCGCGGACGACCGGCGCGGCATCTACACCGAGCTGACCCCGCAGGGCCGCGAGTTGCTCCAGGCCGCGCGCCCGGTGCACGACGCCACCCTGGAGGCGACGCTGGCGAAGGCCACCGAGATCCCGGAGCTGGCCCCGCTGGTGCACGCGCTGGACGAGCTGGAGCTCACCCCGGCCGCCCCGGCCACCGCCTGACCCCGGCCGGGACCGCCCGCACCGCCCGTACCGGCTTCACCGCCCGTACCGGCTTCACCGCCGCGAGGCGAGGGCGTCCCGGTGGACGCGGTCCAGCAGGGCGAGCAGCAGCTCCTTGCTGGAGGCACGCTCGCGGACGTCGCAGAGCACGACCGGCACGCCGGGGTCCAGGTCGAGGGCGAGCCGGACGTCCTCGGGGCTGCTGTCGCGCCGGCCGTGAAAGCAGTTGACGCCGATCGCGAACGGGATGCCGCGCTGCTCGAAGAAGTCCACGGCGGCGAAGCTGGACTCCAGCCGTCGGGTGTCGGCCAGCACGATCGCGCCGAGCGCACCCAGCGCCAGGTCGTCCCACATGAACCAGAAGCGGAACTGGCCGGGCGTGCCGAAGAGGTAGAGCACCAGCTCGTCGTGGATGGTGATCCGGCCGAAGTCCATCGCGACGGTGGTGGTGGACTTGTCCTGGACGCCGTCGAGGCTGTCGACCCCGATGCTGGCGCGGGTCATCCGCTCCTCGGTCTGCAGCGGTTCGATTTCGCTGACCGAGCCGACCATGGTGGTCTTGCCGACGCCGAAGCCGCCGGCGACGAGGATCTTGACCGCGCCCGGCACCAGGCTCTGGGTCGTCAATTCGGGTCTCCTGAAGGGGAACTGGAAGCGTTGACGCGAGCGGAGGCCTCCGCCGGTCAGAGCCGGCGGACGCCCTCGATCACGGCCTGGATCAGCGAGATGTCCGGCGCCTCGGCGAGCTGGACGGGCGCGCGGGTGAGGATCAGCCGGGCCTCGGCAAGGTCGTCCAGCAGCACCTTCACCACGCTCACCGGCAGGTCGAGGCCGGCCGCGATCTCGGCCACGGCCAGCGGGCGTTCGCGGCACAGGTCGATGATCGCGGCCGGTTCGGGGGCGAGCCGGGTGGTGTCGGTGCGCGGGTCGGCGGTGACCACCAGGGTGATCAGCGCGAAGCCGTCACGGACCGGGCCGGTGCGCCCGTTGGTGATGGCGTAGGGGCGGACGAGATGCCCGGCGTCCTTGTCGAAGAACCAGGCCTCCTCGGCGTCGGCGGTCACGCACCGCCGCCCACGCCGGCCTGGCCGGCGTCGCTGCGCGGCGCCGCGGTGAGGTACTGGCCGACCTGCTTGACCAGCATGTTGATCTCGTACGCCATCAGGCCGGCGTCGACCATTTCGCTGGTCAGCACGGCGAGCCGGGCGCCTTGGCCCGCGGTGGTGACGAACAGGAACAGCTGGTCCATCTCGATCACCGTCTGCCGGACCCGGCCGCCGTTGAAGCGGTGGCCGGCGCCGCGGGCGAGGCTCTGCAAGCCGGAAGCGACGGCGGAGAGGTGCTCGGCGTCGGCGCGGTCCAGGCCCTGGGAGAGGCCGACCAGCAGGCCGTCCTCGGAGAGGACGATGGCGTGCCGGGTCTCCGGGACCCGCGCCACCAGCTGGTCCAGCAGCCAGTTGAGGTCGCGCTGGGTGTCGGTGTGCTGCGTCATCACTGCTGTTCCTTAGCTGCGGAAGGTGCGGCCGGTGTGGGAGGTCCGGCCGGTGCGTCCGAGTCGGGGGCCGCCGCGCGGGCGGTTCGGGTGCCGCGCTGGATGGCGGCCATGGTGGCGCGGGAGCGCTGCGGTGTGGTGTCGTCGGTGGCGCCCGGGGCGGGGTAGCCCGCCGGACCGGCCACGGGGAGGCCCGGCGCACCGGCCGGACCACCGGTCGGACCACCCACCGGTGCACCTCCGTGGCCCCCCACCGGCATACTCGCCGAACCACGCGTCGGCCTGCCCGGGAGGGCGGCCGGCGGCTGGAGCACGGCGCCGGGGGCGTGGGCCTCGCGCAGCTGCTCGGCGAGGCTGGCGTTGCGTACCCGCTGCGGCAGGACGCGCGGGGTGCGCAGCTCGCCGTCCGGGTTGTGCTCCAAGGGGGCCTCCTGGGCGCGTTCGTGGATGGGCGCGGCGGAGTCGGCCGGGAGGCTTCCCGCCGGGCCGGCCCGCAGCTCGTCGCCGAAGCCACCGCCCGCGGGAGCACCCGTCGCGGCACCTGTGGCCGGCGGCTCGCCCGCCGGGCCGTCGTACGGCCGGGGCACCGTGGGCCGGGGGACGACCACGGCGCCGGGCAGCCCGGGGATCTGTGCGCCCACCGGCATGCCGCCGTTGGAGGGTTCGCCCTCGCCCCACGTGGCGCCGTCGCCGTACTGGGCGAGCAGTTCGCCGATGATCACACCGCTGTCGTTCCGGCCCCCCGAGGTCCCGAGGTTCCCGGGGTTCCCGGAGCCGACGGGCCCGACGGGGTCCACGTGGTCCCCCTGGGGCCCCTGGAGCCCGGCGCTCGTGCTCCCCGCGCCCGCACTGGGTCCCGCAGCCGAGGGCCCGCCGCCCAGCAGCCCGCTCAGCACCCCGGCGAGCGCGCCCGACAGCTCCTCGTCGATCTCGCCCAGCCCGCCGTCGACGGTCTGCTCCGGCACCGGCGTCCGGGTGACCCGGGCGCCGGCCGGCAGGCCGGGCACCCCGGCGGCCTGCTCCGCCTGCTCCAGCAGCGGCGACGGCACCAGCACCACGGCCCGCGTCCCGCCGTACGGGGAGGGGCGCAGGGTGACCTGGATGTCGTGCCGGGCGGCCAGCCGGGCCACCACGAAGAGGCCGAGCCGCAGGTCGTCGCCGAGCGCGGAGACGTCCAGCTCGGGCGGGTTGGCGAGGTAGTCGTTGAGCCGCTCGTACTCGTCCCCGCTCATGCCGAGGCCGCGGTCCTCGACCTCGACGGCGAGACCCTTGGGGACCTCCTGCGCGGAGACCTGCACCTGGGTGTAGGGCGGGGAGAAGGTGGTGCCGTTCTCGATCAGCTCGGCGACCAGGTGGATGACGTCGGCGACCGCCTGCCCGCTGAGCGAGGTGCGCGGCACGCCCTGGACGACGACCCGGGCGTAGTTCTCCGTCTCGGAGACGGCGCTGCGCAGCACGTTGACCACGGGCACGGCGTTGCGCCAGCGCCGGGCGGGCAGCGCACCGCCGAGGATGACCAGGTTCTCGGCGTTTCGCCGCATCCGGGTGGCCAGGTGGTCGACGGCGAACAGCTCGCGCAGCAGCTCGGGGTCCTCGTGCTCGCGCTCCAGCGCGTCCAGCATGCTGATCTGTCGGTGGATCAGGATCTGGGTGCGGCGGGCGATGTTGAGGAAGACCTTCTTCGTCCCCTCGCGGCCCTGCGCCTGGTGGACGATGGCGGCGATGGCGGCCTGCCGGACGGCGGCGAGGCCGTCGGCGGTCTGCTGGACCTCGTCGCCGACGCGCCGGGGAGGTGCCCAGGCGGGCGGCGCGGGCACGGACTCGCCGGCCTGGAGGCGGCCGACGACCTCGGGGATCTCCTGTTGGGCGAGCGCGAGGGTGTCGCCGCGCAGCCCGGAGAGCCGGGCGGCGAGCGTCCCGGCGAGCCGGACGCCGCGGATCAGGCTCCAGAGCAGGACGACGGCGACGACGGCGCTGACGGCCAACACGGTTGTGTGGTGTCCGGCGTCGCGCAGCAGGTAGGCGGCGTAGCCCCAGGCGGCGGCGAGGCCGAGACAGGGGACCAGCACGAGGGCGAGGAGCGAGCCGCGGAGAGAGCCGGACCGGCCGGCGCGGTGGCCCGTGCGGGGGGCCGATATGCCTGGCATCTGATTCCTTGTTGCTGGGCCGAACGGCGGGATCGCCGGTGTGTGCTCCGACCGGGCAGCGGGGGTGCCACGGCCGGCGGTGCCCGGAGGGGATGCCGGACGAAGTGACGGTGTGTCACTGTCCGGACGGGTGCAGCACGGCCGCCGACTGGAGGGCACGCTACCAGCCCCAGGTGCTTTCGCTGCAACATCAACTGACGATGTGTAAACGACAGATGACCTGGTCGTCCGCTGCCCGGCGCGGTTGCCGGAGGCGGATCCTCGCTGGTCGGGCGCCATGCCCGGAAGGGCCGACGGCTTTCCGGAGACCGAGGACCGGCCTCCGAAAAGTCGTCAGGAACAGGTCAAGTCTAGCGGCCGAGGAGGCGTTCGCCCAGACAGCGACTCCGGGCGACCCCGGGCGACCCCGGGTCCGCCCCCGTCCGCTTCAGACTGCCTAGACCGCCATCGGCAGGTGCAGCAGCGCCGCCTCGATGGACTGCCCGGCCTCGGCCTCGGCCTCCGCGGCGGACTCGCGCTCGCCCAGTTCGGTCCAGGCCCAGCCGGCCAGGTCGGACAGCTCCGCCGACCACTGCTTGCCGTACGTTCCGGCGGCGACCTGGCCGAGCCGCAGCCGCTGGACGTCCGAGGTGCCGGCCGGCGGGTAGACGTGGGTGGCGTCGCGCAGGTAGCGCTCGATCCGGAACTCGGCCTGCAGGCCCCGGGCGGCGTGGATCTCCATCGCGTTGCGCGCGGAGTCCAGCGCGTACTCGGTGTTGATGAGCTTGGCGTTCATCAGCTCGGCGTCGCAGGCCTTGCCGTGGTCGAGCAGGTGGGAGGCGTGGTAGGCGGCGAGCTTGGCGGTCATCAGGCGGGACTGCATCTCGCCCAGCTTGAGCGCGATGTTGGGCAGTTGGGAGAGCGGCTTGCCGTACAGCATCCGCCCCTCGGTGAACCGCACGGTGTCCTCGACGATCGCCACGTGGATGCCGAGGGCGACGGCGGCGAGGTTCAGCCGGCCGTACAGGGTGGAGGAGGAGTAGGCGACGTCCAGGCCCTGGCCCTCCCGGCCCAGCCGGTTGGCGACCGGGATCCGGCACTCCTCGAAGATGATCTCGCCGAAGCTGAAGCCGTGCAGGCCGCTCTGCGAGCCGGGGTCCCCGGTGCGGAAGCCGGGGCGGTCGCTCTCGACCAGGAACGCAGAGAGGCCCTTGCTGCCCTTGCCGGTGCGGAACACCACGCCGTGCACGTCGCCGATGTGCGAGTTGCCGACGAACCACTTGCGGCCGTTGAGCACGTACTCGTCGCCCTCGCGGTGCGCGGTGCCGCTCATGCCGAGCACGTGGCCGCCGGACTCGGGCTCGGTGACGCCGATGGTCGGCAGGGACTCGCCGGAGGCGAACAGCGGCAGCCACTTCCGGCGCTGGGCGTCGGAGCCGAAGTGGATGACCTTGGCGACGCCGAGCTGCGAGGCCTGCGCCATGGCGCCCATCGCGCCGCTGACCCGGGCGAGTTCCTCGACGATGACCGTCTTGGCGAGGTGGCCGAGCCCCATCCCGCCGAACTTCTGCGGGATGGTGACGCCGATCCAGCCGCGGCGGGCGATCTCCCGGGAAAGCTCGAACTCGACCTGGCGGTCGGCCTCCATCCGGGCGACCTGCGGGCGCACCTCCTTCTCCGCGAACTCACGTACCTCCGCGCGAAGGCTCTCGTGTCGCTCGTCGGTGAAGTAGTCCATCGCCATGCTGGGTCCTCTCGGGTTCGGGGGGTGGTCGTGCCTCCGTCCATACAGCCGATCCGCGCCGGCCGCCCGAGGGTGGGGAGTTGGGGTGGCGGTCGGCTGCCCCAGTGCAGCCGGTGCGTGCGGAAGTGCGGACCGTGCCGTGGGGGACACCGTCCGTGTTTTCGGCAGGGCTCATTGTTGTATGGGGATCCGGGTGTCTCCAGAGTCGATCTTTGATTGGCGTGAATCGGATCGCCCAAGGACGGTCGAGGATTGAGAGGCCGCGTAGCGGGGAAGTGATCTTCTCCCGCTTTGACGACCAGTCGAAACGCTGCCCACGTGCATCTTTGACTGTCCATCAGCAACCGGGGATCCGGTGGGCCGGGAGCGCGGATCGTGCCGGATGTCTGATTACATGTGCGCCATGACTGATGTGATGAGCACTCCAGGCCAGTTCCCGGGTGCCGGCGGTGAGTCCGAGCGGACCCGCAGGCTGCGCAGCCTGGGTCTCAACGAACCGACCGCGGACGAGGCCTTCGACCGCTTCGCTCACCTGGCCGCCAGCATCACCCGCGCCCCCATCGCGATGGTCAACTTCATCAACGACGAGCGGCAGATGTTCCGGGGGCTCTATATTCCGCCAAACTCGACCGAGATCTCGGCCGAAGGGGGCGCCTCCTGGGCCGATCGCGGCATCGCCTTCGACCTTCCGACCCGTCAGATGCCGCTGAGTCACGGCTTCTGCCCGCACGTCGTCGCCCAGCGCTCGCCGCTCGCCCTCGACGACATCCTCGCCTACCCCCGCTTCGCCGGGAACCCGGTCGTCGACGAACTCGGTGTGCGCGCCTACCTCGGCGCACCGCTGGTCGACGACACCAACACCGTCATCGGCACCGTCTGCGTCCTCGACCGCGAACCCCGCCAGTGGGGCCGCGAGCGGCTGCGCGACATCCAGCACCTCGCCGAGGCGCTGCTCTCCGAGATCCGGCTGCGCGACAACCTGCTCGCCCAGCAGCAGGAGATGTTCGCGGCCTTCGACGGCTCGCCCTTCCCGATCATGCTCACCGACGGCCCCGGCCAGGAGATCCGCTACGCCAACGCCCAGCACGCCGACATCTTCGGCGCCCCGGCGGCGTACGGCTCGGTCGGCCACGCCTACCCGCAGCTCGGCGCGGCCGGCCTCCAGCAGGCGGTCGCCGAGGCGTACCACGCCGGGCGGGCCACCGTCCTCAACGACGTCCGGATCAACTCCACCCGGCCGGACGCCCAGCGGATCCAGCAGATCTTCAGCTTCACCTGCACCCCGCTGCGGGCCGCGCGCACCGGCCAGGTCAACGGTGTCCTCACCGTCGGCATGGACGTCACCGCGCAGTCCCGCACCGAGGAGGAGCTGGGCACCCTGGCCGCACTCCTGGTCGACCGGCTCCAGCAGAACGGTGCCACCACCGGCCGCCCGGGCCTCGGTGCCGGGAACACCGGCCTCGTCCTGCCGGGCTGAGCCCGCACCCGGCCCCCGTCCGGCCCACCGCCACCGTGGCGGGGCGCCTCTCACCCCCGATGAGAGGCTCCCCGCCACGGTGCCTTCTTGTGCGGGGCCGCCGGCCGGCGCTGCCGGTACGGAAAGGATGAGGACCTGGGCCGGGGCAAGCGGCAGGACCGCGGCCCCGGCCGGGCAATGGTCCCAGGCCGGATGGAACGGCGCCTGGCCCGTGCGGGTGAACCGGTCGCCCTCGTGCTGCGGCCGTGTCCCGCCGTGCGGCCTTCGATGGTAGGCATGGGCCGCGTGACTCCTCCCCAACGGCCAAAGCCGTGGGGCTTCGAGTCGGCCTGATGGCCGCCCCCGGACAAGCCCTGCCCGCTGCACAGACGCAGGGCTCGGTGCTACAAGCACGGTTCCCGGGCCGGGAGTGCGTTTCGTCTACCGGCCGAAGCCGGCGGTCCTCTCGGAGGGAGTTCTCATGGACTGGTTCGCCGCCCCCGAGTACTGGCTGAGCAGGCTGCTCGTGCAACGGCTGCTGGCCGCCGTCTACCTCACCGGCTTCCTCGCCGCCGCCGCCCAGTTCCGGGCCCTGATCGGCGCCGACGGGATGCTGCCCGTCCCCCGCTTCACCGCCCGGGTACCGTTCCGCCAGGCGCCCGGCCTCTTCCACCTCCACTACAGCGACCGCTTCTTCGCCGCCGTCGCGTGGACCGGCGCCGCACTCTCCGCCGCCCTGGTCGCCGGGCTCGGCGACGCCGTCCCGCTCTGGGCGTCGATGCTCCTCTGGGCGCTGCTCTGGGTGCTCTACCTCTCGATCGTCAACGTGGGGCAGACCTGGTACTCCTTCGGCTGGGAGTCCCTGCTGCTGGAGGCCGGCTTCCTGGCCGCCTTCCTCGGCAACGAGGACGCCGCCCCGCCCGTCCTGGTGCTCTGGCTGATGCGCTGGCTGGTCTTCCGGGTCGAGTTCGGCGCCGGACTGATCAAACTGCGCGGCGACAGCTGCTGGCGCGACCTGACCTGCCTGCGCTACCACCACGAGACCCAGCCCATGCCCGGCCCGCTCAGCTGGTTCTTCCACCACCTGCCCGCTCCGTTGCACCGGGTCGAGGCGGCAGCCAACCACGTCACCCAACTCCTTGTCCCGGTCGGCCTCCTCCTCCCGCAGCCGGCCGCCACCTACGCGGCCTGCGTGATCGTGGCCACCCAGCTCTGGCTGGTCGCCTCCGGCAACTTCGCCTGGCTCAACTGGCTCACCATCACGCTCGCCCTCGCGGCCGTCGACCCCGCCCGGCTCGGCCTGCCCGTCCACCCCCGCGCCTACGGCGGCACGCCCGGCTGGTTCGAGGGCATCGTGATCGCGCTGACCGCCGCCGTCGCCGTCCTCAGCTACTGGCCGGTACGGAACCTCGTCTCGCGTCGGCAGGTCATGAACCGCTCCTTCAACCGCCTCCACCTCGTCAACACCTACGGCGCCTTCGGCAGCGTCAACCGCATCCGCCAGGAGGTCGTCGTCGAAGGCACCGACGAGCCGGCCGTCACCCCGCACACCGTCTGGCGCGAGTACGGCTTCAAGGGAAAGCCCGGCGACGTGCGCCGCCTCCCGCGCCAGTACGCTCCGTACCACCTGCGCCTGGACTGGCTGATGTGGTTCGCAGGCATCTCACCCGCCTACGCCCGGCCCTGGTTCCTGCCCTTCGTCGCCCGGCTGCTCGCCAACGACCCGGACACCCTGCGGCTGCTGCGCCACAACCCTTTCCCCGACGCCCCGCCGACCCACGTCCGGGCGACCCTCCACCTCTACCGGTTCACCGATTGGCGCGAACTGCGCGAAACCGGAGCCTGGTGGCGCCGTACCGCGCTCCACGAGTACCTCGCACCGGTCAACCTCGCCACCCTCACCCGATCCGGTTACCGGCCACCGCTCGGCCGGCGCACCCGCACCGTGCCGATGAACGGGCTGCGCCGGCGGCCCGGCCACCCGCCCGGCCCCGAGCCGCACCACCCGCCCGGCCCTCCCGAGTAGCGGCCAGGCGGGCGGTGTGGCACGCCACACCGGCCCGGAGGGCGGTGGGTGCGTGCAAGGCTCGAACGGGCACCCGTATTCTTGGCCTCCACAACCGGCAGGCCGACCGCGCGCCCCAGCCCCATCCGCCGGGGCAACCGTGCGCACCCGGCCCGCCGTCCCCCTCGCCGCCCGCCCCGCCGCAGTCGCCCAGAACCGGACCTCACATGACAGTGCTTCACTCGCGCAACGCCGACGCGGCCGACGCCGCCGATGCCAAGGCCGCCGACGCCGCCACCGCGGCCGACGCCGACGCCAACGACGCCAAGGACGCCAAGGACCTGGAGCAGACCCGCAGCCAGGCGGCGGACACCGACCTCCGCGACGAACTCGGCCGCTACGCCGAACTCGGCGCCTTCACCCTCACCGCCGAGACCCACGCCTGGTACGCGGCCGTCGACACCGTCGCCACCCCCGAGGACGCCCGCGCCGCCTCCACCGTCCTCGCCGAACTGCGCGGCCGCGACCTGCAGCAGACCTGGGAGGCCGTCACCACCCTCGCCGCCGACGCCAAGCTCGACGAGCCCGGCACCGTCGCCGTCGCCGCCCTGTTCGCCGAGACGCTCCAGCGCGTCCACCAGACGTCCGCCACCCTGACCGGTGCCGCGTACGACGCCGACCTCGACGCGCTCGTCGCCGCCACCGCGGACCGCGCCTGGCGCCGCGAGCGCGGCATCAAGCTCTCCTTCCTCAAGGTGCGGGCACTGCGCAAGCAGGCCGCCGCGCTCGCCGCCGGCGGCCGCAAGGTCCGCCCCGAGGAGCTGCACGAGGCGCTCACCTCCGCCGAGATCGAGCGCCGGGCCTGGGCCGTCCTCGCCCCGACCGGCGCCCTGCCCGTCCCGCCCGCCGACGGCGCCCTGGTCGAGGGCACCGCCGCCGCCGTCGACGCGATCGGCACCGGCCTGCGCGACCTCGGCCGCCTGCTGCCCGAGCACGACCTCGACGCGCTGCCGTTCGGTGAGCTCGTCGACCTGGTCGAGCGCCTCGCCGCCGACGAAGGCACCCTCTACCGCCTCCCCACCATCCGCTCCCTGCGCACCTCCCTGGAGGAGGCCGGCCTCGGCGAACTGCTCGCCGAACTCACCGCCGCCCGCGCCGACCGCCGCGCCGCCGAGGCCGCCTTCAGCGCCCGCCAGGCCCTGGCCGGCGGGCAGCGGGACGGCCTTACGGGGCGGGAGGAGACCACCGAGCCGGAGGCGGCGCCGGTGGCCGAGGTCGAGCCCGAGGTCGAGGTCGAGCCTGAGGTTGCGACTGACGTCGAGGCCGAGGCTGCTGAGCCGGAGGTTGTCGCCGAGGCCGTGACCGACGTCGAGGACGCGACCGACGCCGAGGACGCGACTGACGCCGACGTGGAGGTCGAGGCCGACGCCGACGCCGACGCGGAAGCCGAGGCCGACGTCGAGCCTGAGGTCGAGGCCGAGCAGCCTACGGCCGTGGAGCCCGTCGAGGTCCAGCCCGTCGTTGTCACCCTCCCGGCGCCGTCCCCCGCTGCCGACGACCTGGTCGGCGTCACCTCGGTCAAGGCCGAGGCCGACATCGAGGTGGCCGAGGTCGAGATCGAGCCCGAGGCCGTGGCTGACGTCGAGCCGGCCGTGGCCGAGGAGGCCGAGGTCGAGGTCGCCGAGCCCGAGGCCGAGCCCGAGGTCGTGGAGCCGGTTGCCGAGATCGAGCCCGAGATCGAGGCCGAGGTTGAGGTGCCCGAGGCTGACGCCCCGGCCGAGGTCGTCGAGGTGGAGCCGGCCGCCGAGGTCGAGGCCGAGCCCGTTGCCGAGGCCGAGCCGGTGACCGCCGAGGTCGAGGTCGAGCCCGTTGTCGAGGAGACCGCGCCCGAGGTTGTGGAGCCGGCCGCCGACGTGGAGGCCGTCGAGGTCGCCGCCCCGGCCGAGGTCACCGAGCCGGAGACGGCTGCTGACGTCGAGGCCGACGCGGTGGTCGAGGAGCCCGAGGCCGTCGTTGCCGAGCCCGCGGTAGCCGAGGAGACGGTCGAGGAGACGGCTGAGGAGGTCGCGCCGGAGCCGGTCGCCGAGGCGGTCGTCGAGACCGAGCCCGAGACTGAGCCCGAGCCCGAGCCCGAGCCCGAGACCGAGGCCGTGGCCCCCGAGCCCGTCGCCGCCCCCGAGTCCGCCACCGCCGGGCAGCCCGAGAAGCCCGACTTCACGCCGGGCCGTCCCGTCACCGCCTACTCCGCGGACGAGCTGCTCGCCGTGGTGCGGTGGGTGGACGCCGACGGTGTGGAGCGCAGCGAGGAGGAGCTGCTGCGGGCGGCCATGAAGGAGCTGGGCTTCGCCCGCCTCGGCCCGCGGATCAAGGAGGCGCTGGGCGCCGCCGTCACCGCCGCGCGCGCCTGACACAGCGCGGCGCTGACCGGTTCAGCGACAACGAAGGGTCCGGTGGAGGCGGCGTGCAGCCCCTCCGCCGGGCCCTTCGTCATGCGTGTGCCCGCGTCGCTCAGCCCGCCTTGTTCCATGGCGCGCTGGCCATCAGCGCCTTGACGTTGGCGACGTAGCTCGGGTTGGGGATGGCCAGGCTGCCGGTGGTCGCGCCGGTGGCCGGGTCGGTGACGGTGTTGTAGTGCACGTTGCCTGCGCCCGCGTTGTACGCGGAGATGACCAGGTCGAGCAGCGGCGTCTTGCCGGTGGCGGGGTCGGGGGAGAGGTCGTACTTCCCGCCGAACGAGGAGTCGCCGTAGTAGGCGACCAGCCAGTCGAGCAGCTGGGTGCCGAGCTGGACGTTTCCGGCCAGCGTCTTCGGGTCGGAGGTGGTCCCGAACTTGCTGTTCATCCAGCTCACGGTGGCGGGCATGATCTGCATGGTGCCGATGCCGCCGTCGCAGGCGAGGATGCCGGACTGCCAGCCGCTCTCCTGCCAGGCGATCGCCTTGACCAGGCCGACCGGAAGGGCCGGGAGCTTGTCGGTGCCGCCGTTGCTGAGGTTCAGCGTGCGGGGCTGGCCGGCGGCCGAGGTGAGCGCTGCGGCGACGGCCTCCTTGGGCTCGTCGGGCTGCGGCTTGCTCGGTGTGCAGCCGCTCTGCAGCGGCGGGACGTGCGGGGTGGCGGGGGCGGGCGGCGGCGGGGGTGCGACCGGCCCGGGCTTGGCCGTCGGCGCGGGCGCGGGCGCGGGCGCCGCCGCCACCGGCGCCGGAGCGGGGGCCGGCGCGGCCTTCGGGGCGGGGTCGGCGGGCTTGGCGGTGGTGGGCTTGGCGGTGCTCGCCGACGCGGTCGGGCTCGGCTTGGCTGTCTTGCTCGCCGTCGGGCTCGGTGAGGCGCTCGCACTGGCGGTGGCGCCGGCCGTCGCACTGGGCGACGCGGTGGCCGTCGGCGTCGTGGACGGCGAGGCGTCCGTGGCGGTGGCCGCCGCCGGGGCCGGCGTTCCCCCGGCCGTGTCGTCCGCCTTCTTGCTGCCGCAGCCCGTCAGCAGCGCCGTGGACACGGCCGCCGCCGACACCAGTACCAGCGCCTGCCGTGAAGCACGCACCTTCATATGTTCCGCCCCCCTGTGTCACCGGCCGACCCGGTGAGAGGGCGACATCCTACGATGATCGGATCATCGCTCCGACCGTCGGGGCGGGCACGGATCCGGTACGAAGCTCACCGCCGCTCGTCCCCCCGCAGCGACGCCCTCGCCAGCTGCGCCGCGAGCAGCGCCGGCGCCTCCGCCAACGACGGTCCGTACCAGGTCAGATGGCGCCCGCTGACCAGCGCCGCCGGGATGCCGGGGAACGCCTCGGGGCCGTCGTCCGCCGTGAAGCGGTACGGCTCGTCCGGGAGGACCACCAATTCGGGTTCATCGGCGAGGAGTTCGGGCAGCGGAACGGCGGGGTACCGTTCCGGGTGGCCGGCGTGGAGCAGGTGGACGCCGAGGCGGCCGAGGAGGTCGCCGGCGAAGGTGTCGCGGCCGAGCACCATCCAGGGGCGGCGCCAGATCGGCACGACGGCGCGTAGCGGGCTCGACAGCGGATGGACACCGGCCCGGAAGGCTCGGGACGTCCGGGCGGCCAGCGGGGACGAGCCGGCCTGCGGGGACCAGGCGGCCTCGGCGGCGTCGAGCCACGCGGGGCGGGGCAGGCCGCAGCCGACCGTCAGGAGACGGTCCAGCGAGGCGAACGCCTGCTCCAGGGTGCGGATGTCGGTGACCCAGACGGCCAGCCCGGCGGCCCGCAGCGCGTCGAGGTCCGGTCGGCGGTTCTCCTCGTCGTTGGCGAGGACCAGGTCCGGGGCGAGCGCGGCGACCCGGCGGACGTCGGGGTTCTTGGTGCCGCCGATCCGCTCCACCGCCAGACCGGCGGGGTGGCTGCAATAGTCGGTGGCGCCGACCAGCAGCCCGGGCGCGGAGACGGCGACGGCCTCGGTCAGCGAGGGGACCAGCGACACCACCCGCCGCACCGGCCCGGCCCCGAGCGCCACCGGCAGCCCGAGATCGTCCAACGGCTCTGCGGGGAAGCTGGAGTGGGAGGCCATGCGGCCACCCTAGCCCCCGCGTTTCGGTTGGGGCTGGTTGAGCTGGGTTGATCTTCGTTGTGGTGGTTCTTGGCTTGTTCGAGTGGGGTTGGCATGCTGCGGGCGCGACGCGCGGTCGGGTGCTCCTTGGTCCTCGGGTCGTGGGCCACCGAGCCGGTGTGCCCGTCCCGGACGGCACCGGGGCGGGCGGAGCGGGCCCGTAGCCGTCACGGTGGCCCGGGCGTCATCTGCCTGGCCGGCCGTGCCCTCGCGCGCCCTCCGCGAGGGCACGGCCATCTTTCGTACCATCGGCCGGCGCGGCTGCGGTCGCCGGCTGGTGAACGGGCCTCCCGGCGGGTCAGGCCGGCTGGGGAGCGCTGTCCACGCCGCGTGTGACGGCGACCCAGTCGTCCAGCTCCTGGAGACGGGCGGTCAGCGCCTCCCGGAGGCCGTCCTCCGCCGCGCGTCCCAGGGCCAGGCGCAGCGGCGGCCGTGCGGCGTCGACGGCGGTCAGGACGGCCGCGGCGACTCGGGCGGGATCGATGAAGGCCTCGGGGGGAAGCCCGCCGAGCGAGCTCTGGACGGCGCGTACGGTCGGGTCGTAGTCGGCGGTGGGTTCGGCGAAGACGAGGTGGGAGAGGAAGCCGGTCCCCAGGTAGCCCGGCTCGATCAGGGTGAGCTTGATGTCCAGTGGGGCGAGCTCGGCGGCCAGGGCGTCGGAGAGCCCTTCGAGCGCGTACTTGCTCGCCGAGAGCAGGCCGACGCCGGGGTGTGCGGACTGCCCGTAGAGCGAGGATCCCTGGATGACATGGCCCGAACGCTGCCCGCGCAGCACGGGCAGCGCCGCGCGGAGCACGTTCAGCGGGCCGAAGAGGTTGGTGTCGAAGACGGCCCTGGCCTGCGCGTCCGTCGCCTCCTCGACAGCCCCGAAGAGTCCGTAGCCGGCGATGTTGGCGACCACGTCGATGCGACCGAAGGCGGCGAGGGTCTGCTCGACGGCGCGGTGGGCCGCGCCCTCGTCGCGGACGTCGAGTTCGAGCGCGATGGCCCGGCCGGGGTAGCGGTCGACGAGGTCGGCGACCGATTCCTTGCGGCGGGCGGTGGCCGCGACGTGCTCGCCGCGGTCGAGTGCGGCCAGCGCGAGTGCGCGGCCGAGGCCCTGGGAGGAGCCGGTGATGAACCAGGTGCGGGGCGTGTCCGTGGTGTTTCCGCTGTTCGTCATGGTTATGACCATAGGCAGTTAGCTAATAACTTACAAGCCCAGGTTTGCGCTGGTGTCTATGACCGTCAGAGGTGACGCCTCTCCCGCATCGGGTAGTGTGGACCTCATGGCCATGGATGCGAGCGGGTCGATGCTCACCCCTTCGGCGGCGGCTGAGACCGTCCTCACCTTCGTCAACACCCGTGCGATCGACGGCAGTCGGGAGGAGCTCCGCGACGGTGCCGCCTTCTCCCGGTGGCTGCGGCAGGAGGGTCTGATCGACTCCGCCGCGCTGGTCACGGACGCCGATGCCGCCGCCGCCCGCGAACTGAGGGACGCTCTGGTCCTGGTGCTGCTCGCGCACGCGGGCGAGCAGGACGAGCAGGGCCGGGCCGGAGCCGAGGAGTACCTGCGCCGGGGTGCGGAGCTGTACCCCCTGGCGCCTGTGATCACCGCCTCCGGCGTCCGGCTCACGCCCGTCCGGAGCGGGGTGCCGGGTGCGCTCGCCGGGATGCTCGCGGCAGCGTCCGACGTCGCCCTCCGCGGCTCCTGGATGCGCCTCAAGGCCTGCCGGAACCCACCGTGCCACCTCGGGTTCTACGACCGTACGCGCAACTCCTCCGCCGCCTACTGCAGCCCGAACCGCTGCGGAGCCCAGGTCGCCATGCGCACCTACCGGAGCCGCAAGGCGAAGGAGGCCGGCCAGTAGCCGGTAACCAGGTGAGCCGGTCCGGGCGGCGGGCCGCTGGCTGCGGCCCGCCGACAGGACGGTGCGCAGCTCGGCGGGCTGTCCGGCGCCGAACCGGGAGAGTGACGGCCCGAGCGGGAACGCCGGCCGTACAGCGGTGGAAAGTCGCGGGAACCGGGCGGGGGTGGTGGCCGACTACCTGGTCCGGGTTCGTAGGACGGGCCCGAGCACGACCATTGACCAGGAGAGTTGTCATGCGCCCTCGCGTGTTCTGCGGCATCGCGGCCGCTGTTGCCCTGTTCGCCACGGCCTGTGGGAGCGGCGGTGGAGGGAGCACGGACAGCAACAGCGGTGGGGGGGGGGGGGGGGGGGGGGAAGGGGGGGGGGGGGGTGGGGGGGGGGGGGGGGGGGGAGGGGGGAGGGGGGGGGGGGGGAGAA